>DBKX01000121.1 GCA_002297865.1 Lachnoclostridium sp. UBA739
ACTTCAGGTAGTAGGTGACCGAGTGATTACTGCTATGTACCGTTATTCGGAAAATGGTGATTTTCGTGCCAACATATCCAATGGTGGAAAGATGAAACCGTATCAATGGACGAAAGAACAGGAAGAATTTGCTGTTAGAAGTACGAGAGCAATCGGACTAGATTTTGCTGGTGTTGATATTTTGTTTGGCGAGCAGGAAGAACCAATTGTGTGTGAAGTGAATTCCAATGCACATTTTAAAAATATCTACGATTGCACTGGTGTGAATACGGCACAGTACATTTTAGAGTATATGAAACAATCAATTTAGGAGAGGAAAGCAATGAGTGAGAGAACCTTACAAGGATGGATTTTATATAATAGAGAAGATGCGAAAAGAAATGCAGGATATATTGATTTTTACAAAGTTGAGGGTGAAAAACTTGGTATAGAGATGCATCTTCTTTATATAGAAGATATTGAATTTGGCGTTCAGTATGATGAATGGTATCTGTGTTATCAAGGAAAAGAAATGGATAAGCCTGATTTTGCAATCGTACGCATGAATTATCCACTTCTTAGCAGACAGCTAGAATTATTGGAGATTCCAGTGTTTAATAGTTCTTTTGTTGCCTCTGTCTGCAATGACAAAGCGCAGACGTACCAATATGTAGCCAAAACAGGGGTAGCTATGGTAGATAGCAGATTTGTCCATAAAAGTTTTCTGTTAGAACAGTTAAATACAGTGAAAAGACCATTTGTGGTGAAATCTGTATCGGGACATGGCGGTTCACAAGTATTTCTTGTAGAAGATGGAGATGACATAGTACCAGTTTATGAAAAATTAGATGACCATGTTGTCATTCAGCCACTAGCTAGTTCTAAAAAACAGGACTTACGAGTTTACATTGTGGGAAATGAAATGGTAGGGGCTGTCCTTCGAACAGGAAAAGATGGTTTTCGATCCAATTTTTCATTAGGCGGGAAAGCGGAGTTTTATACATTGGAAGAAGATGAAAAAGCAATTGTAGAGAAAATTGTAGACTTATTTGACTTTGGATTAGCAGGAATCGATTTTATCATAGGGGACAATGGAGCATTGATTTTTAATGAGATTGAAGATGTGGTTGGGTCCCGCATGTTATACAGTTGTTCGGATATTAATATTGTAGCACTATATTTAGAGTATATTAAGAAACAGATATACAAGAGGTTGTAAAATGCTTTTTTTTATGATATTATCGAATCTGAGTTTAATGATTATTTAATTTGGGAGGACACGAAGCATGAAGACAGATATACAAATTGCTCAAGAGGCGAATATGAAACACATTAAAGATGTAGCAGCTTTGTTACATATCGCGGAAGATGATTTGGAATTCTATGGAAAGTATAAAGCAAAGTTATCTGATGACCTTTGGGAAAAAGTGAAAGATAATAAGGATGGAAAGTTAATTCTTGTTACAGCAATTAACCCAACGCCTGCTGGAGAAGGTAAAACAACTACAACCGTTGGTTTAGGACAGGCATTTGGAAAACTAGGTAAAAAGTCAGTCATTGCATTACGTGAACCATCATTGGGACCATGTTTCGGTATAAAAGGTGGAGCTGCGGGCGGTGGTTATGCGCAGGTTGTACCAATGGAAGATTTGAATTTACATTTCACAGGTGATTTCCATGGGATTACATCAGCGAATAACTTACTAGCTGCTATGCTTGATAACCATATACAACAGGGAAATGCTTTAAATATTGACCCAAATCAGATTGTTTGGAAAAGATGTTTAGATATGAATGACCGTGTACTTCGTAATATCGTAGTAGGTCTTGGCAAGAAAACAGACGGTGTTGTTCGTGAAGACCACTTTATCATTACAGTGGCATCTGAAATTATGGCAATCCTTTGCCTTGCAGAAAATATGCAGGACTTAAAGGAACGTCTTGGCAGAATCATTGTAGCATATACTTATGAAGGAACTCCTGTCACAGCCAAAGAACTGAACGCAGTTGGTTCCATGGCAGCACTTTTAAAAGATGCAATCAAGCCAAACCTGATTCAGACATTGGAAAATACCCCTGCAATTGTTCACGGTGGACCATTTGCTAATATCGCACATGGATGTAACAGTGTCCGTGCAACAAAGACAGCCTTAAAGTTAGCTGATTATGCAATTACAGAAGCAGGTTTTGGTGCTGACTTAGGTGCTGAAAAATTCTTTGATATTAAATGCCGTATGGCTGATTTAAAACCAGATGCAGTCGTTTTAGTAGCTACTGTACGTGCTTTAAAATACAATGGTGGTGTACCTAAGACTGAGTTAAGTGCTGAGAATCTGGATGCTTTGAAAAAAGGTATCGTGAACTTGGAAAAGCATATTGAAAATGTTCAGAAATACGGTGTGCCATGTGTTGTTACATTAAACCGCTTTATTACGGACTCTGATGCAGAACTTGCTTATGTAAAAGAATTCTGTGAATCCAGAGGATGTGAATTTGCATTATCTGAGGTTTGGGAAAAAGGCGGCGAAGGCGGAATTGAGTTAGCCAACAAAGTTATGGAAACTCTTGAAAGCAAAGAAAGCCATTTCAAACCACTTTATGATAACTCCCTATCAATCAAAGAAAAGATCGAAACAATTGCAAAAGAAATCTATGGAGCTGCCAGTGTGACATTTGACCCATTAGCACAGAAAGCCATGAACCGCTTAGAAGAACTTGGATTTGGCAATATGCCTGTATGTATGGCGAAGAATCAGTATTCCTTGTCAGACGATGCAACTCTTCTTGGCAGACCTGAAAACTTTAATATTAATATTCGTGAGATTTATGTATCTGCAGGTGCAGGATTTGTAGTTGCGATTACTGGTACGGTCATGACTATGCCAGGACTTCCTAAGAAGCCTGCTGCTGAGAATATTGATGTGAATGAGGACGGAGTTATTACGGGATTGTTCTAAGAATAAAATCAGATAAAACAGAATTTGAAAAAGTACAAATTTAGGAGCTGTCGCTTAAACGATTAAAAAATCGTGAAGCGGGAGCTTCATTTCTTATGAAAAGGATGTCAAACTCGAAGATTTTAGCACGATAATTTTAAGATTATTTAGAATTTTGTGATATTAGGTCTAAAAAGTGATAAAAATTATGAAATTTATAAGAAAAAATCGAAATTTATCAATAGATAGTTGACCTAAACCTACAAAATGTGGCATACTAAGTATACGGTTAGTGAAAGTTGAGTATTTGACACAGCTAACCTAAATATTATACCGGCAATAAAGAAATGTTACATAGTGTAAGAACAATATTAATTGAAGAGAGGATGTTGTTATTATGGAAAATATTTTTAAAAGTGTAGAAATGAATATGGAAGATTGTGAAGTAACTGTTTCAGATTTCTCTGAATTAGAAGAAATGGTAACACCAGGTAGTGGTACAGGCTGTAACTGTGCTGCAGCAGCTGTAAGATAATTTTAAAAGAAATTAGTTGCTGGAGTATCAAAGTTACTATAAGCAAACCCATAATATGGGGTAATTTCTTCTGTTATTATCATTAATTTAGTAAACATATATTGCCGGTATAATTTATTTCTGGAGGTAGTTATGGTTGATGATAAATCTTTACAAGAAGCATTCGTATGGAACCAGCAACCTGAACTAGTAGGTGATTGCAGGCTGGTGTTACTTACACAGTTATTTAGATTTTACGAAACTGCAATTGAACCGTATGACATATTGGGATATGGTGAAGGTTTATGTTTCCAATTAGATAGCATGAAATTATCTGACAAAGTAGAACTAGTTAGCGTATGGGGAAGAAATTTGGAATGTGGCTTAAAATTCTGTAAAGATTCGTCAATTCCATTCGTAAAAGCAAAATCCAATGAACCAGAAATTGAAGTGTTGGATCCAGAGCTGATAACAATACAAAAGGAAAAAGGTCCTATTATTGTTGCAGTAGATCGTTTTTTTCTGGATTTTCTAAAGATTAAAAAAGCCCATTTTGGCTATCATGTAGTCATGATAAAAGATTTTGATGTGATACATAATACAGCGGATATTTTGGATGTAATGTCTTCTAAGGTAGAAACGATAAGTCTTCAGGCATTGAAAAGAGGTATGTATGTCAAGTTAGACTTTGCTTCTCCTAATGGAGAGTTTTATTATATCAATAATAATTTTAGTTATAAAGATAAGTCGGTAAATGATTTTAAAAAAGCAGTTTTGAATCAGGCAACTGCCTTTTTAGAAAAGAACGGCGCAATTGAAAATATGCTTGAGTTATCTCGGTTTCTGAAGAAGTTTGGTAAGAAGGGAAAGAAAAGTAAAAAGTATCAGTGCTATTTGGAATATCAGATACCAGTGCTGCGGTCGGGTTTCAAGGAACAGGAAGCGAGTGGAACATTTTATAGACAGTTATACCTACAATTTTTGAAAGAGAATGGTAAACTTTTTAATATGTGTAAAGAAATGAAAATGGTTTTGGACGATTTCGAAAGAGATGTTCTTTTATGGAAGACAATATATTCTGATAGAAATGCATTAGATGGAACAATATTTCAACAGACAGAATTTATTGCGGAACGTTTGGATGAAATTGCTGCTTTAGAGAAGAATATTTTTTTCAAGCTAAAGGAAATTATTATAAATGCTTAAAATGCAAATGTATTGAGGAGGAAGAATATGTCTGAACTTAATCATATATATAAAAAGGAAAATAATTATTATATAGTGGATGGGGATAATTTATCCATCTATAAATTGCCAGATACCATGAATGAAGAATTGGATAAGTGTAGCAAAGAAAAATTGGAAAATGATATAAAACAAACCTGTCTAAAAAAGTGTGAAACTTATGAGGTGAAGAATAAACAGGAAAAGAATATATGCAACAGACTAATTATCACTTTGTCAAATTACTGTAATTTGGAATGTAAATACTGTTATGCCTGTGGAGGTTCCTATCAGAAAGAATCAGCTGGCAATATGAGCCTGGATACACTAAAGAACACAATTGAAGGAGTTTTAAAATTATATCCAGATGGAATTGATATGATTCAGTTTTTTGGAGGAGAGCCTCTGATGAACAAAAGTGTATTAGTCGATGGAGTTGTTTATATTGATCAGTATTTCAAAGAAAAAGGTATTAAAAGACCTCATTTTACCATTGTTACCAATGGAACTTTAATTGATGAAGAAATGATAGAGTTATTTGATACCTATTTTGATTCTGTTACCATTAGTCTAGATGGGGAGAAAGCTATAAATGATCAAAGCAGAGTGTTCCATGGAAGCGATAAAAGTGTATATGATACAGTAATACATACAATTCAAAAAATGAATAGAACGAGAAAATATTTCTTATGTATAGAGATAACAGTAACGCCTTATCACATAAAAGATTATTTAGAAAAGGGGACGATAAGTTCTCTTACACCATTAAAGAATCTACAAGCAGATTCTTTTGAAATTTCACCAGTATTTCATAAAGACAAGAAAGAGTATCAGATGCAGATTCTTGATATGGAGTTGGTAAAAAGCTTTTTCGAAGAATGGGTGAAGGAATCTTTTGATAATACCAGCGATTTAAAGGGAAAGTATCATTTACTTGGTGGTATTTTAACAGCGATTACCAAAAAGGAGTATTGTGGAAACAATTGTGGAGCAGTGGTTTCCGATGTTGCAGTTGATGTAAACGGTGATATGTATCCATGTTTTATGTTCATAGGATTTGAACGTTATATTATTGGGAATGTCAATAGTCTCGTAAAAGACGAATATGATGAGAAAAACTTGAACTTGCGAGAATACTTAAGTAAGGCAAATGAAAATGAAGATTGTCTAAAATGCTGGTCTAGAAAGCTTTGTGCAAATTCTTACGGACACTGTATTGGATCGAGACTACTGTTTCACGGTAATGTGGACAAACCAATACCGTTTGCATGTGAGATTGGAAAAGCGGTAATTGAACGGTCAATTGTTGAATTGTCTAAAACGATTGGAGAAGAAAATGGATAAAGAGTATTGCCCAAAACTTAGGGAGGACTTATTTTTAAATGACTTATATACGACAAAATCCGAAGATGGTTATTATGTAATTGGATGTTACAGTGAAGATAGTCATATGCTGGTAAGGGAAAACAGAATTTCATTTTATAAGAAATTTTTTTCACAGCTAGATGGGAGCAAAAGCATAGAATATCTGTCGAATATGGGATTTGGAACAATTGAGAATATAGCAAAAATGATTGGCATGCTTATGAATAAAGGATTTATAGAAGGATACCACAATAAAGGTAATTTTAATGAAGTGCAAAGTATGTCAATCAATATATTCAAAATCGATGCTCCATATAAAAAGAAATCTACGGTTTCATTATGTAAAATGCTAGTAAAGGCATATAAATATGTTTTGCTCATAGCAGTATTGTTCCTGCTTGTTTTGTTATTCAGTGAGAATGGCGAATGTTGTATTAAGGAGTTACTCAGTGGACTTACCAGTCAAAATCAGAAGAATGGGGTTAATATGACTGGTGTTATCTGGTATATCTATGTGTTTCTATTAACTCCTGTATTCTTTGTATTTCATGAAGCTGCACATCGAATTACGGGTATTGCAAATGGATTAAAGGAAGGTTTAATTTCATTTGCCTTGTTTTTAGGTTTTATGCCAATGTTTTATGTTAGGCAAAAATGTATTTATTCCCTTGAAAGAAAGAAAATAGTTCCTGTTGTCCTGTCTGGGGTGCTAGCAAATCTGCTTCTTGGTATCATTATGCTTGATTTCTCTTTCTTATTGGATAGTCATTTGCTATTCTATTTTGCATTGGCAAATATTCGTATGATTTATGTTAATATGTTGCCATTATCGTTGACAGATGGCTATTATCTATTTTGCATTTTATCAAAAAATCCAAACATACGTCTTGATATGTATAGAGTTTTAGCAAACCCAAAGGTATTTAAGAATTTGAATAAAAAGCAGAAAGTATTTATGCTAGTTGCATTATTTGCAATGGCAGCTATTATATCAGTAGAGTTATTCTGGCTGCTTTCATTTCTGGTAATGGGACTAAGAATACTAGTTTTATGCATATTAGTTGCTGCTTATTTTGGGTTTATGCACTTTTTCAGTAAAACGAAAATTGTTAAGATGTAAAGTATCTGTCTAACGAATATGAGAGGAGAACACCAATATGCTAGTTTACGAAGAATTTGTTGAATTTTTAGCACAAAATATACCTTGTGAGCAAATACATATATGGAACAATGAGAAGCTAGAAGATATCGGAGTTGATTCTGTTACAGCACTTAAACTGATTACAGAAATTGAAAATAACTATCGGATAAAGCTGTCACTGCCAGAATACAATACTGTTTTTACTCCTATCCAGCTATTTAACATTCTAGTCGAGAGAGGAAGAAAAGAGCGTAATAAGCCAGAAGGAGAGTATCCTCTATTTGGATATGCTAAAAATATACAGACTATACAAGACCTGTTACAGTATTCTGTTAAGCTGTATGGTCCAAACAAAGCGTTTACTTTTCGGAATAAGGAAATTGGAGACTGTTCAAAGACTTACGCAGAGTTTGGCAATGATGTTTTGAAAGCTGAAACTATGTTGTGCGAAAAATT
>DBKX01000048.1 GCA_002297865.1 Lachnoclostridium sp. UBA739
ATCATCAGCCATGAGCGTCAGCGACGGATGATTATGGACTCCTACGGCTATAGTCTTGTGGAGAACGACAAGGGGTTATTAGGAATCAAGGACAAGGACGGCCATGTGATATTGGATTGCATATACAAGAAAATAGAAGTAACCAACGATGGATTTGCCTACTGCTACATCAGGAAGAAAGCAGGACGGAAAGAATGGCTTGACTTGCGCAATGGACTTTGGTTTATGAAGAAACCACAGAGCGTAAAGCTGCAGGGCATCGACTTCAGTACTGAGGATGGCAAGAGGCTATACCCCCGCATACGATCGAAGTTCATTGACGAGAAAGCTTATTTAACGGTGAAGACATTGGAGTTGCAAGTGGGGACAGGATTGAATTGGAAGCGCAGGTTCATTCCATGGGATGAGCCGAACAAGGTGTATTACTATAAGGAAGGTGTTAATACCCTAAGACTATACTATGACGATGAAGGAAACTATGTGGCACAGGAAAATATAGGCAGTCCGTTGATACCTATTCCGTCACAAGAGTTTATGGAGGAATTCAGCCATCAATGTGCTGAAAAATATGAGAAGGAACAGGCTGAACGGAAGGAAATGGAAAGGACAGCCGGGCATTATGACTCATTCTCCAGCACAAAAGACTTGCAGAAAGAGGGGCGTATGGAAAGAGACGGTATCGTATATATCAAGCGTCTTTACAATCAAAAAGAAGCTTGGATAGATACGGTGACAAATAAAATCTTCCTGTCAAAACCGACCACATTCAAGCGTGGATTTGTGAGTTTGGTGAAAGAAGGCGACTGGTGCTATATCAGAAATATTCCAGGGCTTGCTGATACCCCATTCAGGCAATGGGAAATTAGGGCAGACGACAACATCTGTGTTATCAACAATGAATTTTTGGTAACTAAGATAGAATTGCTTCAGTGGTTCAAAATAGTTAGACGGACGGATGATTTCTCTTACTTTGTGGTGCAAGAATACAGCTACAAATATCATTACATTCAAGATGATACAGAAATCAAAATCACCCAATTTGATGGCGAGGGGCTGAAAATGACAAAAGATGGAATGCCTTATACACCATTTGTGTGTAGGGGATATGTAGCAGACAGGCATAAGTGGGATTGAAAATAGCAAAACAGACCGATGTGAAGAATGATTCATGTCGGTCTGTTTTGCTTTATGCCTTAATTTAGCAGACGAAAAATATAAATATGCTCGAAGTAGAGCACAATGCCCCTTTCCCCATTGGGGATTGATAACGCCATACTTCCTTACTCTTTTGATCCACAAATGTACATAAAGTTATTACGGAAACTTATTGCGTTGCTACGGAAACAACTACGGAAACTCCCTCTATAACTACGGAAACTTTTGCCGGTACTACGGAAACGATTCTGAAAAATAATCAGAGAAAAATAATGTTTGTCGCATAAAGACCGAACAAAACGCCACAAAAACAATGAATGTTGTACAGTATACCTCAAAAATTTACTTGGTTGATTTTTATGTCTAAACAAAGGTTAAATGCGGTGTATTTCTCTTTGTTTTCTACAAAAAACAATACCTTTGTAGATGTCGGTAAATAACTAATTATTAATAATTTATATAATATATGAAACATTCAAATTTATATCTTGCACTACAAAATTTCAAAGGAGCTCAAGGAGACGAAAGACATTTGGCAAAATCCTTTGAACAGATTGCAAAGGCAGCTTTTTATAGTGGCTATTTTCTTATTAATAAAGGTCAGGATGATGAATATAAAATCAAACTTACTTGTATTGAATTCTATTATCATGAAGACAATGGCGAGATAAAAGACCCTAAGAATCATCTAAAGGGAGAACAAGAATTTGGCTATCCTGTTGGTGCTTTGTGTCCGAATCCCTCTGGAATTGATGTCTTGTTTGATTCTTCCCAAAAAGAGTATCATGCATCGTTCCTGATAAGAGGTTACAAAGCTATCCAGAATGGTAAGCCCGATTATGAGAACAACCAAAAATCAAGGAAATGGAACACACAGGACGTGTGGTATGATTTGTTGGGTGGAGCAAATATGCTCAACACAGGTACTTTCAGTATAGAATGGGTTGATGAAGAATCTGATGAACCTAACGTAGTCTATACGATGGAAAGGGTTAATTTGGAGGAGCAGGATAGGGAAAACAACAGAAAATGGGCTTATACAAAATATCCAATTTAAGAAGACTGAACTATGACAGAACAATATAAGGACACAGTTTTCTTCTCACGTCTTTTCAAGACAGACTACCCAGATTTGTATAGACAAATAGAAGAAATTATTAAAGAAAGCAACATACCTCATGGCTTTTTGGACAATACGAAGGACTATTGGTGTCGAGACTATATACCAATTCAGTTTGGATATAATCAATTTGCTCAATTCGTTTATCGTCCTGATTATTTAACAGGAAAAGAGATTTACATAACAGATACAGATAAAGTCCTCAAGAATTTAAAAATTGACATCGATGTAATAAACAAATGTCAATTGGTATTGGACGGTGGCAATTATGTATGTTGTGAATGTTATGAAGATAAAACATGTAGCACCTCAGTATTCATAATAATGACAGAGAAAGAAGCGTTGGAACAATTCAAATTATTGTTTCCGCAATACGGGAATAAAATCTATCAAATTCAAATG
>DBKX01000286.1 GCA_002297865.1 Lachnoclostridium sp. UBA739
ATAAACAATTTTATAAACTTGATAATTTTTCATAAGCACCTCTTAAGGCTCAATCACATCATTTAATTTAATGTAATGTAAATCACGCTTTTCTCCCCCCTAAACCGTTTACATATTTTTTGACTCCTTTCACATAATAAACACATATTATCTAAGAAAGGAGTTTTGTAATGCCAGCACCTGATACACAACCAGAAAAATCACCTGTATCTGCTCCAGATGTCATTCGCGTTCCTGAAATCAATCAGCCTGAATTCAATGACATCACCACTGACTGTCCTGTAGAAATGCCTGCAAAAGAGGCAATCTAATGTGACGAAATTTCTTATACAGCAGTACAAAAAATGGACATCCCAATTCATATTGAAACTCGGAATGTCCATTTACTTTTCGCTGTCTTTATTCAATTATTCTTTCATTTTATAATATTGGATGATGCCATATTCATCAAGAAGTTCATCTTCAACCATTCCTCTGCTGAACCGCTGTCCATTGGCATTCACAATCAGTCTTGATGTCAAGACAGGATACTTTTCTCGTACGCTTTTTCTAAAATTATCCCATGAATCCATAGGCATGCCACAAGCTTCTTTAAGAATTGTAGTAAGATAATTGGTACTTACCTGCTCATGAGAAGGCACATCCTTTAACGGATAATTTGCCCAGATATAATATGGCACTGTATAACGTTTTTGATAATCAGATATGGTAAAATAGTCATAACTTCTACCAAACATTCTCTCATAAAACTCTGTTGCAAGACCTGGCTGATGGTCACCATAAAACATAATTACTGTCGGCTCATCTACCTTTTTAAAGTAGTTAATTAAATATTCTAAAGCTTCATCAGTCTTATCAATCAAGCTTAAGTACTGGCTTAAAGTACGATATGGATAAGCCTTGGATCTGGTCGTATATTCCAGATTATCGCCATCATACAGATACCCACCATGGTTTTGCATCGTTACATTAAATAAGAAAAGCTTTTCATCCGCTTTCTTATTTTCAAATTGGTGAATGATTTGTTTAAATGACTGCTTATCACTAATATACTCACGAACGTAATCTAAATTACCAAAATCACAGCCCTTATGAATCGCAATGTTTTTCGTTCCTTTTGTACTGTGTTCCTGGTCGAAATCCTCCGCATCGATAAACTGATCGAATCCAATCTGAGGATAAACGGTATCACGTCTCCAACATTGTCCCCAGTATGGATGCACTGCAATATTGGTATATCCAAGCTTGTGGAAGTAATCACAGATAGAATCTGTGTTCTTTGTTACATATTGCATATATGGAATAGAACCGTAAGGAAGCATATTTAATGAATTACCAGTCAACACTTCGAATTCAGAGTTACAGGTACTTCCACCCCAAACAGAAACATTCAATTTTCCTGAAATGGTATTCGGGTCTTTTTCTAAGCTGTGGCAAAACTTTAAAGGGTCCTGGTTCCACTTGATATCTCCTAATACACTTAAATCTGAAAATGCCTCATCCATAATGATAATAACATTAGGATTTTTTGTTGTTGGTCCTATCGTACTAGCATTCACTGCTTCCGTCTCATCTTCAAACTGATTTAGGTACTCTTTAGCCTTTCCCTTTGTGTATCCATCTGGCGCCTTCAGAACTACTTCTTTAGAATTCAGATAGAATGTAAGCAAAGTTCCGACATTCTCATTCATACGTTCCACGTCAAAATTATCCTTCTGGAACTGGTCTCTTTGAAAAGAAGAAACGTAAATACAAAGTATAACAGTCATTGCTGCTGCAACAAGACGTAATCCAATCATTTCACTTACTTTTTTCTTTTCAATCATATTTTTCCATAACGGAAGCTTATGAATCAGAATGGCAAGAAAAATGCCACACGTAGTAGCCAACCAAAGTCTTGAAGTAATCTGAAACTTATAATTACCTGCAACTGATATTGCTGTACGAAGCCCTAAAATATCAGTTGGTACTAACGGAGTCTTTCGAAGTACCAGAACGACTTCATCTGCAAGGAATAAGAACCAGTTTAAAAAAATAGAAATATACATAACAGGTTTTATTCGAAAAATCATAACAAACAAAACGCCTTGCAAAATATAAATCAACATTGCATTTTGTAAGAATATTAATACATTTTTTTGGATGTATGTATAATTCCAAATAAACCTCACCATTAAAAGAGGTCCAATAATAAACACAGCAAATGGCAATATTGTTTTCATTGTTTTTCCGAATTTTTCAGCCGATACAGGCAGATAGATAAGTTCCATAGCAGCTAATAAAAAGACACAGGAAAGGAAAATGTTCCAATTATTTGATGCTGTTTTATCGATAACTGCTGCATAGTAACAAATAAGCCCTATTAGCAAGATGCCTAAGATGCCAATACCAGTCTTCTGTAATTTTGTTGCTTTCTTACTCACTTTTTACACTCCTTTTATTATGTTTTCCATGCATAGCATTACTATTATATCACTTTTTTTTCTTATGTAAATCGAAACTTATATGCCAAAAGGAGTATAACCTGTATTTTTATCACAATCGTTCTATCTTAACAATACTCTTTATTTCTGAAAGCTGCTCCACAATACCATGAAGCTGTTCTCTGCTCTCCACATGAAAAGACAGCTGAATAGTGGCAATTCCATCTGCACTGGTCTTACTATTTAATACTTCAACGTCAATTCTATTCTGATATAGTATCTCCGAGACATCTGCTAAGATTCCGGTACGGTTATTAGCCGTGATGATAATCTCTACAAAATATGATTTTCCCTTTTCTCCTTGGTATCCCTGCTTCCATTCAGCCGGAACAAGCCTTCTTCGTTCCGCCTCTGGCAATGATAAAATATTAATGCAGTCTGTACGATGAATTGAAACTCCTCTTTCGTTTGTCCTATACCCTATAATCTCGTCAAAAGGAACAGGACAGCAGCATTTTGCAAAACGTACTTGCGTACCATCTTCATGTTTTACTATAACGCCACCAGCACTAGTCTTAAAATGCACTTTCTCACGTTCTTTTTCGTATTCCTCAATCAGCTTATTAATAATCTGACCTTCTTTTAACGCTCCATGACCTAAAGCCGCTAGTACAGAATCCCAGTCCTTTAGTGCATATTTCTGCACAACCTTGTCTTTATGCTTTGCTTGCCAAATTTCCTTTCGGGCAATGCCATGAGTTTTACAGTAAGCTTTTAACAATTCCTTGCCACGTTCTATATTGCTTTCTCGCTGAACATCACGATACCATTGATGTATTCTGTTTTTTGCCTGAGATGTTTTAACGATTTGTATCCATTCATAGCAGGGACCACTCGAGTTTTGAGATGTTATGATTTCAACTCTATCACCATTATGAATCACATAGTCAATTGGCACAACCTCATTGTTCACTCTTGCCCCAACCATTTTATTGCCTACTGCGGAATGAATGCTGTAAGCAAAATCAATTACATTAGCCCCACTTGGAAAATTCTTCACATCCCCAGCAGGAGTAAAACAGTAAATTCGCTCGGAAAGCAAATTGAAATCACTCTTTATTAAGTTCATAAATTCTTTATTATCTGACATGTCTTTTTGCCATTCTAAAATTTGTTTTAGCCAGGTAAGCTTTTCCTCACTTCTTCTCTCTTCACCATTCTGGTCTTTGCCTTCTCGGTACTTCCAAAACGCGGTTATTCCGTATTGGGATACAAGATGCATTTGCATGGTTCTTATCTGAACCTTGAACACCTTGCCTCTTTTTGAAACTAATGTTGTATGTAATGACTGATACATATTGGTCTTTGGCATTGCAATAAAATCTTTGAATTTTCCAGGAACCGGTGTAAATTTTTCATGTAAAACTCCAAGTGCCTGATAGCAGTCCTTCACAGTTGGTACTATCACTTGTATGGTAAACGCATCTAATATATGATCATCATTTTGGTTTACTCTCTTTCGGTAAATGCTAAACAGATGCTTCAAATGGCCCGAAACCTGCCCTTCCACTCTATTCTGTGTTAGTATTTCTTTTACTTCACCTACGACAACCGCAATAAACCTGTCTCGCTCTTCTTTCGTCTCATTGAGCTTCTGAACAAGATCGTGATACTCCTCAGGATGCAGATACATCAAAGATAAGTCATCTAGCTCCATCTTTAATTTTGAGATACCTAAACGGTATGCTAACGGCGCATAAATATCCATAGTCTCCCTTGCAACCTTCAGCCTTTTTGCTGGTTTTCTAAAGTTTAAAGTTCGAATATTGTGAAGTCGGTCTGCTAGTTTTATTAGCAAAACCCTTATATCCTTAGCCATGGCAATAAACATTTTCTTTAAATTCTCAGCCTGCTCTTCTGTTTTATCAGAAACATCCGATATTTGTCCTAATTTTGTTACACCATCAACTAAGAACGCAACCTCTTCTCCGAAAATCTCTGCTAATTCTTCCAATGTCATATCTGTATCTTCCACAACATCATGCAGAAGTCCAGCACTAATAGATTCTTTGTCTAATTTTAAATCTGTTAATATGAGTCCCACACAAAGAGGATGAATAATATACGGTTCTCCCGATTTTCTAAATTGCCCTCTGTGAGCTGTTTTTGCAACCTCATAAGCCTGTTCAATCATTGAAAGATCCGAAGAAGGATGGTATTCTCTGATATGTTCAATCAGACAGTTATATAACTCTTCTGGATCTACAAAATTCTCAGGTTTTATTATCGTATTCTCATTTTTCCAAACACAAGCTTCTTCATTACCAAAATGTTCACAAGATTTTTCATCCATTATTACTTCACTCCAATTATGTAATCGTAAATTGCATCATTGCTTCACTTAGAGCGCTACCACTATCTTCGCACAATCAAATATTGTGCAAATTATAGCATACAGTAGTTAAGCGTGTAAACCTTCTGTAATAATCTCTTAATAAATTACTATAAAAACTATAGTATGATAGGTGGAAATAGATATTTTCCCAAATATATAATACTACGTAGTTCGCAACCCTCATCTAATATTAATATATTAGCATATTTTCCACAGTTAAGACTACCATAATTTTTATCTATTTTTAATACTTTTGCAGGATTTATTGTGGCACATTTCACAACTTCCTCCAATGGCAAATTCACATTTCTTACAACATATTGCATACACTCCATCAAATTTGAAGCAGAACCAGCCAAAACTCCTTCATTTGTTGTAACTCGCTTTTCTTTACAGATTACTTTTGAACCTCCCAACGTATATTCACCATCTGAAAGCCCTGCAGCCATCGTACTATCACTTATCATTACAATGCGTTCCTTGCCATATTGCTTCCAAGTATTTCGAATCACAGATGGATGCAGATGGTTTCCGTCACAGATTAATTCAACAAAAACCTTAGAACAATCTGCACTAGCTCCCACAATTCCAGGTTCTCTATGTTTCCATTCACGCATCCCATTATATAGATGCGTTACATGACTAGCTCCTAGCGCAAAACTCTCAGAAGCGGTCTGATAGTCCGCCAAAGAGTGTCCAACCGAAACTACAGTACTTTCCGATGCTTTTCTTATAAATGCTTCTGCTCCTTCCAATTCTGGAGCAACTGTTACAAGTTTAATGGCGTGATTGGATATATCCTGTAACTGTTCAAATAACTCAACATCAGGTAACATACAAGAATCCGTTGATTGTACTCCATTCTTTAAAGGATTAATAAACGGTCCCTCTAGATTAAATCCAGCTAATCCTAACGAAGCAGGATGTTTTTCTTTGTATTCTCTTACTGATTTTGCTATCCTTTTTAGCTGTTCTTCTGGCAATGTCATCGTTGCGGGACAGATGGTAGTAATTCCATTCTCTCTTTCGTATTGGATGATTTTTTCTATTGATTCTACCGTTCCATCACTAAAGTCAACACCTGCACAGCCATGAAAATGAAGATCTATCAATCCAGGAATAACGTAACAGCCTTCTGCATCCATAATTTCATCTGCATCTTCTTCACAAGTGCTAATATGGCCAATCCTTTCTCCCTCAATCATTAAATTACCTTTGTGAAATTTACAGTCTTCGGTATAAAGCCTTGCATTTCTAATTTGTATCCTCATCAAAACCTACGGATTTGGTCGTTATCATCACTGGTTTTGTCAATTTCACGAATTGTGATGTAATAACCATTCTGCTCATTCACCTGAACAAAAACCCGTTCCCCTTTCTTTTTTCCTAATATTGCTTTGCCAATAGGCGACTCAATGCTAACAAGTCCTTTTAGAGTATTACCACGTACTGTTGTAACCAGTTTAAATGTTTCTTCTTCATCCTCATCTTCAAAATATATGGTTACAGTATTATTAAGTCCTACTTCATCCCCTTTTGAATCGTCTGAAATAACAACTGCCGTTTTAATCATTCTCTCAAGATAACGAATTCTGCTTTCATTTTGATTTTTATCTTTTTTTGCTGCATGATACTCAAAATTTTCACTTAAATCACCATGGGCTCTAGCTTCTTTAACTGCTTCTAATGCTTGCTTTCGTACTACAAGCTTTCTGTATTCAATTTCCTCCTCCATCTTCTTAATATCACTTTTTGTTAATTCATTATGCATAGTACCGCCTCAATTTCTATATTTTTTTCTATTTTATCACAACACAATATTTTTTCAATTGATGAAGGACACCTTATCAGATACTTTTGTTCTATTAAATTGATTACATGAGGGTTGAAAACATATTCAGGAAAGCCTGCTTTATTTTCATGAATGCAGGCCTTTGCAACCATTCCTGATAGGAGATTTCAATGCATTTTTCAAATGTCTCTTCCAAGTCTTGCTTTATCATATGAACGGTATCCAAATCAGAAATCCACACTCCATTTTCGTAATGCAGATAGAAGCTTCGGTAGTCCATATTAATGGTACCCACAATCACATTTTTTTCATTTAAGATGGTCTTTGCATGAATAAATCCTGGTTTATACTCATATATGCGAACTCCATGCTTTAGCAGATCTCCATAATTGTAATTGGTTAATAACTTTACATTCTTTTTATCTGGAATATATGGTGTAATAATACGCACATCCACTCCGCTTTGAACTGCAGTTATCAAAGCATGTTTCATGTCATCTTCTATAATAAGATATGGCGTTGTAATGTAAAGAAACTTTTCTGAATAACTGATCATCTGCTGATAAACATTTTCAATTGGATTCATCTGGTTGCATGCTGGTCCATCAGATATTACATGACAATAAATCTTATTTAACTCGAATTTTTTAGTTGGACGATACTTTTCATAATCAATCTCTGTTCTTCCCTCACACACTTCCCACATTTGCAAAAAAATCACAGTCATTCCCCATACCGCATCACCTTCAATGCGTATACCATTATCTTTCCACACGCCAAAACGATTAATCAGGTTCGCGTATTCGTCCGCAATATTGAATCCACCTGTAAATCCTATATTTCCATCTATTACGATAATCTTCTGGTGGCTACGGTAATTCATATATAATTTATCCGTATATTTATGAATTGGATTGAATATCTGAACTTCAAAACCTTCCTGCTCTAGATTTCTGCGAAAATGCTTATTGGTACGAATCATAGCACCAAAATCATCATACATAAATTTCACTTCGACTCCATGCTTTATTTTATCTAATAGTATTTCATGCAATTTATCCCAAATGGCTCCTTCTGCTACAATGAAAAAATTAATTAGAATAAACTTTTGTGCCTTTTTTAATTCCTCAAAAATAACCTCAAAGGCATCTTCTCCCATTGGGTAGTATTCTACTTTATTATTAGCATATAACGGAAAGTCCTGAGAAGTCATATACTTTGATATTCTTGCTTCTAATGGTTTTTCTTTATAAAAATTCTCCTCTAGGCCTCTATTATGTTTTAAGAAAAGCTGTCCATGCCTCATAATCTGTTTGATATTATCATCTAACCGTTTGGTAGAGTCACGACCTCCCCAAAGCAGATACATAATGTGTCCTGATATGGGAAGCGCTAAAGCGATACAAATCCACGATATCTTGTAGGAAGGACTTCTGTTATCATTGACTAGACTCAATATTAAAATGATACTAAATATCTCCAAAACAACATAGAAATAAACGGTTATATTTTGTAGCAGAAATGGAAGCATGATAATGATTGCAATTTGCAGCAATACCAAAAATCCCACAAGACACACGCTTAAAAACCCGCTAAGGTTACTTTTAAACCGCCCTGTCAATTCTTCCTTTATACGATTTTGTTTCTCTGGTGCTCGAACCGTTCTGTTTTCTCTCTCTCTCATGTAGCACTCCTCAATTTTATTAGTGTAATTACATATGGTATAATTCTTTTTCTATGTTATAATACAAAATATAACAGGAGGTACCTTATGCAAATATTTCAAAAAAATCTTTCAGTATCCATGCCTTATGAGTTCTCACCTGACAAATCAATAGAGGAAACTGAAATTCTATTATTTGATATTGAAACAACTGGTTTTTCACCTGATATTTCAAGTATTTACTTTATCGGCTGTTGTTATTACCAAAATAGTTCCTGGAAGCTTATCCAGTTTTTCGCAGATGATTACATTAGTGAACAAACTATATTACAAAATTTTATTGATTTTGCAAAAGACTATAGAGTAATGATTCATTACAATGGCAATGGTTTTGATATTCCATACCTGCAAAAAAAGCTCCTACACTACCATATGATTTTTTCATTTGATTCTTTCCTGCAAGTTGATTTATATAAAAAAATCTTTCCTTACAAGAAAATGCTTAGTCTGACCAATTTAAAACAGAAGACAATTGAAGATTTCCTTAGCCTTCCTCGCGTTGACTCATATTCAGGCGGCGAATTGATTGAGATCTATGTATCCTATATGAAAGACAAATTTGGACACAAGACAACGATGCAAGACGACATGAACAAACTCCTGCTTCACAACGAGGAAGATGTGTGCAATCTAATTCGTATCACTTCTGTTCTGGCATATTGCGATATGTTTGAAGAAAGACAAACGAATTGTACCATTACTGTAGAAGATGAGCAAGTTATTCTTTCATTTTCCTTACGCAATCCTCTGCCAGTTTCCCTTACATGGGAAATAGAAAATCTTTCTTTTACAGCATCTGAATCAAACGCTATGTTACGAATTGCTTGTGCAAGAGGTGAATTAAAGTACTTTTATCCGAATTATAAGGATTATTACTACCTTCCAGCTGAAGATACTGCTATCCACAAAAGCGTGGCCGAATTTGTGGACAAGAATTATCGTGTAAAAGCAAAAGCCTCTACATGCTATACCAAAAAAAACGGTACATTTTTGCCACAGTTTCACGGAGGCTTAACCCCTTCCTTTCGAATCAATTATAAGGAAAAAGACAGTTTTATCGAATTAACGGATAAATTTCTTACTGATTCAGAGAAGCTCTCAGAATATGCTTTGATCGTATTACAACATCTGCTTCATACAATTAATCGACAATAATAGTTTTTTCTATTTAATTAAATGCATTGCATAAAAAAACCATCATGCGCTAATTAAGCACCATGATGGTTTCTCTATAATCTACTAATTATTCAGCAGAAATGATTTCCTTTTTATTATATGAACCACAAGCTTTACATACTCTATGTGGCATCATTAACTCTCCACATTTGCTGCATTTAACAAGATTTGGAGCAGTCATTTTCCAGTTAGCTCTACGCTTATCTCTTCTTGCTTTAGAATGTTTATTCTTTGGACAGATTGACATATTTACACCTCCTTAAACTTCTCGAAGACATCTTGAAATACTGACATTCTCGGATCAATTACTGTTCGATCACATTGACATGTTCCATTGTTCAGATTCTTTCCACACACATTGCAAATTCCTTTGCAATCTTCACTACATAAAACTTTCATTGGAAAATCCAATAAAATCTCATTATAGACGAAACGGTCGACATCTAAATCATATCCTTCGACATAATTTATCTCATCTAGGTCATCTATTCTATCTTGTGATGTTTCACGGAAATCTAACTCTTTCGATACACTTATCTCAAATGTCGTTTCCACATCTTCAAGGCATCTACTACATGGAAGCATAAGCGATACTATTGTGGACCCTTCCACATGAACTTTCCTCTCACCCGTACAGGTAATCGTTAAGTCAACGGGATTCTTTTTCACAAAGTTATACTCTGTTCCATCCAGCTTAAAGCATTCCATATCAATTGGAACAACNNCAACCACGTGTTGGACCTTGTCCTTCACTGACATAATCTCTGATAAATTAATTAACATAAATTATCTCCTAATCCTGTATTATCCACGGATTAAACTAGGATTTTTCCACACTTTCTTATTTATACCACAACTCATAGCAAATGTCAACAAAAATTGTGCTTCACATTTGCAAAAACTACACGCCAGACAGATATCGCCTGGCGTGTAAATAATTAGTATTTTCTAAGTTCAACTAGATTAACGCTACTGTTTCACGAGCAATTGCTAATTCTTCATTCGTTGGAACTACGAATACTTTTACTTTGCCTTCTTTGGAGATAAGTTTCTCTTCCCCACGTACTTTGTTCGCTTCTAGATCTGCTTCGATACCTAAATATCCTAAGTAAGACATAACTTTTTCACGAACAACATGGTCATTTTCACCTACACCTGCTGTAAATGCAATTGCGTCTACTCCATTCATAGCTGCCACATAGCCGCCAACTACTTTTGCAACATTGTAAGCAAATACATCAACTGCATTTTTTGCTTTTTCGTTACCAGCATTGGAAGCGTCATCTAAGTCTCTAAAGTCACTGGATAGATTACCAGACATACCATAAACACCAGATTCTTTATTTAAAACATTCATTACTTCTGAAATTGTTTTATTTTCTTTGTTTGCAATGAATTCAACGATGGCTGGATCAATGCTGCCAGATCTTGTACCCATTGGTACACCTTCTAAAGGAGTTAATCCCATGCTTGTATCAACAGATTCACCGTTTAATACAGCTGAGATACTAGAACCGTTACCTAAATGGCAAACGATTACTTTAGAATTATTTTTATCTAAACCAGCAAGTTCGATAAGTCTCTTAGAAACAAAGCTATGGCTTGTTCCGTGGAAACCGTATCTTCTTACTTTGTAATCTTCATAATATCTGTCAGGTACAGCATATGTGTAAGCTTTTTTAGGCATTGTCTGATGGAAAGCAGTATCGAATACAGCTACCATAGGAACCCCTGGTAAAGCTTCCTGGCATGCAGAAATACCAATTAAGTTAGCAGGATTGTGTAATGGAGCTAAATCATTACAGTCTTTGATTGCTTCAATTACTTCTTTAGTAATTACTACAGATTTTGCAAATTTTTCACCACCATGAACTACTCTATGTCCAACAGCACCGATTTCTTTTAAGTCTTTAATTACACCTGTTTTTGGATCAGCAAGTGCATCTAATACGATTTTAATCGCATCTGTATGATCCTTCATTGTAGAATCAATTGTATATTTTTCACCGTTTGCTGGTTTGAATGTAAAACGGCCATCTATACCGATTCTTTCGCAAAGACCTGACGCTAAAGCTTTTTCGCTGTCAGAGTCGATTAACTGATACTTTAAAGAAGAACTACCACAATTTATTACTAAAACATCCATTTTACTTAAACCTCACTATAATTAATTTGCTTGTGCCTGAACTGCTGTAATTGCAACAACACCTACGATATCATCAGCAGAGCATCCTCTGGATAAATCGTTAACTGGTTTTGCAATACCTTGAGTTAAAGGACCATAAGCTTCTGCTTTTGCCAAACGTTGTACTAATTTGTATCCATTATTACCTGCATCTAAGTCTGGGAAGATAAGAACATTAGCATGTCCAGCAATATCACTGCCTGGTGCTTTAAAAGAACCGATGCTTGGGACGATCGCAGCATCTACCTGGTATTCTCCATCGATTGGAATTTCTGGGTATAATTCATTGGCAATTTTTGTAGCTTCTACTACTTTGTCAACATCAGCATGTTTTGCACTACCCTTTGTAGAATGAGAAATCATAGCAACTTTAGGATTTTCCTGAACTAATAATTCAAAACTGTGAGCACTTGTTGCTGCAATATGAGCTAACTCTTCTGAAGTAGGATTCTGGTTAAGTCCAGAGTCACCAAATACGAAGATACCATTTGCACCATATTCACAGTCAGGTACAACCATAACAAAGATAGCGGAAACTAATTTTGTTCCTGGTCTTGTTTTTAAAATCTGTAAAGAAGGTCTTAATACATCTGCTGTAGCGTGGCAAGCACCTGCTACCATACCATCTGCATCACCTGCTTTAACCATAGTAACACCAAAATATAAGAAATCTTTCGTTAATAACTCTCTTGCCTGATCGGGAGTCATACCTTTGCTTTTTCTGCATTCACATAAAATAGCAACATATTCTTCAAGCTTATCGCAATTATCTGGATCAACAAAATTAGCTCCTGTTAAATCGTATCCGTATGATTCTGCTTTCTGAACAACTTTATCTCTATTTCCAAGTAATACCAAATCAGCAATATCTTCTTCCATAATCGTTACTGCTGCCTGGATTGTTCTAACATCATTTGTTTCTGGTAAAACAATTGTCTTTTTGTCTTTTTTCGCTCTGGCTTTAATTACATCTATAAATGACACGATAAAGACTCCTTTCTCAACTTGTAATCTCGTTTTTTTATTCATTGCGATGGAAAGTAAATACATTCTTTCCCCATAACTTTTCATGCATGGTCGCGTTCCGTCGTTTATTATATACCAACAAATTAAGTTTCACAAGCCCAATCCATCTTAATTTTCGTACTAAATTCAGTACAATTCATTTGTTAAAAACTTCTCATACTTTCAATCGATTTATTCAAAGATGCAAGAAATTTTTGCATAATTATTCATTTTTGATGAATTTTTACTATTATCTTTTTTCCCCAAAGAAAAAGATTGCAAGACAGCCCGGACCAGTGTGAGAAGCGATAACAGGTTCCAAAGCTTCCAGCATGATGTCTTTCGGATTCAGTTCCATCATTTTTTCTTTCATATATAACGCGTCTTCTTCACAATCTGCATGCGCAATACCAAAAACCTGATTTTCTGGTTCTTTCACAGATTCCTTCATCTGATGAAACAATTCATCCAACGCTTTCTTTCTTCCTCTTGCTTTACCATATACCTTAAGATGACCTTCATTATCCATATTCATTACTGGCTTAATGCTAAGAGCAGAACCAAACACTGCTGCAACAGTTGAGATTCTTCCACCTCGTTTTAAAAAGAACAAATCATCTACAGTAAACCAATGACACATGTTAAGCTTGTTCTCTTCTAACCATGCTGCCGTCTCTTCCATGGTTTTTCCTTCGTTTCTAAGCTTACATGCATAGTAAACCAATAACCCTTCCCCAAGAGTAGCACCTAATGTATCTACACAACGTATCTTGGAATCTTGATATGTTTCTTGCAAGTCAGAAGCAGCTAGCGATACAGACTGAAACGATCCACTAAGACCTGATGAAAAACCAATGTAGAGAATGTCTTTCTTCTCTTTCATCAGTTCACCCATGTAAGCTGTTGCTTTCTCTACATTAACTAATGATGTTCTAATATGTGCTTTACTATTCAATTTTTCATAAAAATAAGTTAAATCATTTTTCTGCCCTGGAATATAGGAAGAAAACTCTTCATCCTCAATATAATATGACAAAGACAAAATATGAAGATTATTCTCTTCGATGAAAGCCTGTGGCAGATTTGCTGAACTATCTGTAACAATTTCAAATAACATAAGTTTTCCCCCTGTGTATGTTTATATTAGTGTCATTATGCAAATTATAAGTTATTCTAATAGCCATTTCAACCCATATTTATAAGATTATTCTACATCATTTCAATTTACAATATACATTTTCCATAAAATCAGTAAAACTTGCACCTATTTATCAAACTGGATATAATACAATATATCTATTTCATTGGAGGTTTATGTATGACGAATCAAAAGACCGTGGGAATTGTTGCAGAATACAACCCCTTTCACAACGGACATCTCTATCAGCTTAGAGAAGCCAAACGCCTTTCAGGTGCTGATTTTGCAGTTGCGATTATGAGCGGTTCCTTTGTACAGCGTGGCACTCCTGCATTTCTTGACAAAATGAATCGCACAAAAATGGCTCTGGAAAGCGGAATTGACCTTGTAATCGAACTTCCTGTTCGTTATGCAACTGCCAGTGCTGAATATTTCTCTACGGGTGCTATTGCTTTATTAGAAAACCTTGGAATCATTGATTCTTTATGTTTTGGAAGTGAATGTGGGGACACAAAATCGATGAAAATTATTGCAGAATATATACAAAAAGACTGTGATGATTTTAACAAATCAATCTCCAAACATGTAAGAAACGGACTTTCTTTCCCTGTTGCAAGGGAAAAAGCATTGCATGAACATTGTAACTCTATCCCCGAAAATACTGTTCGTGATATTATTTCTTCACCAAATAATATATTAGGTATTGAATATTTAAAAGCTCTTTCCTATTTTAATAGCAATATAGCACCATTTACAGTGAAACGAAAGCAGACAGGCTATCATGATCTTTCCCTAGATATGGCTTCCGATGAAGATTACTCCATACATTCTGCTACAGCAATTCGCTCTTCATTGGAAAACCAAGCTGCTTTAGAATCAATCCGTTCCAGTGTACCTGACAATGTTTATCAGTTGCTTGAAGGTGCTAAAACATATCCCGTTACCAGTAATCTTCTCTCTGATATGCTTTATTATGCTATCGCTACAAGCACCGTTGAAGAATTATCCTCCATTCAGGACATTACCCCTGATTTGGCACGTACCATCAAAAACAGCTTGTCTGAATATGAAGATTTCGAACAGTTTATTTTTGTACTAAAATCAAAACAATTTACTTATACAAGAATTAGCCGCTGCCTACTTCATATCCTCTTGGGTATAAAAAATTACAACATAAAAGGATTGACTTCAACAGAAATTGCACCTTATGCTAGAGTTCTAGGATTTCGTCGTCCTGCTTCTGTTTTGCTAAAAGAAGCCAAGTACAAAAGCAAAATTCCTATTATAACAAAAATGGCCGATGCCGAAAACTTCCTCAATCTTTACGCTTACCAGATGTTATCGGAAGATATCTTCGCCACCAGCCTGTATAACCGCCTGGTATATCAGTCCTTTGGTTTGAAAGGCAAACATGATATCCAAACTTCACCAATTATTCTATAAGTTCTTCTAATTGATCTACTAAATCAGCAAATACTTTTAAAGCCTGTTCCACAGGTTCTTTGGAACTCATGTCCACTCCTGCCCCTTTTAGTAGATCGATTGGATCTTTACTGCTTCCACCACATAGGAAATTATGAATATACTCTTCCACTGCACTCTCGCCTTTTTCTAAAATGCGTTTCGATAAGGCAATTGCTGCAGAGTATCCTGTAGCGTACTGATATACATAAAAATTACGATAAAAATGAGGAATTCTTGCCCATTCCATAGCAATATCTTCGTCAATTACAACGTTATCTCCGTAATACTTTTTGTTTAAATCATAATACAATGCTGATAATGTTTCTGCCGTCAGCCCTTGACCTTCCTCTTCCATTTGATGGGTTAACATTTCAAATTCTGCAAACATTGTCTGGCGATATAGAGTACCACGGAACTGCTCCAAATGATAATTTATCAAGTAAGCCTTTTCTTTTTTATCCTTTGCATTTGCAATCAAGTGAGCCATTAACAACGCTTCATTACAAGTAGATGCAACTTCTGCAACGAAAATACGATAACCTGCATAGGTGATTGGCTGATTTTTATCCGAATAATAACTATGAATTGCATGGCCCATCTCGTGTGCTAAGGTGAAGGTATTTTTTAGATTATTTTGAAAATTCAAAAGCACAAACGGATGTGTTCCATAGGCTCCCCAGGAGTAAGCACCACTTCTTTTCCCTTCGTTTTCGTAAATATCAATCCAGCCATTATCAAATCCCTCTTGCAAGATGGAAAGGTATTCTTCACCCAAAGGTTTTAATCCTTCTTTTACAATCTGCTTCGCCTCATCAAATGAGACTTCCATTTTAAAGTCTGATACAATTGGTGCAAAAATGTCATACATATGCAGTTCATCCACTTTAAGTGCTTTCTTTCGAATCTCCATGTATTTATACATAGCAGGAAGGTTTTCATGCACCGCCTCGATTAAATTCTTATAAACTTCAACTGGGATGCGGCTTCCATTCAGGGCACTTTCCAAAGATGAATCGAATTTACGTGCTCTCGCATAAAAAATATCCTTCTTTACATTGGTGCTATATAGGCTTGCAAGCGTATTTTTTAATTTTTTATAGGAAGAATAGAGACCTTTAAAGGCTTCTTCTCTTACTCTCCTGTCTGGACTTTCTAGCAATTTAATATAACGGCCATGTGTGATTTCTATTTCTTCTCCATCCTCATCTTTAATGATAGGGAATTTAATATCTGCATTATTTAACATAGAAAATGTATTATCCGGACCATCAGCAATTTCTGCAGTTTGCGCAAGCAACTCTTCCATTTCAGAAGATAATGTATGTGGCTTATCTTTCATAATTTCTTCAATCATACGCTGATACTGTAACAATTCTATCTTTTCTTCATAAAATGAACGGATTTTTTCCTCTGGAATTGTTAATATCTCTGGTGTTGCAAAAGATAATGCACTATTGACAGTCATCATTACATTTGTTGCTTTATCCGCAAGGTCCTGATACGTTCCATTCGTTGTATCCTCATGGAACTTCTGGTTTGCATAGACATACACACGTTCCACGAGTCCATCAACCTTATCACTTAACGACAGAAAAGAGTATAGACTTTCAGCGGAATCTCCTAATTTTCCTTGATACTGTTTTAATTCATCGACTAAGGTATGAATGACTTCGACTTCCTGTTGCCACTTATCATCATTCTCATATAAATCTTCAATTTTCCACTTAAATTGTGGTTCTACTTCATTTCTCTTTTTCAATTTGTTAGCCATTTATTTACCACCTTTCTTGTTCACACTATGTAGTTTTCCCCTAGAGTTTTAGTTATACCCTCTTACTATAAATCATAAAATATATGTAAGCAATAGTTTTTATAGAAAGCAGGAAAACAATTGAAAAAATTTTTAATCTCTTTTTCTACTATTTCCTTTTTACTTTTACTACTAGTTTTCCCAACTATCTCGTTAAAAGGTGCAAAAACCGGTTTAATGCTTTGGTTCCAGACAGTACTGCCAACCTTATTGCCATTTATGATTGTGTCGAATCTGATTATGCAGCTTAATGTGACAGATTGTCTGACCTCTTTTTTTTATCCTACTCTTGGCAGGCTGCTCGGTCTATCCAAACCTGGCTGCTATCCTTTTCTCATTGGAATGCTTTCAGGCTATCCAGTTGGTGCAAAGGCTTGTGCAGACCTTATTGCATCTGGTCAAATTAGTAAAGATGAAGGTCAGTATCTGCTATGTTTCTGCAATAATGCAAGTCCTATGTTTATCATCAGTTTTGTTGCAATGCAATGCCTTAATATAAAACACAAACCATTTATCATTCTCGGAATCGTATATGGCAGTGCTCTGCTAACCGGGATTGTTTACCGGATTTTACATAGAAAAGCTTTACAAGCAGTAAAATTAACCAATTCAAAACTTACTGTTGTACCTTATTCTTCCAAACCTGCACGAGTTCCTGCTTTTGACATATTAGATCAAACTATTTTAAATGCATTTACAATCTTAGTAAAAGTTGGTGGATATATCATACTCTTTTCCATCCTTGCAGAAATTGTATTGCATATTACGTTCATCCCCGAAACCTTTCGCTACTTTCTGATTGGTTTTTTAGAAATCACAACAGGTTCTGCTGCTATCAGTTTTGCACAGTTTTCTTTTACAAAAAAAATAATCCTGACCAATGCTCTCACTGCATTCGGCGGACTTTCAAGCCACGCACAAACTTACAGTGTTATCATTCACTCAGGACTATCTATAAAAAATTATTTTCTATTCAAATGTATCAACGCTGGTATTGCTGGATTATGCACCTTATTATTCGTCAGCGTCATCTAGAAATGTATTTTCATCAAACTGAAAGTCATCTTCTTCCTCAACTGCTTCTGGTTGTGCATACTCCGTTTGCCCTACATTAGCAGCAGCGGCTTCATCTTGTACCAGCTCGCTTCGATTGCTTGCAATCACATCCAAACTTCCCTTTAATGATTCTAATAAGCCTTCATACTGGCTTTTAGAATTATTATAGGAAGCTGACAATACTGCTTCTGCCCCAGAAAGCAACTCATTGGTATAGTTTAATGCACCAACACGAATCTGATCTGCATCCTGTCTAGCCTGCGCAAGCATCTGATTGGCTTGCTCTGTGGCTTGATTCACAACTTCATTTGCTTGGTAATAAGCCTGTTGCATAATCTGATGTTCATCAATTAAAGCATTGGTTTGTGCCTCAGCTTCTGCCAGCATATTATTCGCTTTTTCCTGTGCATCCTGAAGAATTGCATCACGGTTGGATATAATCTTCTGATATCTCTTTATCTCGTCAGGAGTCCTAAGTCTTAATTCATCCAATAAATCGTACAATTGGTCTTTTGGCACGACTACTTTCGTAGAAGATAGTGGCTGCATCTTACAGCTTTCAACAAATTCATATATTTCTTCAATTAACTGTTCAATCTTACTTACTCCCATAGGTAACGCTCCTTTATTTTAATTTCAACTATGGTTAAACTTTTCGTTAAGCTTTTCTATTACTAATGGGGGTACAATCTGGCTTACATCAGAACCATAAAATGCAAACTCTTTTGCAATGCTGGAACTAATATAAGAATATTCTACATTAGTGGTAAAGAATATCGTATCAATCTCTGGATTCGCCTTATGATTCGCCTGTGCAATCTGCAGCTCATATTCAAAATCCGTTATGGCACGAAGCCCCCTTACGATTACATTGACATTCTTCATTTTGGCATAGTCAACAAGTAAGCCCGAAAAACTTTCTACTTCTACATTCGGTATGTTTTCTGTAACCCGTTTTATCATATCCACTCTTTCATCTGGTGTAAAAAGCGCATTCTTAGCACTGTTATTTAACACACCGATAATGAGCTTGTCTACTACTTTTGAAGATCTTGTAATAATATCCAAATGTCCTAATGTAATTGGATCGAAACTACCTGGGTAGATCCCTACTTTCATAAAAAAACTCCCAACTTTAGTTATTTCAATGCAATAAATACATGCTTATTCGTCTTGTAATTTTTTTCATTTTCTAATTGAAGTCCAATACTTTCCAAATAAGAAAAATCGGTTTCCAGTGATGCTTCCACAACAATAATCGTGTCTTCGTTAAGTAAGCAAGAACCTGCTAACTTAATTAATACTTCTTTCTCTAGTTCATGATTATATGGCGGATCCATAAAGATACAGTCAAAACATTTCTGACTCTGTTCTAATCGGTTCAGGGCGTCAAAAACATTCATCTTAAGCAAAGTTGCATCTGATTCCAACTTCGTTTTCTTCAGATTATTCTGTATACAGTCTAAGGCATCCTTACCTTGTTCTACAAATACTGCTTCTCTTGCACCACGGCTTAAAGCCTCTATTCCTATTGCACCACTTCCGCTGAACAAATCCAAAAACAGACAATCTGCTATATAGGGCTGTAGCATATTAAACAAGGTTTCTTTCGTCCGATCCTGTGTAGGACGCGTATCAAGTCCACTCGGCGCAACCAAAGGTATTCTTTTCGCCTTTCCTGCAATCACACGCATACTGTTCTCCTCTGTGTTCAAATCTTTACAATACCTATAGTGTACTTCATAATCCGCCACTTTTCAATAGCAACTTAAGAAATACTATGAATAAATCGTGCAAATGCCTTTTGTCCTTCTTCTGTTCTCTTGAACACACCAGCATCTTCAAGCACCTTCATAAATACATTTCCAATTTCTTTTGTTACAATATCATGAACATTTTCACTTGTAATACATTCATAGTTCTTAGAGAATGCTTCCACCCAGTCAGCATGTTTTTCAATCGTTTCACTAGCTCGGATGTCTTTTCCAGAAACAATCGCATCTTCTAGCTGTTCCATCTCTTCTTTTAGTCTAGCTGGGAGCACAGCAAGACCCATAACTTCAATCAGTCCAATATTTTCTTTCTTTATGTGATGAAGTTCTGCATGTGGATGGTATACACCTAGTGGATGTTCTTTTGTTGTAATATTGTTTCGAAGCACTAAATCTAATTCATACTTATCTCCACGTTTTCTTGCAATAGGGGTAATGGTATTATGGGGTTCTCCATCTGTTTGCGCAAAGATAAATGCTTCTTCATCCGTATACCCTCTCCACTTATCTAAAATGTGAGAAGCTAATTCTACAATTGGTTCCGTTTCAGTTCCTGCAAGTCGAATTACTGACATAGGCCATGCCACAATACCAGCCTCTACGTTTTCAAAACCAGGAACTTTGAATGTTGATTCCACTTTCGCTTTTGCCATAGCGAATTCGTAATTTCCACCTTGGAAATGTTCATGTGTCAGAATAGAACCACCTACAATCGGTAAATCTGCATTGGAACCAACAAAGTAATGTGGGAATTGTTTTACAAAATCGAATAATTTTGCAAATGCCAAACGATTGATTTTCATTGGTTCATGCTTTGCATTTAACAAAATACAATGCTCGTTATAGTATACGTAAGGGGAATACTGGAATCCCCATTGTTCTCCAAGAATAGTAACCGGTATAATTCTGTGATTCTGTCTGGCTGGGTGGTTTACTCTTCCTGCATAACCTTCATTTTCTACACAAAGCTGACATTTTGGATACGCAGCCTGTTTTGCATTTCTTGCTGCTGCAATGGCACGAGGGTCTTTCTCAGGTTTTGATAAGTTAATTGTGATATCCAAATCCCCATATTTGGTTTCTGCAACCCATTTCATGTCTTTTGACACTCGATATCTTCTAATATAATTGGAGTCCTGAGACAATTTATAAAAATAGTCTGTGGCTTTCTTAGGGTCTTCTTTATAGAAAGAACGGAATGATTTAATGATTCTGCTTGGGCGTTCTACGAAAATCCCCATAATTTTTGTATCGAACAGATCACGATATGTAGTCGTATTTTCTTCTAATAAGCCATTTAAAACAGCATAATCAAGCAGTTCTTCTAATATATCTGGCAGTTTTTTCACCCATTCTTCTTCTGATAGTTCGTGCCCCTCTTTTATAAAATCAAGTTCATCTAGCTGAAATAGTTCTAACAATCTGTTCTGAATATACAGTTCATCTTCTTTTTCTATTAATCCTGTTGCAATGGCGTAATCTAGTAAGTCTCTAATATTATTTCTAATCATAATGTCCTCCAAAAACTGTCCCGTAAAACAGCTATATTTTACTTTTCTTTATTATAGTAAATTATTTTTACTTTTTCAAGATAATAAAAGACTCCCTTATGCAAATATATGTTTTGCACCAGGGAGCTTTTTCATCATTTTCTATTCCGCATCAAGATACAGCTTCACACTCTCACTGCCATCTGAAACGGTGACAGCATCCTCTTTAAAGTGATTTACCAATCTTTAGCCAGACTACTCCATTTTGACATTTCGCAACCTTCTCCACTCCTGTATTTAAAGATGTAACTTTGATTTTTTCGTCTGGTTTGGCATTGAGTTTTATAGAAACCATTTTGGAACTGTTAAGGTCTTCCGCTTTAAAATTGCTTTAAATAATTCTTTCTTTAATAGCAAACGAGCTAGTTCGTAATATTTTGTTGTAGGTATGGAATTTCACTTTACAATTCACTTGAAAATAGAAATAGAGAAGTTTCATCAGTCATGGTACAATGTTTAACGACCAAGAAAAGCACCACCAAGAAAGAAGAACTTCTCTATGACTAATAATAACAAAAACAAAGAAAAATTCTAGACCTAAACTCATATTTTCAAGAGAACTGTTATCGTGAAATCCTTTTATTTGAAAGATTTCAAAAATGTTCGTAAAAAAATTTTTTTATATTGTCTAATATATAGGAGGGAAAAAATGAAAAAATCTATTGACAATGAAAAAATGTATGAAATAGTAGAAAAATACAGCGATGAAATACTTCGAATGTCTTATATATATTTAAATAACTTAGATGCTGCGTATGAGGTTGTTCAAAATGTGTTTTTAAAGGTGTATTTGAATTATTGGCAATTTAATGGGCGTTCAACAGAGCATACATGGATTTTTAGAATTGTAATCAACGAATGTAAAAATTATTTAAAATCGGCTTGGAAAACAAGAATTGTTTTAAGTAATGATTTCAGTAAAGAAACTTTTGAACCCCAATATGAATCAAACAGAAATGAAGAATTAATAAGTATTATTCAATCTCTGCCAGCTAAGTATAAAGAAGTCATTTTATTATATTATTATGAAGAACTTAAAATACGAGAAATAAGTAAAATACTACATATAAGCCAATCAACGGTGGGAAGTAGGCTTATAAAGGCACGTGAATTATTAAAAAAAGAAATGAAGGAGAGAAATGTATATGAAAAATTTCAAAGATTATTGTAATGAAGAGCTTGATTTTGTTACAATGAATAAGAATCAAAAATCTGATATTTTAGATAAGTGTATTGTCAAAAGTACTATGAAATCCATCATAATTAAAAATTTTTCATCTAAATATTATTTAAATAAAATTGCAATCAGTTGTTTGTGTATAGTGGTTAGTATTTTCGGTATTAAATATTATGTTAATACTAATAAACTAGATAATCATACAATAATTTTCCCTACCGAAAATAGTAAGTTAGTTTGTGAAAATAAAATAAAATTACCTGATGGTAAAGAAACAGAATGGACTTATGAAGAAGTATGTACTTACTTTGGTAAAAATATTGAATTATCTAAAGTACCAGAGAATTTAAAAATATCTACATTAAAAGATCCAAAAATTGTGTATATTAACGAAAACAATGAAGTTACATTTGATAATATCGAAGTTACTTATCAAGAAAAAAAAGTTCTAGAATCAGGAGCATACATTAATATTCTTATGTCAAAAGATAAAATGCCAATTGTTGATGAAATATTTGTGGGAGATACAAATTCATTTATCAGTGGAGTAAATGTGAATATATATAAATTAGGTGTGAATAACTATAGGATAGAATTTATGTATGATGACATCGGATATATAATAACAACCTCTTTAATCGAACAAAATGCTATTACAGACATACTGAAAAGTATTATAAAATAGTATATTCCAATATAATAATTGTGAATTTAAAAATGTACTCCTGAACTAGCGTTAATTTTAAGCCAACCCATGATAGAATCAAAGTATATTATTAATGGGCAAATATGGGCAGCACCAATGAAAAAGGTACGCTGCCCATATTTATAATGTAAGATGAGTTCTATAATGCAATAAATATAAAATACATATCAAGACACAAAAATATTTCTAAAAGGGTGTAAATATTGTAGCTACTCAAAAGAAGACAAGTCATATTCTTCATATATTTCATTAGATAACGTATCTACTTTATTTTTTAATTCAAGATCATCAGTTAACAGATTATCTTCATTCTCATCAATTGGAACTTTTCCAAATACTACCCCCAAAGGAATATACCATGCATTATCTTCTGAATACCTTAAAAATAACATATATGATTCGTTATTTTTCATTTTACAATAACCATCAATATGGTAATTAGTATTACTTTTTTCATCAAAAAATTCATTTTCTAAAATTTTAATTGTATCTCCAACAGAAAGCGCTGAATTAGGCGTAGTAGTGTTTATAGAATCAATTCTAATATCTGATAGTGTATATCCTAAGTTAATGCATCCATTCTCAGCATAAAATACTTGAGATGGCTCCTCGTTTATCTTAGTACCTGTAATAATGATATCTGCATCTTCCTTCAATTCTTCAATATTATCATAATTATCAACCTTAGCACATACTACTTCTTCTTTAATTGTGTTATTAGACATTCTCAAGTGCATAATACCCTTTGCTCCAAATAAAATGAATATTGTAGAAAAAACTACAATTAATAGTGTTTTGTTTTTTAATTTACTTTTCATAATTTTACTATTCCTCCTGATCTTATTAATAATATAATGCATTTATTCCTGATATATCATCTGACAATGGATAAGCTTTCCCATTAAATCCAGTCGCTCTCATAACAGCTGCTGACATATTAACTGGTGCACTAGGATGCGCCAGTCCTAATGCATGCCCACATTCATGTACAATTGTTTCATTTCGTACTGATGAAGAAGCGTCAAAAAAGGCCTTATAAAAAATAATCATATGTTTCTCTGCCCCATTTTGGTTATGATATGTAACACCATACGTGCCATTATCAACACTACTAAATGACGTAAAATAAATATTGGCACTACTATAAGTTAATGCATTTGTAAAGCCGAAACTGCTATATGCTCGTTTCCATTTTTTTAAATATGTATTGACGCTATAACTTGAGAGTGATGAATCTACATAATAACTAATGCTATTTGGAGATGAGAACTTGTATCCATTTAAAGTATATGCCTTTGCGGTAGTTGATGTTAAAAATAAACAAATACAGTAGAATAAAATACCAGTTGTTGATTTAATAATTTTTTTCATAATTACTACATCCTTTCATAAATTTAGTTGATAAGTTACTTTCTCACAATAAAATTATAAATAAATTCTTATATAGTGTCAAATTTTATATTTTTTCCCTTTTTTCGGGTGAATTATAAAACGAAAGTCCCATTTTCGTCCCATTCAATTTCTTTTGGATTTGAAAGTGGTGAATTGTAAAACGAGATT
>DBKX01000223.1:0-3487 GCA_002297865.1 Lachnoclostridium sp. UBA739
TGGAAATGGTTACAGAACCTAACGCACAGAGCCATCTTGCATAATACATAACAAAATGTAAGTGAAATATTTATTTGTTCGTTGATTTTACAAACTCATACTGTATGGAAGTAGTAAAGTAAAAGAGGTGTCCCACTAGCGGATTTTTCATCAACTGTGTGCCGCCTCTTTTTCTATGTTTTCTTTTAGATGTTACACTTATCGTTGATTGAGTCGAAAGTTTGGGTACAACTATCTAGACACCCTTTTTTTAAAATGTGTCCTGAATTAACAATTCTGCCAGCTAGAATGGATTTATATTTCGATTTTCAAGAGTGGTGCAAGAAATTTAAGCATAATATAGGTTAAGTTTTGGGGGATAAAAAGACGGATGCCAATTTCTTGCTTTTGAACTTTATATAAAATATTGCATAAAAATGTAAGACATGCTAATATCATAATAGGTAATTGCGAAACTAGTTCAAAATTCTGCCTGTAGCAGGATTAAATACCAGTAAGACAGAGCATTTCCATTCATGGTAAAAAATTGATACAACAAAAAGACGGCGGATTCACTCGTCATTAATAATTATGAATGAAATTCATTAAGCAATCAGAGGTTTTAAGCGGAATGCAGGCTTTTTCAAAGGAGGTTTCACGAAGAAGGTATTTGTAAATTCCGATGGAATCAAAGGCGGCATCCAAAAGAAAAACCTTGGGATTAATCAGTGAATGCTTTTCAAAAAAATCCTTCAGCACAGGGATTAATGCCTTGGAATCAGCAAGGCTCTTATCTTCGTCGGGAGAATCTGATTTTTTACCGACAACGATATCTGGATGAGCATCCAGAAAGCTTTTGTTGTAGAAAGAGATATCCCTTACAATGCCCAGACCGTTGGTTACAATGCCAAATTTGTAGGCATAGCAGAAATACCCGTTTATGTACATCTGCTGAATGGCAGGATTGGTGGCTGAATGGGAAGGCATGGAGCCGTAAGCAGCTTTATAAGGATCATAGGAGTCACCAAGCTGTTTTGCTTTTTTTAAGGCTTTAAGCTGTTTGATAATTCGGTTGGCATATCGGTTCGGTCAGGTCAACCAGATGATTGAACATAGATTGTAAGTCCGACAAAAAATCCTGTTTGAAACGGGTAAATTGAGAGACATCGGGGACGACATCAAATCCAACTTTAACATTTAGATATGGCTTAGCTGGTAGCGATAATACACAGAAACGTGTTAGAATAGCGTATGACATGACATGGAGCTCTTGTCCATTCTTTACATTCACAGAATGTTTTGGTATTGGATGGATTGCTGCTGACAAAAATTCAAGAGAGTTAGTAACTAAAACAACAAGTGTAGTTGGTGAATCTCAGATATATTCTGTTGATGGGCTTATATTAAAAGGAACACGTAATATTAAAATGGATACAGAAATGAATGGAGTTGTTACAGCGAAACCTGTAATTGGTTCCGTCGAAGGGGGCGGTTATGCAAAACATATGAGTGGTGTAATATATGTACAGACACAATCAGGTTCATATAATATGAAAACAATTCAGATATATGTTGCATATGGTCATACAGTCCCAACGCTAACTGTGGCACCATCTGTCACTATCGAGTTCAAAAAATTTGCAAATTCAATTAGTTTTTCAGTTGGTTCCTCACAAGAGATGATTATAAAGTCTCATAGCACATTTGCATACAATTCGCAAAGAGAGGTAGTAGCTGTAGGTAGTTGAGGATGAGTATTTGTTAGGGGATGATTAAATGGATTCCATAAAAAATATGTTGATAGGAATAACATTTTTACTGGTAACAATAATTATACATTTAGCATATGAAAGTTTGTTATATACGGATTTTATTGGAGTGTTGGGAGTTATCATTGTTGTTCAGTCCTGCTTGACGTACAATAAAGAAAATGGAAAAAAAGACGATAAAAGTAATTAGATTCTAAGCTTTTAGATAGTATTTTTGAAATTAAGATAATTTTATGTAGTAATATTTACACAAGTACAAAATGTTATTTTGTAGGGCTGTCTCACTAATTTTTGTTAGAGCGACAGCCCAGTTTTTTGAGCTTCATAAGCAAAATTATCTCGTCGCGTAACCTTGACAACCACCATTCAAACTTGTACCATAAACTTGAGTTTTCAAGAAAGGCAGGTATTATTATGAGCAGCGTATTAGACCGTTTTTTATCATACGTAGTGATTGACACAGAATCGGTAGAGGATATGGAGTGTTTCCCAAGCAGTGAGAAGCAGAAAGTGCTTGGTGAAAAGTTAGTAGGGGAACTAAAAGAGTTGGGACTTGCTGATGCTTTTATGGATGAGTACGGGTATGTGTTTGCTTCTATTCCTGCAAATACGGACCGCCCTTTGAAAACAATCGGGTTTATCGCACATATGGACACTGCGCCAGCTATGTCAGGTCACAATGTAAATCCTAGAATTGTCGAGAAGTATGATGGAACAGACATCATTTTAAATCAAGAGAAAAACATTATTCTCTCACCAGAGGATGACCCAGAAATGTTACATTATATAGGACAAGACCTTGTAGTAACAGATGGATTAACTCTATTAGGGGCTGATGACAAAGCAGGAATTGCTGAGATTATGACAATGGCACAGTATTTTATGGAACATCCAGAAGCAGAACATGGAGAGATTAAAATTGCATTTTCACCAGATGAAGAAGTAGGAAGAGGCATGGATTTCTTTGATGCAAAAAAATTTGGCGCGGATTTTGCATATACAGTGGATGGTGGAGTACTAGGTGAAATCGAATACGAAAACTTTAATGCGGCTGGCGCGAAATTATACGTGCAAGGTTCCAGTATTCATCCAGGTTCTGCAAAAAATCGAATGAAGAATGCAATACTTTTGGCGATGGAGTTCCAACAAATGCTTCCTGTAAATGAAAGACCAGAATTTACAGAGAACTACGAAGGTTTTTACTTATTAAATTCAATACAAGGTGATGTGGAAAGAGCCGTTTCTGATTACATTATCCGTGATCATAGCAGAGAACAGTTTGAGGCGAAAAAAGTTCGTTTTCAGAAGACAGCAGATTATCTAAATGATGTGTATGGAGATGGTACATTCCGCGTGGAGATGAAAGATTCCTACTATAACATGAAAGAGAAGATTGAACCCCATATGCATTTAATTGAAAATGCCAAAAAAGCAATGGAAGCAGTTAATGTTGTGCCAAATATCGTACCTATCCGTGGTGGTACAGATGGAGCAAGATTATCTTTTATGGGAATCCCTTGCCCTAACCTTTGCGCAGGTGGACATAATTTTCATGGAAAATACGAATATGTTTGTGTACAGTCCATGGAAAAGATTGTAGAAATCTTAGTTCATATTGTGGAAATCTATGCACAATAAAGAAGAATCGGTTTCTGTTGCGATGAACATGTAAAATAGTTTGACACCAGCAGCCAGTTCTGCTACAATGAACTTAATTTGGGAATGAAGTTCTCCCTTGG
>DBKX01000223.1:3522-4085 GCA_002297865.1 Lachnoclostridium sp. UBA739
AACCAAAACCGCGTAAAAAGCTGATGACTTCTGTGAGCAATCACAGGGGTTGTCAGCTTTTTTGACTTTATTAAATAAGTTTAAATTAGGAGGTAATGACATGTTAACAAGTTTAGCAATTATATTTATTACGGGACTTTTCCTTAGCCTGGTGTTACAAAAAATGAAATTACCAGGTCTAATCGGTATGATATTTGCCGGAATCTTAATTGGACCTAGTGTACTTAACTTGATGGATGATTCACTGCTAGCTATAGCACCGGCGTTAAGGCAGTTTGCACTGGTTATTATTCTTACAAGAGCAGGTTTATCTCTAGACATCAAATCATTAAAGAAGGTTGGAAGGCCAGCTATCCTTCTGTGTTTTGTACCAGCATGTTTTGAAATCTGTGGAACCATTATATTAGCACCTAGGCTTTTGTCTGTTAGCTGCACAGAAGCAGCGATTATCGGTTCTGTCATAGCAGCAGTATCTCCAGCGGTCATTGTGCCGAGAATGATTCGTTTGATAGAAGAAGGATATGGAAAAGAAAAAAGTATTCCACAGCTTATCCTAGCAGGTG
>DBKX01000223.1:4110-14006 GCA_002297865.1 Lachnoclostridium sp. UBA739
TCCTTTCTTGCACTAGAAATGAATACAGGGGTATCGGCTGCGCAGTTTGCTGCAATTCCTGTATCCATTATACTTGGGATTGCAGTTGGATTCTTGGCGGCAGTAGTGTTGGGAGCCGTATTTGATAGATGTAGTCTTACCTTAGTTCAAAAATTGCTAGTAGTTCTAAGTGTTTCATTTTTTATGATTGAGTTAGAAAACCGTTTGAAAGGAATTGTTCCTATCTCTGGATTGCTGGCAATTATGAGTATAGGTTTAACGCTCTATCAGAAGAAACCTGAACTAGCCAAAGAGTTATCAGGTAAGTATAGTGAAATATGGACAGCAGGAGAAATACTTTTATTTGTATTAGTAGGTGTAGCAGTTGACTTAAAATATGTGAAAGTGGCAGGTATCATGGCAGTTTTACTTGTGGCAGGAGCATTAATCTTCCGAATGATAGGTGTATTCGTTTGTGTACTTGGCACAGATTTGGACAGAAAAGAAAGACTATTCTGTATGATTGCGTATACCCCAAAGGCTACGGTACAAGCAGCCATAGGAACTACTCCACTTGCCCTGGGGCTGGCTTGTGGTAAAACTGTTTTGACTGTCGCAATCCTTTCGATTTTGCTTACTGCACCATTTGGGGCTATTTGCGTGGATGCTAGTTATCGGAAGCTGTTAAAGAAAGAATCAGATTAGAGGGAGGGTTCCCTCTACATAGATAAAATTTCATTTAATGCAAAACAAGGTTGTTAATAATGTAACGTAGTATAGAAAGTTTGAGAAAGTAAAATTTTAACACATATCGTTAAAATTAATACATTATATGCTGCGAATTGGTTAGTTGAGAAGTTCGTATAGTGAATTATGAGTAATTATAGAGTTGTTTTTGTGCAAAGTAACTAAATTTGTTCACGAAACAATGTCGTATTTTGTCGAAAAAGATTGTTGACTTTTTAACAAAGATTACGTATACTATACCCATCGAATGAAGCAAGTCACAAACAACTTGTTAATTAGGTAACAGAAAATCGTATATTAAGACATAATAAAAATGACAGCAGAGTAGGAGAATATTACGATGGCAAAAAAAGAAAAGGCAGTAGAACAAGTAGTAAAAGAAACAGAAGTAAAAGTTAGTGGTTTAGTAGATAGTGTTGATGCACTACAGTTAAGAATAAATGAAGTAAAAGAAGCACAAAGAATCTTCGCTTCTTACTCACAAGAAAAAGTGGACGAAATCTTCAAAGCAGCAGCTTTAGAAGCAAATAAGCATAGAATCTCTCTTGCAAAAATGGCAGTTGAAGAAACTGGAATGGGTATCGTTGAAGATAAGGTTATCAAAAACCATTATGCAGCAGAGTATATTTACAACGCTTACAAAGATACAAAAACATGTGGTGTGTTAGAAGAAGATAAATCTTTTGGAATTAAGAAAATTGCAGAACCAATTGGTTTAGTTGCAGCAGTTATCCCAACAACAAACCCAACATCAACAGCAATCTTCAAAACATTATTAGCATTAAAGACACGTAATGGTATCATCATCAGTCCACATCCACGTGCGAAAAACTCTACAATTGCAGCAGCAAAAGTTGTATTAGAAGCAGCAGTTGCAGCAGGTGCACCAAAAGGAATCATTGGATGGATTGATGTACCAAGCATCGAATTAACAAACGAAATCATGAGCGATGCAGATATCATCTTAGCAACAGGTGGTCCTGGAATGGTTAAAGCAGCTTACTCTTCAGGAAAACCAGCTTTAGGTGTAGGTGCAGGTAACACACCAGCAATTATTGATGAAAGTGCTGATATCTTATTAGCAGTTAACTCAGTAATTCATTCTAAAACATTCGATAACGGCATGATTTGTGCATCTGAGCAGTCTGTAATCGTACACGAAAACATCTACGAAGCAGTTAAGAAAGAATTTATTGCGAGAGGCTGTCACGTATGTACAAAAGAAGAAGCGGACAAATTAAGAGCAACTATCTTAATTAACGGTGCACTTAACGCTAAAATCGTTGGTCAGAAGCCAGTCACAATCGCAAAATTAGCTGGATTTGATGTACCTGAAAATACAAAAGTTCTTATTGGAGAAGCAGAAAGTGTTAGTATTGAGGAGCCACTTGCTCATGAAAAATTATCTCCAGTATTAACAATGTACAAAGCTGCAAGCTTCGAAGAACAAATCAAAAAGGCAGAAGTGTTAGTAGCTGATGGTGGTTATGGACACACATCTTCCTTATATATTAACCTTGGTACAGGACAAGAAAAAATCAAAGCATTTGAAGCAGCAATGAAAACTTGTCGTATCCTTATCAATACTCCAGCAGCTCAAGGTGGTATTGGTGACATTTACAACTTCGCATTAGCTCCATCTTTAACACTAGGTTGTGGTTCTTGGGGTGGAAACTCAGTTTCCGAAAACGTTGGTGTAAAACACTTAATCAACATTAAAACAGTAGCCGAGAGGAGAGAAAATATGCTTTGGTTTAGAGCTCCAGAAAAAGTTTATTTCAAGAAAGGCTGCTTACCAGTTGCACTTGCTGAATTAAAAAATGAAATGGATAAGAAGAAAGTATTTATCGTAACAGACTCCTTCTTATATAAAAACGGATACACAAAAGTAGTAACCGATCAGTTAGATGAAATGGGAATCCAGCACACTACTTTCTATGAAGTAGCTCCAGACCCAACATTAGCTTGCGCTATGGAAGGTGCAAAAGCTATGAGAGCATTTGAGCCTGATACAATCATCGCAATTGGTGGTGGTTCCGCTATGGATGCTGCAAAAATCATGTGGGTAATGTACGAACATCCAGAAGCTGACTTCATGGATATGGCTATGAGATTTATGGATATCAGAAAGCGTGTATACAAATTCCCTAAGATGGGTGAAAAAGCATACTTTATCGCAGTTCCAACATCTTCAGGTACAGGTTCTGAGGTAACACCATTCGCCGTTATTACAGATGAAAAAACAGGCGTAAAATATCCATTAGCTGATTATGAATTACTTCCTAAGATGGCAATCGTAGATGCTGATATGATGATGAACCAGCCAAAAGGCTTAACAAGTGCATCTGGTATTGATGCTTTAACTCATGCACTGGAAGCATACGCATCCATCATGGCAACAGACTACACAGACGGTTTAGCATTAAAAGCCATGAAAAACATTTTCGCATATTTACCAAGTGCTTATGAAAATGGAGCAGCTGACCCAATCGCTCGTGAAAAAATGGCAGACGCTTCTACAATGGCAGGTATGTCCTTTGCGAACGCTTTCCTTGGAGTTTGCCACTCAATGGCTCATAAATTAGGTGCATTCCATCATCTGCCACATGGTGTTGCGAACGCGTTATTAATCACAGATGTTATGAGATTTAATGCAGCAAGCGTTCCTGCTAAGATGGGTACATTCTCTCAATATCAGTATCCACACTGTCAGGATAGATACGTAGAGTGTGCAAACTTCCTTGGAATTCAAGGTAAAAATGATGATGAAAAATTCGAAAACTTCATCAAAGCTATCGAAGAATTAAAAGAAAAAATCGGTATTAAGAAAACAATCGCTGAATATGGTGTAGATGAAAAATACTTCTTAGAAACATTAGATGATATGGTAGAGCAGGCATTCGATGACCAGTGTACTGGTGCGAACCCAAGATATCCATTAATGAGTGAAATGAAAGAGATGTATTTAAGAGCTTATTACGGTAAATAGAATACGTATGATTCTTAAAATATAGAAATCAGCCAACTGCTCCCACAGCAATAGTGGAGAGAGTTGGCTTTTTCGTTAAATAAATGGTAGATTTAGAATAAAAATTTGATATGTATCTAAAAAAGTACAAAAAAATTTTAAAATTAATTTTCTAAAGCTGTTAAATAAAATGTCTTTGTGACGAGAATAGAATAGAGGATATGAAACACATTTGTACGTCACGTAAGGACAAAAGTAAAAAAAAGAAAAAGAAATGAAGTTTAAATGGAAAAAAAACTTAATTTTATGTTAGATGGTGGTCTAATAAGTATGTTGACAGATGTCTAATGAAAAGCGTATAATACTGAAAACTCAAGAAAGGAAAACAAAGCATTTAGATGACAAATTGTTATTTTGTGGAACACGAAATTGATTACGTAAGAGAAACCATGGAACTTATTTTCAGAATAGTGAATGGAATGTCTTATGAATTGCTAAAAGCAGATATGGCAAGGCGTCTAGGAATCAAAGAGAGTGGGTGTATAGAAGAATTGCTGGATAAACTGTCTGAAGTGGAAGAAGGAATGAAACCTTATATTGATTTATCGAATGAACGAGTCTTGTTTTACTTTAAAACGTTTACCGGAGAAGATATCTGTAGAGCAAATATCCTTTGCCAAGGTACTTCTTACATGAAAAAAGAAGATTCTACTGAGAGACAGAAGCAGAAATTAATAAAGTACTTAAAAAAAATTGCAGAGGATGACACGCTGGAACTAATACTTACGAAAAATGATTTTCAAGCACGTCATTATGAAGATGAAACTACGCATACTTTATTGGAACGTATGGAACAGTTAGAATGTGAGGATGCAGATAAATGGAGTATCCTATATTTACTCAATCATGCAGAAGAATTAGTGGAGGAACTATTTGAGTTAGTAGAACCAATTACAGCGCATTTGAAAGAGTTTGAAGATGTATTAAATCCATTAATGGAACAATGCGCAGCATACTGGGATGATTATTTTCAAACAGAAACCATTCAGGTCTTAATTGGCAATTTTTACGGAGTAGCTGAAAACAGTTATGATGAAATGGTTACATATATTAGACCTCAGATTATGAAATGTGATTATGTTCTGTTTTATGGAAATGATGAGACGATGGGGGATTATCATATCATGGAAATTGGAATTGCATTTGATAAGAATTACAGGGCAAAGAAGTGTCGAATGACCAATGAACAGATATGTAATGGACTTAAGCTGTTATCCGACCACAGTAAGTTTGAGATTTTGAAACAAATCAATGGAACGAAAGCGTATGGACAGGAACTTGCCAGCAAGCTCAATTTGTCCACTGCGACGATATCGCATCATATGAATTCACTGATGGAGTTTGGATTTATTACCATTGAAAAAAAGGAAAAAAAGATTTATTACACCATGAATCAAGGAGCAATACAAGACTTTATGAACCTAGCGATGGAAGAATTAATAGGTGAGAAGAACAAAGTCAGTTAGAGTATAAAATGTGTGATTTACTTCCAGAATTTTATCGGAGGTTATGAATAAAAAGAGAGAGAGGAAAGCTTATGAGAAAAAGATTTATGAAAAAGAAAGCGGTTGCAGGTCTTTTGGCCGCCACAATGATTGTTGCTTCCTTAAGTGGATGCAGTGCAAAAAAAGAGGACAGTAAAGAAAGTAAAACAGCTTCATCAGAAAGTTCCAAGCCATTAGTTGTTGGTATGGATGCATTCAGTGAAAAGTTCTGTGCGTTTTTCCATGACAGTGTACCAGACCAGTATGCACAGACCATTACACAGGTAAGGCTGGCAACGTTTGACCGTTCTGGACAGCTTGTACCAAATGCAAAAGATGGCGAAACTGTATCCTATAATGGAAAAGATTATACATATCAAGGTTTATCTAATGTATCAATCGAACAGAATGAGTCAAATAACACGACTACCTATGATATTAAAATTCGTGATGATGTAAAGTTTAGCGATGGAGAACCTTTAACAGCAGACGATATCATTTTTAATCTTTATGTTTATTCAGACCCATCTTATGATGGAAGTGCCACATTAAGTTCTCAGAATATTATTGGTATGAAAAACTATCGTGTTAACTCTTCTATTGCAGAATCTCTTTCAGATGAGGAAGTTGCAAAAGTAATAAAAGAAATGCCAGAAGAATTAGGAAAACGAATCAAATCTGAGATTGTTGAACCAACCTTAAAGAGTGAGATGGAAGCAGTTGCTGCATTATACGGCGATGATGCTTATAAAGAATACACAGATAAGTACAAAGAGAAAAAAGATTTATTTGCATTCTTCTATAAGAAAGATGACAAATATGATTCTACGAAAGTGAAAGATGAAAATCAGGTACTGAATGATATTATTGAAATGTATGGTACAGATTACAAAGCACTTGCCAATGCATATCAGAGTGATGAAACTTACTTTGATGCACAAGTAGCGGAAATTGCAGAATCCTATCTTGCAGATACGAAAAAGAAATCTGGGGAAGGTAAAGATGTTCCAAATATCGAAGGAATCAAAAAGATAAGTGATACAGAGGTTCAAATCATTACAAATGGATTTGATGCAACTATGGTGTACCAGCTGGATATGGAAGTTCTTCCAATGCACTATTACGGAGATAAAGCATTATACGATTATGACAATAACAAATTTGGCTTTACAAGAGGCGATATCTCTAAGATTAAAGAAAAGACTACAAAACCATTAGGTGCTGGTCCATATAAATTTGTAAAATTTGAAAATAAAGTTATTTATTATGAAGCAAATGAAAACTATTATTTAGGGGCACCTAAAATCAAAAATGTTCAGTACAAAGAAGTAAATGAAGCCGATAAGGCAACAGGTCTTGTACAAGGAACTATTGACTTATCTGAACCAAGTGCAAGTAAGACTACGTTTGAACAGTTCAAAAAAGAGAACAGCAATGGTGAACTTTCAGGAGATAAACTGGTTGTAGATGCAGTGGATAACTTAGGATATGGTTATATTGGTGTGAATGCTTCTACTGTTTGTGTAGGGGATGACAGTTCTTCTGAGCAGTCTAAAGATTTAAGAAAAGCGTTAGCAACTATTTTCGCTGTTTACCGTGATGTTGCAATTGATACTTACTACGGAGATTCTGCAAGTGTTATTCAGTACCCAATATCCAATACTTCTTGGGCTGCACCACAGAAGTCTGATTCTGATTACCAAATTGCATTCTCAAAAGATGTAAAAGGCAATAGCATTTATACAGACAGTATGTCAGCAGATGAAAAATATGAAGCAGCATCAAAAGCAGCATTAGGATTTTTAGAAGCAGCAGGTTATACCATTAAAGATGGCAAAGCAGTAGCAGCACCAAAAGGTGCAAAATTAGAGTATGAAGTTTTAATTGGGGCATCTGGTACAGGTGACCACCCAGCATTTGCTATCTTAACGGATGCAAAAGCAGCATTAGAAAAAATAGGTATTACCTTAACGATTACTGATTTCGCAGATAGCAGTCAGTTATGGACTACAATTGATAGTGGTGAGCAGGAAATCTGGGTAGCTGCATGGCAGGCAACACCAGATCCAGATATGTATCAGGTATATCATAGTGATAACATCCGTGGAAATGGTGCTGGAGTAAGTAACCGTTATGAAATTAAAGATAAAAATTTAGATGAAATGATTTTCAAAGCAAGACAAAGTACAGATCAGGCATATAGAAAAACAGTATATAAACAATGTTTAGATATCGTTCTTGATTGGGCAGTAGAAATACCAACTTATCAAAGATTAAACTGTGTCGTATACAGTCCAGAAAGAGTGAAGAGTGACTCTATAACTCCTGATATTTCTCCATTCTATGAATGGTTTAAAGAAATTCAAAATATCGAAATGGCAAACTAGATACAATAATCCAGAAAGGCCGCGGGTAGCGGCTGTTTCTGGTTATTTCGATTAAACGGTTCATTCATGTAAGGGAGAATTCATATGAGAAAGTTTATTACTAAGAGATTGCTGCAAAGTGTCGTGATTCTTTTCGTTGTGTCCTTTCTGATTTACGTTCTGATGCGATGCATGCCGACAAGTTATGTGGAATCACAGGCGCGTAAGTTATCGACTGCGCCGGGCGCAAGACCATATGAAGAATGGCTTGTACAGTTAAAAGCCTCCTATGGCTTAGATGTTGGAATTATTGCAGGTTATATCAAGTGGTTAGGAAAAGCCATTCGTTTGGATTTTGGTGACTCATGGTTTTGGAATATGCCAGTTATCACTAAATTTTCAAAAGTTATCTGGCACTCCTTCTGGTTAGGATTTTTATCATTAATTATTGAACTTGTTGTTGCAATTCCGTTAGGAATTTTATCAGCTAGAAAGCAGTATAGTAAAACAGATTACCTTGTTACAGTGTTTGCAATGTTGGGAATTTCATTTCCATCTTTTTTCCTTGCAACACTTTTTAAATGGATCTTTTCCGTTAAACTTGGCTGGTTTGATTTATTTGGTGTAGTTGGCCGAATGCATGAACAGCTGTCTCCAGTAGGACAAATGCTTGATATTGCAAAACACTATGTACTTCCTGTGTTTACGCTTGCGATTATTAACATGGGTGTGATGATGCGTTATGTCAGAACCAATATGCTTGAAGTGTTAAACTCAGATTTTATTCGAACAGCAAGAGCGAAAGGAGTATCTGAGAAACGGGTTGTAAATCATCATGCATTCCGCAATACATTGATTCCAGTTATTACGTTATTAGGTGGCTCTTTACCGGGATTATTCTCAGGAGCTCTAATTACAGAGACGATTTTTCAAATACCTGGAATCGGATATACTTCATACCAAAGTATGGTACAGGGAGATATTCCATTTACCATGTTCTATATGGTATTTTTAGCAGTGTTGACGTTACTTGGAACAATCATAGCGGACATTTTATATGCAGTAGTTGATCCGCGAGTAAGAGTACATTAAGGAGGAGAAAGCATGAGTCAGACAGCGGCTTCTGAAAAGTTAGAAAAGCGTGAGAAAGTAGTTTCTCCAGGTACTCTTATAAGGAAACGTTTTACTAGAAACCGCCTAGCAGTATTTGGAGTAGGGATTATTATTTTTATGTTTCTGTTCTCTTTCGTAGGAGGAATTGTGTCTCCATACGGAGAATGTCAGGTATTCCGTAAGACAGAAACAACATATAAAGATTATGCTGGTGTGGCTGAAAACACAGAATTTATCTACACAGCAAAAGAAAATGCAAATCTTTCGCCAATCGTTCAGGCAGATACGATTTTTGCAATTAATCAAGGAGATACCACATTTAACTCTGATGGAAAAGGTTATTCTTTGTTAAAAAGAGGGGACGATTTTTATCAAGTAGCTACCTTAAATAAAGTTGCAGAGGCTATCAACATAAGAGGGATCAGTTCTGTATCTATACAGAAAGATGTGTCCGACAGCACTGGGTTTAAACAGGCATATATGCAGGCAGACAAAGCAGGTGAACAGTCTTTTGCTGTAAATGGAACTACCTACTTTATTGAAAAGGATGGTAGAAAATCGGTCATCTCAACAGCAGATGTGTTAGCTAGTGTATCCAAGTTAATCTTTAATGCATATGAGAAAGATACCAGTATTACAGCGGAGTTTAAAGCAGAGGCAGAACTTGCAATGATTGAGGGTAAGGATAGTTTTTTGGTAGATGGAAAAACGTATGAAGTGCAGGCTGACCAAGAAGGCAAGTCAGCTGTGTTTAAAATAGATGGTACAGACTTTGCCAGTGCGTCCAGATTTAGTGTACGTCCAATTAATAATGACGTTTTCTTAAGCGTTCCATTTAAAGAAGCAGTAGAAGAAGCGGTCAAAGGAGAACAGAAAGAGTTTACATTTACCAACGAAGATGGAAAAGAAGAAACGTTCCAGATTACAAAGAAGAACTTGGAATACACAGTAAAGAAACAAAAAGAAACACAAGTCAATGCAACCTATCAGGCACCTTCTAAGAAACACTGGATGGGTACAGATGGAAACGGTATGGATATGCTCACTCGTCTGATGTATGGTGGCCGTATCTCTTTAACAATCGGTTTCATCGTAGTTATTTTTGAAATAATACTTGGAATTATCGTTGGTGGATTATCAGGATATTTTGGTGGATGGGTGGATAGTGTCTGTATGAGA
>DBKX01000223.1:14024-23986 GCA_002297865.1 Lachnoclostridium sp. UBA739
ATGATGTATTTAACTGTATTCCTTCCATGCCACTTTATATTATTCTTGGTGCTATTATGGATTATTTAAAAATAAATCCAAAGATTCGAATTTACTTTCTGTGTATCATATTAGCTGCTTTAAGCTGGCCTCAGGTGGCACGTATGGTCAGAGGACAGATTTTATCTTTGCGTGAACAGGAATTTATGATTGCAACAGAAGCAACAGGTATTCGTACTTCTAGAAGAATTTTTAAGCATTTAATTCCAAACGTAATTCCACAGTTAATTGTTATCGCAACAATGGGACTAGGAAATGTAATACTTGCGGAGGCTTCCCTTAGTTTCTTAGGATTAGGTGTCAAATATCCTTTGGCTTCCTGGGGAAATATCGTCAATGCGGTTAATGATATCTATATTATGACAAACTACTTGTTTGTTTGGGTTCCAGCAGGAATGTTAATTTTGATTACCGTATTAGGATTTAACTTTATCGGTGATGGACTAAGAGATGCATTTGATCCGAAGATGAAGAGGTAGGTGGAAGTATGGGACTATTTAAGAAAAAGGAAAGTCAAGAAGGGTTTATCTCGGCACAGGAAGTACGAAAAATCTCCAATGAGAATAAGAAAATAATTAAAGAATTTGAAAAGAAAAGAAACCGAAAGAACATTCCAAGAGAAGAATATGTAACGAAAATGGAAGATGAACAGAATTTAGTTGAATTCGATAATCTGCATACCTACTTTTTCTCCGATAGCGGTGTCGTAAAATCCGTAAATGGAGTTTCGTTTCAAGTGCCAAAAGGAAAAACAGTTGGTATTGTTGGAGAATCGGGATGTGGAAAGTCTGTAACGAGTCTTTCTCTCATGCAGCTTGTACAGCGTCCACAAGGGCAGATTGTGGAAGGTGCCATTCGGTTAAATCTTGGAAAGGAAGCAGTAGATGTTACAAAGATGCCAGACAGTGAAATGCGAAAGCTCCGTGGCAATAAGATGTCTATGATTTTCCAGGAACCAATGACAAGTCTGAATCCAGTATTTCGAATTGGAGAACAGGTAGATGAAGTAGTCGCACTTCATTATCCAGAAAAAACAGCTCAGCAGGTGAAAGAAAGAACCATCGAAATGCTTGAACTTGTTGGAATTGCCAATAGCCAAGGGGTATATAATATGTATCCTCATGAGCTTTCTGGTGGTATGCGACAAAGGGTCATGATCGCGATGGGACTTGCTTGTGATCCAGAATTAATTATTGCCGATGAGCCAACTACAGCACTGGATGTTACGATACAAGCGCAAATTCTGGATTTGCTTCGTGATCTGAAAAAACGTATTCACGCTAGTATTATGTTAATTACCCATGATCTAGGTGTTATCGCAGAAATGGCAGATTATATTGTTGTTATGTACGCTGGACGAATTGTGGAAAAAGGAACGGCGAAAGAAATCTTTTCCAATCCATGTCATCCGTATACCATAGGACTTATGGAGAGCAAACCAGTTGTTGGAAAGAAAGTAGACCGCTTATACAGCATTCCTGGTAAGGTGCCAAACCCAATTGACATGCCACGTTGCTGTTACTTTAAAGAACGCTGTACCCATTGTGTGGAGCAATGTAATGGAGAATATCCAAAGGAAATTAAGCTGTCCGACACACATTATGTAAGCTGCTATTGGAAGAAAGAAAAGGGGGAAAATGAAAATGACAGATAATATATTAGAAGTAAAGCATTTGAAAAAATATTTTCCCATCAAGAAGTCTGCTTTAGGAAGAAGTAGTGGTTCTGTAAAAGCGGTCGATGATGTCAGTTTTTCCATAAAGCGTGGTACAACGATGGGGCTTGTAGGAGAATCTGGATGTGGAAAATCTACAACTGGAAGGACGCTGCTTCGTCTCATTGAGAAAACAGATGGAGAAGTACTATTTAATGGAGAAGACATTTATAGTTATAATAAGAAACAATTGAGAGCGTTGCGTCCGAAGATGCAGATTATTTTTCAAGATCCTTATTCTAGTCTTTCACCAAGACTGCCTGTCAGTGAAATCATTGGAGAAGCAGTTCGTGAACATAATTTAGTTTCAAAAGACGAGTTAGATGCTTATATTGATAAGATTATGGAGTCCTGTGGTTTACAGCCATATCATAAGCATCGCTACCCTCATGAATTTTCAGGTGGACAAAGACAAAGAATCTGTATTGCAAGAGCCATTGCACTCAATCCAGAGTTTGTTGTATGCGACGAAGCTGTATCTGCTTTGGATGTTTCCATTCAGGCACAGATTATCAATTTGTTAGAGGATTTACAGGAGCAATATAACCTTACGTATCTGTTTATTTCTCATGACTTATCTGTAGTGGAACACATTTCCGATACGGTAGGTGTTATGTATCTGGGAGGATTAGTGGAAACAGGAGCAACAGAAGATATCTTCACCAATCCGCTTCATCCTTATACAAGGGCATTATTTAGTGCAATACCAATGCCAGACCCAACGATTAAAAGGGAAAGAATTATTTTAGTGCGAGCCATTCCTTCTCCAGCAAACCCTCCAGCAGGATGCAAATTCCATACAAGGTGCAGAGAATGTATGGAAAAATGCAAGACAGTTGAGCCGGTTGCTAAGGATATGGGAAATGGACATGTGGTAAAATGTCATTTATATGATTAGGGTAGAATGCAGAAACTAATCATATCATTAAGAAATAGAAAGAACCTCTATACTGAGCAAGAATTATTTGTCAGTATAGTGGTTCTTTTGTTATAATAAAAAATAACAACATTTCAAACAGCAAGGAGAATTCAAATAGATGAAAACATTAGTAATTGCAGAAAAGCCATCTGTTGGCCGTGACATTGCAAGAGTGTTAAAATGTAACAAGAATATAAACGGCGCCATTGAGGGCAGTAAATACATCGTAACTTGGGGACTTGGACATCTTGTAACACTATCTGACCCAGAACGCTATGATGAAAAATATAAGCAATGGAATATGCAGGATCTTCCTATGATTCCAAAGTACCTTCGGCTTGAAGTGATCAAACAGACAGGAAAACAATATAATGCTGTAAAATCACAGATTCATCGTAAAGATGTCAATGAAATTGTCATTGCCACCGATGCAGGGCGAGAAGGTGAATTAGTAGCACGATGGATATTAGAATAGGCAGGCAATCAAAAGCCAATCAAACGTCTTTGGATTTCTTCTGTTACAGACAAAGCAATTCGAGAAGGATTTTCTAACTTAAAACCAGGAAAAGAATATGACAATCTGTATCGTGCAGCAGTTTCCAGAGCAGAAGCAGACTGGCTGGTAGGAATCAATGCAACACGTGCTTTAACTTGCAAATACAATGCACAGTTATCCTGTGGCCGTGTGCAGACACCAACCCTTGCCATGATTGCAAAAAGAGAAGAAGAAATTCGAAACTTTAAACCAGTTCCTTATTATGGACTTAGTGTAACAGTGGAGAAGAAAGACGGTTTAAAGCAGTCTATGAAACTTCAGTGGGTGGAGCAAAAGTCCAAAAGCAACCGAAGCTTTGCTAAGGATAAGGTAGAAACATTACTTAAGAATCTAAAAGGGCAGGAAGCAGTCGTTACAAAGGTTACCCGTAGTGAAAAAAGAAAACCAGCACCTCAGTTATATGATTTAACAGAATTACAACGAGAGGCCAACAAAAAGTACGATTTTTCTGCGAAACAGACATTAAATATTATGCAGCGTCTATATGAGAACCATAAAGTACTTACGTATCCAAGAACAGATTCCAGATATTTGACAACGGATATTGTGGATACGTTGAAGGAACGTTTACAGGCAATCAGTGTAGGACCATATCGTAAACATGCGGCACAGGTGAAAGTGATTAAGCCAAGTAAGGCATTTGTTGATAATAGCAAGGTTTCTGACCATCATGCTATAATACCAACCGAACAATATCCACAACTGGAACATATGTCATTGGAAGAACGTAAGATTTATGATTTAGTTGTAAAACGTTTTCTGGCAGTATTATATCCAGCATATGAGTATGAACAGACTTCAATCGAAGTAGAAGTGGGAGGACAGTTCTTTACAGCGAAAGGAAATCTTGTGAGAAAGGCAGGATGGAAGGAAGTATATGATAACAGTTATGACGATGGAGAAGAGGAAACTTCCGACGTAATTGCTGTAAATCAGGGAGACAGACTAAATGTCCTTAACTTAACTATGACAGAAGGAAAGACAAAACCACCAGCACCATTTAATGAAGCAACTTTATTATCCGCTATGGAAAATCCAGTGAAATACATGGAAAGTCATAACAAAGAAGATATTAAGACATTAGGCGAAACAGGTGGTCTTGGTACGGTTGCAACAAGAGCGGATATTATTGAAAAACTGTTTCATTCTTATCTGTTAGAAAAGAAAGGCAAAGATATTCATATTACTGCCAAGGCAAAACAGTTGTTAGAGTTAGTGCCTGCGGATCTTAAAAAGCCGGAATTGACAGCCGACTGGGAACGAAAGCTTTCTAAGATAGCGAATGGTTCTCTACGACGAGATGCATTTATGTCCGATATTAAGAATTACACCAATGAGTTAATCAGTGAAATTAAGTCAGGCGAAGGAAAATTCCGTCACGATAACATTACCAATCACAAGTGCCCGAACTGTGGAAAATACCTGCTATTAGTCAAAGGGAAGAATAGTACAAAGCGTGTATGTCAGGATAGGGAATGTGGCTATAAAGAGACTGTGTCTAGAACTTCCAATGCAAGATGTCCAAAATGCCATAAGAGAATGGAACTGTTTGGAACAGGGGAGAAGCAGACGTTTACATGCGTATGTGGGCATAAGGAAAAGTTAAGTGCCTTTACAGAACGTCGTAAGAAGGAAGGAGCAGGCGTGTCTAAGAAGGACGTGGCGAAGTATATGAATAAGATGAAGAAAGAGGATACGCCACTGAATACTGGATTTGCAGAAGCATTGGCGAAGTTAAATCTGAAATAAATGAAAATATTAATGATAGGTAAAGATTGGATATCTATTTGATAGGTTATGACTATTCGTAATATGGGCAATACTTCCTCTGGAAGTATTGCCCAAACTTGTTTTTATAAGTGTACTTTTCTTTTATAATTTGTGAACAATGTTGTGAGCAAATCACTAGCAGCTAACGTAAACACAAACAGTAACAGAACTTCAATTAAAGAATGCTTGAAGTAACCAAAGACCAGATTTCCATACCCAATGAATACCCATTGCACGATATACATGGTATTAATCTGTTTACTCCATCGAGTTAAAGTATTTTTCATAATCTTTGGCAGATTTTCATTGGCAAAGTGCCAAAAGCTAATCCATAAAATGACCACATCTAGAGTCATAATATTCCCGAACCAGTTCATGTGAAAAAACTCCATGTCAAAAAATCCATCAAGAGCACCACAATTAATATTTAACCCATACATAACAATAAGTAGAGGGAAGAAGAGAAGTCCTGACCAAGTGAGGCTTTTCTTATAATAGTCATCGACATTTTGCTGGTTCATAAGTTGCTTACCGAACAAGTAACCTGCGATTGGAAAGGCAATCCATGATAGAAATGGAAACCAAGTACAATCCCATGATGCCCATAGTAATCCAGTTATACTTGCAAGTACACGACTTTCTAGTTTGATTGGACTTAGAAATACATTGGTAATTGCACAAATTGCATAAAATAAAATCAGCCTGTTATCCTTAAGTTTTGATTGTTTAAAAAGCCCCATAAATATGTAAGCTAAACCTGCAAACGGTAATACGTCTGTACACAATAGATAATCCCATGCGGTTTGTGATAAGCTAGAATCATGATGTATATAGCCTTGAATGGTGTAAGGAATGAAGTCTCGAACAAAGTTTAAAAGATAGCCAATAAGAAATAGAGAAAGTCCACGTTTTAAGAACTCTTTACTGGATTGTTTTCTTGTATAGACCATGCCGACTCCCATGCAAAACATAAATACTGGTGCGGCTAGAGGGCCTCCAAGAAAGAATACCAGGTGTGAAAAGAAACCTTGATGCTGTATAGAGTCTGCTCCATAATTTTCGTAACAGTGAACCAGAAACATAAAGAATATTGCCAATCCTTTTGCAATATCAATTTCTAATTGTCGTTTTTTATTCATATTATACCTCCTAGAAAAAAATAGGTAGTGTAAAGCATAACTACCTTTTCTATTTTACAAACCTTCTATTTTCAAGGATTTCAAATTTTTTTCAAATAAAAAGCAATGCCACCATTTGGTGTTATAATGTCCCTCTGTCTTACCATGCATGTCAACCTTCAGCTTTCCCTTAGAAAAACTGCACAGGCTCTCAAAGACCTCTATGGCAGCAAGTTTCAGAGTTCTTCGCCGTCGGTAAGACGTTCAGAGCATTGCTTTTGTGCGCTGTCAAGGTATATTATAGTATGAATTATAGAAAAAAATAATCTCCTATAGTGCAAAATAAATCCCGTATAGCATGAACTGCACTGCCAACTGACAACAGTCAGCTATATGGGATTTCTAAATTAATTCTATTTTATATCTTCATGAAACTCTTGTAATGATTTAAGCACAGGCTCATTCATCTTTCTAGCCTTAATGCCTTCAACGGTAGCCTTAGCAGCAGCCATAGTCGTTACATAACTGATTCTAGCCTTAATTGCAGCCTTACGGATGTAACTGTCATCGTCGGCACCCTTTTTACCAACAGGTGAGTTAATTACAATATCCACTTCGCCATTGGTAATTGCGTCTAATACATTTGGTCTGCCTTGCTGCAATTTATGAATGGATTTACATTCAACACCATTCTTCTTAAGCAGTTCGCTTGTTCCGCCAGTAGCCAAAATCTTAAATCCAAGTTCAGCAAATCCCTTAGCAACCTCAGTTACCTCAGCCTTATCGCGGTCATTTACACTAATAAGAACTGTTCCGCTAAGTGGAAGTGTTGTCTTAGTTGCTTCCTGTGCTTTGTAGAATGCCTCTCCAAAGTTAGAAGCCATACCAAGAACTTCACCAGTAGAACGCATTTCAGGTCCTAACAATGGGTCAACTTCTGGGAACATGTTGAATGGGAATACAGCTTCTTTCACACCGTAGTGGGAGAATTTTTTCTCTTTTAGAGTGCTTAAAGAAGATGGTTTCTTCGTAAATTCTTCTGTCATAATTTCTGTAGCAATCTGTACCATACGAATGTCACAAACCTTGGAAACCAAAGGTACTGTACGGGACGCACGAGGGTTTGCTTCGATTACGTATACTTTGCCATTTTCGATTGCATATTGCATGTTCATAAGACCACGAACATTCATCTCTTTTGCAATCTTCATTGTGTACTCTTTAATAGTCTTTAAGTTTTCTTCCGAAATATTTTTGGATGGTAAAATACAAGCGGAGTCACCGGAATGGATACCAGCAAGCTCGATGTGCTCCATAACAGCAGGAACAAATGCTGTTTTGCCATCACTAATTGCGTCTGCTTCACACTCTGTAGCGTGATTTAGGAAACGGTCAATTAAGATTGGTCTGTCTGGTGTAACACCAACAGCAGCGTTCATGTAAACGCGAAGAGCATCATCATCATGAACGACTTCCATACCACGACCGCCTAATACATAAGAAGGACGAACCATTACTGGATAGCCGATTTTGTGAGCGATGGAAAGTGCTTCTTCCACATCAACAGCCATGCCGGCCTCTGGCATTGGAATCTCTAATTTATCCATCATGGCACGGAATAAGTCACGATCTTCTGCTAAATCAATTGTCTCAGGAGTAGTACCTAAGATATTTACGCCGTGTTTTTTCAGTTGAGATGCAAGGTTCAGTGGAGTCTGTCCACCAAACTGAGCAATTACGCCAAGAGGTTTTTCCTTTTCATAAATACTTAATACGTCTTCTAAGGTAAGTGGTTCGAAGTATAGTTTATCAGAAGTATCATAATCAGTAGATACTGTTTCTGGGTTACAGTTAATAATAATTGTTTCAAAACCAAGTTTCTTTAAAGCTTTTGCGGCATGTACGCAGCAGTAGTCAAATTCAATCCCCTGACCAATTCTGTTAGGACCACCACCAAGAATCATAATCTTAGGTTTGTCTTCGTTTGTTTTGCTTAAGTCAGGTGCGTTGTAAGTAGAGTAGTAGTAAGCAGAATCTTTTGTACCACTTACGTGAACCCCTTCCCAGGACTGGCTAAGACCAGCGTTAAGGCGCGCGTTGCGAATTTCATCTTCTGTTACTTCTAAAATCTGGCTTAAATACTTATCAGAAAATCCATCTTTCTTAGCAGCTACTAAAATGTCTGCTGGAGGAACGGAACCTTTATACTTAAGAAGGGCTTCTTCTTCATCAACCAGCTCTTTCATTTGTTCTAAGAAATAAGGTTTGATTTTCGTTAAGTTATATAATTCGTCAACAGTTGCACCTTTACGAATCGCTTCGTATAAGATAAATTGACGTTCGCTTGTAGGTATGTGCAACATTTCAATTAATTCGTCTTTGGATTTATCATGAAAATCTTTTGCATATCCTAAACCGTAGCGACCTGTCTCTAAGCTTCTTATAGCTTTTTGGAATGCTTCTTTATAAGTCTTACCGATACTCATTACTTCACCAACAGCACGCATCTGAGTACCTAAGTGATCTTCTACGCCTTTGAATTTTTCAAATGCCCATCTGGCAAATTTAATTACGATGTAATCTCCATCTGGTTTGTATTTATCAAGTGTTCCATATTTACCACATGGAATATCGCATAAATCAAGACCAGCTGCAAGTAATGAGGAAACGAAAGCGATAGGGAATCCTGTTGCTTTGGATGCAAGTGCGGAAGAGCGGGAAGTTCTTGGATTGATTTCGATAACGATGATACGTCCTGTTTCGGTATTTCTTGCAAACTGAACGTTGGTACCACCGATAACCTGGATTGCATCTACGATTTTATAAGCCTGACGCTGTAATTCAGCCTGAACATCTTCTGAGATAGTTAACATAGGAGCGGAACAGAAAGAATCGCCCGTATGTACTCCTAACGGATCTATATTTTCGATAAAACATACTGTGATTAAATTGCCTTTTGCATCACGTACAACTTCTAATTCAAGTTCTTCCCAGCCAAGAACAGATTCTTCAACAAGAACCTGACCAACAAGACTTGCGTGAAGACCACGCTCACAAACCGTTTTTAATTCCTCCTTGTTGTAAACGAGACCGCCGCCGGCACCGCCCATTGTGTAAGCAGGACGAAGAACAACGGGATAACCTAATTCTTCTGCAATATTAAGTGCTTCATCAACTGTGTAAGCAACTTCACTTCTTGCCATTTCAATGCCAAGTTCATTCATGGTTTTCTTGAATTCAATGCGGTCTTCTCCACGTTCGATTGCATCAACCTGAACACCAATAACTTCTACACCGTATTTATCTAAGACACCTGCTTTTGCTAATTCGGAGCAAAGGTTTAGTCCAGACTGTCCACCAAGGTTAGGAAGCAATCCGTCAGGACGTTCTTTGGCGATGATTCTTGTTAGAGATTCTACGTTTAATGGCTCGATATATGTAATATCTGCAGTCTCTGGATCTGTCATAATTGTTGCTGGATTTGAATTAACAAGCACAATTTCGTAACCAAGTGAACGTAAGGCCTTACAAGCCTGGGTTCCGGAATAGTCAAACTCGCACGCCTGCCCAATGATGATAGGACCAGAACCAATTATTAAAATCTTATGTATGTCGTCTCTTTTCTTCATGATACCCTCCAATTAATTGTCAACATCAATTAACATAAAATTATAAAACCAGATAAATTTTATAAAGATTAATTTTTATCTAATCTATTTTCTTATGAAACAAAGGATTTGTCAAGGAGCGTAAAAGAAATTTTATTTGAGTTGAAAGAAATGTATGTATTTTTATAGATAAATTGTAATACAGCACAGAATTTGGTAAAATGGAATAGAAATTTGA
>DBKX01000221.1:0-3632 GCA_002297865.1 Lachnoclostridium sp. UBA739
TAAAAAAGACCCCCAAGTGCCAGTCTCACAAACAAACCACTCGGAGGTGCATCCACTTATCGCCGTTGGGCAAAATACATACTAAACGCTTTTAAGTATGGACTTACAAATGGTATTACAGAAGGCTTTAATAATAGGATTAAAGTTCTGACACATAGCTCGTAACTTTTATTCTTTTATGATTCTTGTGCCTTTTTACCTAATTGAATTATTTCTGGTATAATAAACATTCCAATAATGATTGCTGAAGAGATATCTGCAATCATACCTGAAAACAGAATTCCATTTAATCCAAAGAAATGAGGTAAAATAATTAGCAAAGGAACTAATAGAATCAATTGTCTTAATAAGGATAATACAGATGCCTTTAATGGTTGTTTGGTTGCTTGGAAATAATTTGTTGCAATAATTTCAAAACCAACAGCAAACATTCCTCCTAGATAAATCTTAATACATTTTGCAGTAAATGAAATAAATTCCTGACTTTGTTTACCAAACATAGCCGCTAATGTATGAGGAATTGTCTGACACAATATCCATCCTATTGTAATAGACACAGTGGCGCCGATACATGCCTTAACAAATGCTTCACGAATACGAAGATACTGTTTTGCTCCATAATTGAAACCGATAATTGGCTGCGCTCCGATACCTAAGCCCATACACAACGAAGCAAATATCATAAGGATCTTTAATGCTACTCCCATACCACCTAATGCTACTGAAACAGAAACTCCTGCGGCTTTACAGTAATGTACAAGGGAATTATTCATAACAAGCTGCATTACAACAGCAACAAATTGAATAATACCAGAAGATGTTCCAAGAACAATAATTTCCTTTACTATGTTAGATTGTAATTTCATATTAGCAACTTGAAAACGTAAAAAATTGGATTTTTTCGCAAAATAGTATACAATAATACCTGCACTAATGATTTGAGATGTAATAGTTGCTAATGCTGCTCCTGCGACTCCCCAATGAAAAGCAAATATGTATATTGGATCAAGTATTGTATTCAATACTGCTCCGGCAATCATTCCATACATTGAAATTCTTGGGTTACCATCAACTCTTGCTAGTCCAGATAATGACAAACTAACCATGTTAAACGGAACTCCAATTAAAATGATAGATGAATATGTTTTTGCATATGAAACAACATCATCTAATGCACCTGCTAGTTTCAAAATTGGACTTAAGAATATAATTGTAACGACTGCAATCACAACACCTACTAAAAATGTAACGACAAAAAGATTATTAAATGTCTTTTCTGCCTCGTCTTTGTTACCTTGTCCTAGTTTGATAGCCGCATAAGTAGTACCACCTCCACCAAGCCAGCTTCCTAAAGCTGATACCACCGTAACGATTGGATATGTAACTGTGGTAGCTGCATTACCTACAGGACCAACCCCATGTCCAATAAAAATTTGATCCACAATATTATAAATAGCATTTATTAATACTGCAATTATGACTGGGACTGAATAACTAACGAGTAACTTTCCTATTTTCTCTTGTCCCAATGGATTACTCATCTGTGCTTTGTCTTTCTCCACAATATTTCCTCCTTATTATTTTTTGCTTGACAAATATCACAAAATATGATATAGTGAAATTTATATCAGTTTTATTATATCATGCATTTAATCTATGGGCAAGAATTACTTTTTTGTTTACATATTTATACGCAAAATACATATTAAGAGGAGACTAATTAAATTAGTCTCCTCTTTTTACATGGTTTGAATAACTCTTTCTTATGCTTTTAGAAATTTCCTAATCTTTCTTTGAAGATTTACATTTGTAACAACACTCAACAAAGTGGAAATTATGTAACTTGCTATAATGATTTTCCATACAACATCGATTCCATACCCTTTGGCATAACAGATCCATATTACTGGCAATCTTACAATAAAAATTGCAATCAAGGAAAAATATGTTGTATAGACACTTTTTTGCATTCCATATAAGATTCCATTGGATACATACATAGCAATAAAGAATAGATAACCAAATGCTGCAACTTTCAGATAGGAAGCACCAATTCTTTGTATCTCAGATTCATTTGTAAAGACATGCATAAACCCATTGGAAAAGAAAAATGAGATAAATGCTATTATTACAATTGTCGGAGCCATTAATTTAACTCCTTGTTTCACTACAATCTTCAATCTGTCTATCTGTTTACTTGCCATAACTTGTCCTGTTCCTACTGCAATTCCAGTCATAACCGCAATCGCCGGCAACGTAACTAATGAATCAATCCGAGTTACTATGTAAAATGCTCCGGTGGCGTAAGCACCATATTTATTCACAAAGAACAATATAATCAGATAACTGATACCAGCTTGCACCTTAGGCAAAAGTGCTGGAGTGCCTCTCTTTACAACTTCTTTGAAACTAAATTGAAAGGATAGCTTAGTTGGTAACTGAAATAAACCTTTCTCTTCTTTTGCTAACACTACTATACTTAGTATACATCCAATCGTTCCTGTTATAAGTGGAATAACAGCAAACGCCTTAATTCCGCACTTTGGGAAAAATGAAACTCCAGAAGCAAATAAAGGAATTAATATAATATTTAATACAGTGGTTGTTACAATGTAAACAAAAGAAAGCCACCTCTTCTGTTTATTCTTTAAAAGTTCCAAACACATAAAAATGAAATATACTAAGCCACTAAATTCTAGATTTATCCGAAGATAGATTAGTGCGTCTGCCATGATACTTTCATCTGTTCCTAGTGCTTTCAGAAATACTTCTGATAATAGTACTCCAACAACTGTAAGAACAAGACTCACTATGATACCAACTGTCCATGCTACATTTACGGCTTCTTTAAAACCATCTTGATCTTTTGCCTGGTATTTTTCTTTTACTATACCAATTGTTCCAGCGACTGCACCTTCACATAATGCTACAAAGAGTAACATTATGCAAAATCCAGAACCTATACTTACAAGACCATCCCGTCCAAGAATATGTCCTGCATAAATAGCCTGGACAATACTGTCAAGTGCTAGTATCGCCGTCCCAATAAATGTACCTACTGATACTTTGCTGATTAACGACTTTAACTCTATATCCTTATCCATTATCCATCTTCCATTCCTTTTATTTCTTAAGTAATTTAACCTACTCGAAATTTAATTGTGTATAATCAATATCTTCCACTAGTTTTTCTACACTCTTCATACGTTCTTCACTTAGCTTTAACATAAAGCTTGTAAAGTACTCTTTCCATTCATAGTCAAACCAGTCCATGGATTTTATAAGCTTTCTTAAACTATCTTTGTTATCACGCATCTCCTCATAATAGACTATCCTAGAAAGAAGAGCCAACTCGAAATCTCCGAACTTTGAATACAATGCATCATACTCATCTCCATACAGATAATCTGAGTTGAAAATATCTACTAAATCATGTATCGATTGAATATGGGTGATAATATATTCTGCTTTTTCTTCCGCATCATACATATCACTTATCTCGTCCGTTAGTTTTTGAAATTCCCTGCTGCTCATAGATTCAGAACTTTGGAAAATGGAACTCTTCTGTTTCTGTTCCTCTTTTACGTTGGCAACAATAATACTTTCTACACTATCGTTTTGTAACACATTTT
>DBKX01000221.1:3648-13558 GCA_002297865.1 Lachnoclostridium sp. UBA739
TATCCGTTTGACAAGAGTAGGCAGATAATCATAGATATAAGTTACGGTTTCTTCATCCGTAATTTTTAAAGTCTGTATCAGTTTATCTGCTCCTTCTTTCAAGTACAATGAAACCTCTTTTTGATTCCATTGTTTTATACTCTTTACAAACACTTTTCGATCCTCTTCCTCAAAAATTAAGTTTAGTGGGTCTTTGCCTGCGATTTGAAGAAATAAAGCATTATTTACTACTAATTCAAAAATATTTAATAATTCCAGTTTGTAATCCATGTTAATTGCTTTACCAAAACACTCAAGAAGTTTAATTACCTTCTGATCGCCAAACATCTTGCAAAAATGGGTTTCTAATATAATACGTTTCATATAAGTATACATATATTTTACGCCACACACGTCCCAATCATCCTTGGCTAAAGGATAGTCAATAGTTGTCGCAGTCACATGCGCAGCAAAAACAATATTATATGATTTTAGAAATGTCGGAACCGCTACATCAATTGTTGAATGATAGCAATCTAGAGGAACTTCTAACTTATTCTTTACAAGATACAAGTACATTTCTTTAATTTCATCATACTGATCACTAATCATCATAGTTCCCTTATGAATTAACTGGTCGATTGCTTCTTCTTTTAACAATTTTATAGCATCATCAGGATTGTCGAATTGCTCCAGGTAAACATCCAAAGTATAAACAAGGGAAGCCATTAACGCTGTGGTTTCGTCAACTGGTAAAGAGGTACTCTCTCCTTTAGTTTTCTGCATAATTACATCTGACAGACACTCAAGCAATTTTGCCTGAATATTTGCCACTTCTAGTGTTGACAACATACCTTCGTTAACCGCTTCCTCCATTAACGAATTGGTATAATGATATTTACTTAACTTTTTCCGATTAATCTTTGAAAGCACCTTAACTTCGCTACTTGCCTTTTCGCTCAAAGATATCCCTCCCTTCATCCTCCATTTCCTGTTTCATCTGTTCCATTCTAACCTTTCGAGAATATTCCTCCATCTTGCTCTTTAGTAACTGAATCGAACCACCACATTCAATTTCAAAATAGTACTTTATCTTGTCCAGTAACTCCTTATCTCCTACCTTTTCATTCGTTTCATTTTTAAAATAATAAAATATTTCTTGTATCTCAGTTAATATGGTTACATAATTGTTAGAATTTACAAAATCTGATTTTTGAAATAATTGAATAATTTCTTCCGTCACATTAATTCCTAGTTCAATTCTTCCATAACTGTTTAAAGTATGAGAACGCGCCTGCAATACATGTTTTGCATCTTCAGCCGTTAAAACCAACCCCCTTTCACTAGTTTCTTCATTTAATGCAAGAAGCTGATTTACATACGTCTCATTTAACTGTGCAGACTGTAGTCCATTCATAGGTAAAAGCATAAGAAAAACTCCCTTTCTATTTTTTCAAGCACTATGTAAAAGTCTATCCATGATCTTATTAGATATTCATGTTGTGAATCATGTCAAGAATAGCATCGGCTGCTGCCTTTCTTCCACCTGCTTGTTTAAATGATTCTTTTATTTTTTGTATATTCTCAGCATACTGTGGCTCATTTATAACCTTCATAACTGATTCTCTTACTAATTCTGCAGTTAAGTTTGACTTATCCAATATAATTGTAGCACCTAATCGCTCAAAACATTTTGCCATATATGGCTGATCTCCTCCGATAGGTAATGTTAAAAATGGTACATTGTAATAAACCAAATCACTCGTCGTACTTAATCCACCATGTGTAATGGCAGCAGACGCATATTGAAGCACTTCCCATTGAGGTACAAACTCTTTGACAATAAAGTTATCTGGTATGTCAAACTCTGATACACCTATATGATAAGCAGAAAGTACAACTACAATATCTTCCTTTCCTAAGGCATCGAAAAATACCTGGTAAATTCCTTTATACATGCCATTAAATGCAGTTCCCAATGAAATATAAACAACCACTTTATCTTTTAGTTTTTCAAATGGAAAATCCACTTCCTTTTTTATGATTGACTGTGGACCACCGATAAATTTGAACGATTCATCATATAAACTCTTATCAGGCAAGAAATATTCGGATGTGTATGCTAAATTCAAGTCTCCATGATTGTATAACAGTTTTGTCAACTCAGGAACTTCTATCTTGTATTCCTTCTTAAACTTCTCAACCACTTCTTTGTATTTTTGCATATCTGGATGTTCTTCCATATATTCCATACCTACAAAGTTATCGTCTTCTTTCATCTCTTCTTCTGTTGCAAATACAGCAAATGAACTAACAGAAGGTACCTTTAAAATATCAGCTAGCATTCTTCCAACCGCAAACATAGAGTCAAATAATATGTAGTCTATTTTATCATCTTTAATTTGCGTCAAAATATCCTGAATTACTTCATCATATGAAATAAATGTTCTAATGGCAATATCAAATAAAATGTTGTCTTTAGTTATTCCATTTCCCATTCTTGGTTGTATTTCCTGTTGTTTCATTTTTCTAAATTCAGCACCCGCTTTTTCAATTGGTGCTTTAAACTCTTCCGTACAGAAATACAATACACGTTCTCCTCTAGATACTAGTTCTTCTATAATACCAAGAGTTGGTGTAACATGACCATATGCTGCCCCTGAGATTGCTAATACTGTTGACATTTTCATACCTCCTTACACTGTTTTAAAATGCTTCTTAAGTATTTTGTGCATTTTTTGATCGGTTCCAAATCTTCCATATCTCCCTCAAACTCAACACTTATGTAGCCGTCATATGCGTTTTCTTGCAAGATTTGAAATAATTCCTTGAACTTTATAATTCCATCCCCATGAATGGTAGATGTCACTTTTCTTTTTAATTTTGTTTCCAGATACTGACCATCCTCAACTAACTTCCAGTCTTTAGCATGTACATTTCTCACATATTTGTAAAGTTTCTGCAAAGCTTCTTTTGATTCATCTTCTGCAATCAAAAAGTTTCCTGTATCAAACGTTAAATAAAGACCTGGAACTTCTGTTAGTATCCTATGTATTTCATCTATACTACATAGCGGAACTTTCAGATTTGGATAATCCTCAATTGTAATACCTATATCCTTTTTTCCTGCATATTCCACGAGTAATTTTAAACCTTTAATAATATTCTGTGCAGCTTCTTCTTTGGTGGTAACGGATTCTTCATATGCAGGAACCACCATCATATACTTACTTCCTAATTGTTTTACTTTGTCCACTGCGCTATATGCAATTTCGATTTGTTTCTGGAATACATCTTCATCGCATGTTGCAAAATCAAAAAAGCAATCCACACAGGACACGGACAAATTGTATTTTTCCAACAGTTCCTTTACTGGTTTAATATCCATCGATGGATCAAAAAGCAGATACTCGATTGCTTCATACCCCTCTTTTGAGGCATAACTAAAAATCTGCTCCGTACTAATTTTTCCTTTTCTAAGCAGTGGTACCATTGCATAATACTGTAAACTTAATTTCATACTGTACTCCTTTTCCCCATTACTCTTTTTTCTGACTGTTATATACTTCACTTCGATACTGTATCAACTGTTCTCTAAACTGTGGTTCATACATAGCAGTAAACTGATTGGTGGCAGCGATTTCTTTCGTAACAACCTTATCCATTAACTCATTCCAATACTTATCTGCATCCATTAATCCAAGTTGGATTGGTGTATCTCTCATAAAATATGACTCTAAAGCTCCATAATACTCTTCTGTAGAACTAGTACAATAATAACAGTTTACCATGTTTGGATGTGGAAGCGGTAGAAGTTTCAATATCATTTCAAACAAATGTTTCTTAATTTGAAATCTCTGCCAAAACATATCCCACAATTCACCTTCCGATATTGATAACGACAAGCCTCTCTCTTTTCCTATTTCAATTAGCCTTGCTAAATAAGATTCGCTATCTTCTCCTGTTGCCTCATCTGGTTTAATAAGGACTTGGCTGAGTTCATTTTGATTTTCCTGATTTCTTCCAATCAAAGTTCGATTGACCCCTTGTAATAAGAAGTCATAATCCGACTTGCGGCTTTCCATTATTTTTTCAGCATTTGGTGCTTGGATTAGTAAGAGCGTATCTACTTCTTCACCTTGCATCTGAAGTTGCCTTACTATTTCATATGCTATAAGCCCTCCAATGGAATAACCACCTAAACGATAAGGTCCTTTACTTTGCTTTTTCTTAATCTGTTCTACATAATCACAAGCCAGAATTTGAATATTAGTAAATCTAGGTTCATGCTCAATATACTTCACAATTCTGAGTCCATAAACAGGATACTCCAATTCTTTCGCAATACTATAGAGGCTATCTAATTCCCCTTNNCTTCATCACCATGAATCCAGAATATTGGTTTCCCTTTCTTTACCGAATTAAGCGGGACCAGCTGACTAATCGGTTCCTTTGCGTCAAATGCACCTAGTATATTTTTTAGTACAATTGGATTATTTGAAAGCGTTTTCTTCTGATTTTCCCACTCTTTCTCAACTACTTGATCTAATTTTTCTCTGATTTCTTGTGTCATATGTTCTTTTAGCAAAATCAAAGACTTAAGTGGAGCCTGTGCAATTTCGTCAGCGAGTGCCTTGGCTTCTGTTAACACCTCTTTTTTGGATACAATAGTCAAGCTGACTCCTTTTTCAGCTAATTGAAATCCTTTATAAGTTTTTCCTGTGTAAAGGATTTCTTGTGCAACATTAATGTCCATCTTTTCTTTAAAAATAAAGGTAGCTCCATCCCCTGGTGTAAAGCCATATCTCATATGATTGCATGTGTAACTGCATTCGCTGCCTAGAAGTACAAAATCACAAAACATTCCTAAACACCAGCCACCACCGATCGCATGACCATTCATTGCAGCAATCACAGGAACTCTGCATTTTAGCGGTAATTCGTATACTCCGAAGTCTGTCATCTTAGCTGTTCCATTATAAAGTTCTAACAGACCTTCTTCATTACCTCCACATGCAAAATAGTTGCGGGACCCAGCCAGAATAACCACTTTACAAGAATCATTTTGATTTATTTCTTCAAATGTCCTGATTAAACCAGTTATCAGTTCTTTAGAGAACATATTCTTATTCTGTACATCTGCCATTTCTACTAAAACCACACCATTATTGTATTGTGTTGTTTTCACCACAGATTCCTTCATATCTTTTAGTAGTAAAACTGCCTCTTCCTGAGTGATTTTTCCTTCTTTTAACTGCTCTAAAACCTGCCTAACATTCATGCTTCTTCCCCCTAAACTATCTACCAAATAACTGCTTTATTCTTTCTTCAACAATTGGCTGGTGAAAGGTAATTTCATGCATTTCTATTTCTTTTTCAATATACGCGGGTAATTCATTTCTTATATCTGAAACTAAATGCTTCTTTAACGTAATGAGGGACAGTCTAGGCTTTTCTGCCAATTGTTTTGCAAGTTCAATCGCATATCCTACAACTTCTGCCTTCGGTAACACAGGATATGGAACTCCTCGCTTCTCTAATTCAGGACCACGATACGTTCCCGCATTTAACAACATTTCTTCACCTAATGCAATCCCAAGTTTCTTAGGCACCACACAGGTTGCTCCCATACCAGGTGTAAATCCATATTTCATAAAATTGGTTGTATATACACATTCCTTACCGAGTACAACGAAATCAGCAAACAGCCCCATTACAAAGCCACCACCGATCCCATGACCTTGCATGGCAGAAATGACCGGTATATCACACTCTAGTGCTAGTGAATATATATTTTTATCTGTAAACTTTTCCTTACCCTGATTGATAGCTAACAGACTCTCCATCGTTCCGCCTGAACAAAAATAATTATCATATCCGGTCATTATAACAACTTTATATACATCATCGTTCCTAATTCGCTCAAAACTCTCTTCTAGCTGCTCAATTAACTCTTTTGAAAAGGTATTTTTACTCACTCGGTCTTCCATCCGAAGCATTAAAATTTCAGATGTAATTTTCTCCTCAAATACTACTTTCCTATCCATTTATGCGCACCCTCACCCTACTCCCAGGGATATTTACCTTTCTCAACAAAATTGAATATATCAGACAAATTTTCAGGATTGGAAAACATCTCCTTATTTGCTTCAATCGCTCCCGCTTTATGATAAAATATCCCCTCTGTGTATTGATTACGATACTTCTTATAATTTTCAATTCCTCGCTTGGATAAAACCTTTAAGCGTAATAAATTTCTTCGAAGAAGTGATGTTGTATCTTTTGCATATGCATTAACCAAACCATATTCATATGCTTTTTCTACATTAAGTGGCTGTGTCATCATGGTAAAGTAATTGGCTTTGTTCAAGCCGATTTTATTTACAAGAAAAGGGAATACAATTGCAGGATAAATTCCAAACAATAATTCTGATAAACTAAAAACTGCAGTTTCGTCAGCGATTACAATATCACACGCCGAAACAAATCCCATTCCTCCAGCATTCACTTTACCTTTTACATTTGCAATTGATACAAACGGTCCTGTGTATAATCTTTGCCATAATTCATACATATCTTCAGGATGTGGTTGATTTTCAGAAGCTTCTTGATTCTTTTGATAGAGTTCTTTAAAATCAGCTCCAAAACAAAATGTTTCTGGCAACCCTTCTAATACAACAATTGTAATCTCATTGGACATGGAATCTAATACATGATGACAGTCTTTTATAAGTTGGTCATTAATTGTATTATTATTTTCAGGACGATAAATCTGAAGATAACATATCTTTCCTTCTTCTCGTACTCTTATCGTTTCATAATTCACTACAGCCACCTGTACTCTCTGTGGAATTCATTGATACTGTCTAAAACAAGTCTCTGCTTTCCAACACTTGCCTTATATGCACCAGGTATCATTTCAACATCTAATTTTGCATTTCTAGTTCCGAATTTTACAATGGAACTTTCTCTTAATAGCTGTTCATATTCATCCATTGTTAAGCGGTAACGGTTGTCAAGCTGTTCTGATATTTTTAACTGACGAATTCTTTCCTGACCTTCTTTGGTTACAACACCACTATAAAATTCTGAACAGCATCCTGAACCATAAGAGAAGCATCCTAATCTCTTTGTTGTATCAAATTCACCATTATCAATTGTACTTGCAATTGACATTAGCACTGTTGCCCCCATGATATTTCCTACACGTGCACAATAGGTAATTCCAGGTTTAACTCTTTTTTCGAAATCTTCTTCAATCAGATCTGCCTTACGAACTTTTTCAACCTTTCTCATCATAGTACGATGAGCTCCTTTTACCATTCCACCAAATGGTGTATGGAAACATAAGTACTGGAACGTATTCTGATAACTTACATTGGCAACTCTCTTTGTATATTCTTTGTATGCTTGTTCACAACAGTCTAAATAAGAAAGCAGTGAAAGATCTGCATTTCCTGATTCACTGTCTGGTACAGGTCTGCAAGTATCCATAACTTCATATCCAAAGTAACCATTTGCACCAACATCTACTTGATAAATATATGGACGATTACTTACAAGAACAGCAACTGCTCCCGCTCCTCCACTTGGCTCTGCGTATGACCAGTCTTCTGTTAAAGCTGAACCACCTTCTGTAATTAAAAACCTAGAGATGTCGGTAGCAATAACTAATGCTTTTGCGCCTTTTGACGTATTGGACAAAATGAAGTTAACTGCCATCTGAAAACCTGCTGTTCCAGAATAACATGCTTGTTTTAATTCAAACATTCTGACATTCGTATTAAGTCCTAAGTATTTATGTATATATGTACTCATAGATTTACCAAAATCGATTCCTGACTCTGAACAGGTAATTACAAGTTCGATTTTATTTTTTTCTTCTTCTGTAAGAGCATCAATAATAGGTTTTGCTGCATTTACACCACAAGTAACTGGGTCTTCGTAAGGTAACGCTACTGCCTTTTCTTTCATTAATAAATTATTAAATCTTGTCTCATTTAGCTGACGATAATCTGCTAATTCCTTTACATCTAGATACGCAGTTCCACCAAATACATTCATTGCTTCAATTCCTACTGCCACTTTTCTTCCTCCTGTACAAATTTAATTTTTCTTTTTTTCCAATTTTGGAGTCTGCTTTCAAGCAGAAAGTAGACTCCTTTATTATTCTGTACTTTTCTATTTCATAGTTTATTTGCAAATTGCACTTAGGCAAACTGCTGTATTAATACCTCCAAAGCCTATGCTCATACTAATTGCATTCTGAATAGTATAATCCAATGCACTCTCTTGAACCCAATGAAAAGAAGTGTCTATTGGATTCAAGAGATTTCTAGTCGGATGCAGTTTTCCTTCTTTCATCTGCAAAACAGTAGCAACTAATTCTACTGCACCTGCAGCACTTAATCCATGTCCTGTAATTGATTTTGTTGCATTGATATATGCATGATTTAAACCACAGGATTTTAACGCTTCCAATTCAATTTGGTCTCCTATCTTAGAACCTGAACCATGCGGATTGATATAATCAATCTGACTGGATTCTAATTCGGCATCTTCAAGTGCCTTTTGAATTGCTCGCATTTCACCTTCAAGTGATGGATTCGGATTGCGGTTCGCATCCATATGTATTCCAAATCCCTCTACGGTAGCATAAGCTTTCTTTCCTCTTCTTTTTGCAGATTCTTTGCTTTCTACAACAAGAACTGCACAATTCTCTCCATAGATAAATCCGTCTCGGTCATTATCAAATGGGCGACAAGCCTGATCAGGTGTCTGACTATACCTATCTGATCCCATTGCTCCGATTGAACGAAAAGCCTGACATTCTAAATAGGACAAATCCATTAGTGTACCAACTGCGATACAAACGTCAACCATTCCTGACTCAACTGCCTGGACTGCTTGTAAAAAAGCTAGTTGACCACTTGCAGATGCTCCACCAACAGTGTACGCCAAACCATGTATTCCAAATTCTTCTGTACATAAACCACATATATCCGTGTCCATGTACGAGCAAGCATACGTTGCTGGTATGTAATAAGCATCATCCCTATATTTCTTAGAAATCTTTAATAGTTCACGCTGCTGTACATTTGAGCCTCCAATAATAAGACCAGTCGAATCTGGATTCACTCCTTGAAGTTCTGCATCTTCCCAAGCTTCTTTTACTGTAGCTAGTGCTACTTGCTCAGTATAAGAACATTTTCTTAATACTCTTCTTGAAAAAGCATCCATTCCAGATAATTCTGGAATTTCTGCTCCTATAAACTTCACATCTTCATAACACCTGTCTTCTCTTTTTAAAACAGCAAAGGAATGATTTCCATTCCATAGTGCATTTGAAAATGCTTCGACTCCTTGGCCGACTGCTGATGTTATCCCTAAGCCTGTAATAACCGACTTACTGTTTCTGCATCTCTTCATAAATCACCTCAGCCAATTCTCCCATATTGTTTGCTTTTCCAAGCACAACTCTAGGAATTCTTAAATCTAGTGATTCAAGTGTAAGACTAACAATATCAGCACGGTCGATAGAATTACATCCTAAATCGACCAATCTGTCTGTCATCTTAAAGTCTGTTCCTTCTAACTCTGGAATAATTTCTACTGTACTTTCTGTAATTACTTTGAAAATTTCTTCTTTGCTCATTTTTTTCACCATTCCTTATAATTTTTTATATCTTTGCTCTGCGTCATCTAAATTTATTTCCGCAGTTACAACCTGTTCTACTAATCTTTCCAGTTCTCTCTGAATATCCTTGGAAGATTCTGTTTCTTCTGTAGCCTCTGCTGTGGCTTCTTCTGTGGCTTTTGCACTTGGCTCTTCTGTTCTATCTTCTTGTACACCTTCGCCACTTATATCATAGATATATTGTGCCATTTCTTTTATAGTAGGATATTGATATATCTTATCTGCTGTAACAGT
>DBKX01000269.1 GCA_002297865.1 Lachnoclostridium sp. UBA739
TTTGTGGGCAATAATATAACATTCCTGGATCAAACCTTGCACCACCACCTGAACATCCTTCCAAAAGAATATCAGGAAAGTCGGTATTGAACTTTTCTAACATTTCATATAATCCTAAAACATATCGATGAGACAATTCCCCTTGCCTATCAGAAGATAATGCACTACTTCCAAGATCACTCAAAGGTCTGTTCATATCCCATTTTACATATGATATTGGGGCACTATTTAAAATGTTCTTCATCCGTTCATAAATAGTGTCTCTAATTTCTCTTCTTGAAAAGTCTAACACATATTGATTTCTAGCCAATCCAGCTTCTCTACCTTTAATTTGAATTGCCCAGTCTGGATGTTCACGATAAAGATCCGAGTCAGGTGAAATCATCTCTGGCTCAAACCATATTCCAAACTTCATACCTAATTTATTTACTTCTTCTACTAAGTATTTTAGGCCACCCTTTAATTTATCTTCGTTTATAAACCAGTCTCCCAACGCACAGTCATCACTATTACGATTTCCAAACCATCCATCATCCATAACAAGCATTTCAATACCAAGCTTTGCTGCATCTTCTGCTATTTTTAAAAGTTTTTCTGTATTGAAGTCAAAGTATGTTGCTTCCCAGTTATTTATAAGAATTGGTCGTTTCATATCCTTATATTTACTTCGAATTAAATGTTTACGATAAAAATCATGATATGTATGTGTCATAGATCCAATACCTTCGTGCGAGAATACAGATATCACCTCTGGAGTTGTAAACTCTTCATGAGCCTGCAGTTTCCACTCAAAATTTTCTGGATTGATTCCCATAACAAATCTAGTATTATGAAACTGTGTTCCTTCGACTTCAGCAAGAAAATTACCAGAATAAACAAAACTAAATCCATACACTTCTCCACTATCTTGATTTGTTTCACGTGAAACAATCGCCATAAAAGGATGTTCCTGATGACTTGATTCTCCTCTGATAGAGCTCACCGAGTACTTTCCAAGATCTACATTTCTTCTCTGTATATGCCGTTCTCTTGCCCAAGAGCCATGTAACGTAATAACATCAAAATCCATTCCCTCAAAATCAACACAAGTAGATAATGCCTTTTCAATATAGCATATCTCATTACCAATGTTTCTTATCTTTACACTTCGTGCAATAACGTCCAATTCTTCAAATACCGTATATATTAAAATAACCTCGATACCTATACAGTCATCACTACATACAATCTCTAATGTAGTGCAATCTTCACTACTCCCAAACGACGCTGGTAACCCCTCAAGTTTTGGTTTTCCTGCATATATTTTATGTTTCTTATAGCTTAAATTACACGCTGAAGTGCCATCGTCCTTTCTTACCTTTAAGCATGACTCTCTGTAATCTCCCACTCCATGTGTAGAGTATTCAAAAGGAAAGTTGTCCATAAAAGAAATTCTTTCTCGATTATTAATGGATGGTATCAGTGGCTGCTCTCCTGTCTTTAATAAATAAGACATATCCTTATCACTAATGTATTTTCCATAGTAAATGTGCCCGATAAAACCATCTTCATCTACTATTCCTATCATATATGTACTACTTTTACTATCAAGTTTAAAAACTCTACTTTTCTCTTCAAATGTTATTCCCATATTTCTTCTCCTATTAATCATATTTTCATAAATTTTAGGTTGTTTTAAGTTAATAATTATTTAATTTTAGTCTATCTTACTTAACATTAAAAGTCAATAGCATATCATTTGGGATATAACGAAAAAAACGTGAAACTCTGTGAAACCAATACTAATAAATACTCATTTCACATCATTTTCACGTCTTTTTACAATTCTAAATATTAATCAGTTAACTCTTCAATAAATAATGATAACTCTTCTAATAAATTCTTTTCGATAGGCTTTTCTAAAGTTCTTCCATCCTTATCTTGCATGATTCGTATTACAGGTCTTGTTGGAAAGTTTACATTCTGTCTTACAACTATTCCAATATCTCCTTGATTGGTTATAATTCTTATTCCATTAGGATACCTTGCAACTGATGCACTAAATGCTTCTACTACATTAGGATCAAACATTTTATTTTTCTGCGTTATAATAAACTCTACTGCCTCATGACTTTTTATCGTTTTATTAACATTATTATAAAGCGCTTTGTCAAATTCATTGCATATGGTCACCACTTTAGTTTCAATATCAATCTCATTACCCGCTAGTTTTAAAGGATAACCTGTTCCATCAAAAAACTCATGGTGAGACAGAATAATGTTTTTTGCCTTTTTACTTAACCATGTCTCATTTTCAACCTCTGTATATCCATATACAACATGCTTTTTTATTAATTTTTCATTTATACTCAAGAAGTCATGAATCGTGTCATTTGTTCCTGGATTCTCTAAATACATATAACCTATATCATGAAGTAAAGTTCCAATTGCAATATCCTCAATTTGATTTTTATTTAGACCAAGTTTTAATGCAACTAGTACGGATAAAGCGCATACATTTAAGCTATGAGAATAAACTGTTTCATGTTTTTGGCGCACACTTTCAACGCTATAAAGCACATTTGGCTCCTTCAACACTTCAAATATTACCTTATTAGCCACGGATGTTAATTCCTTCAATTCCACGTCTCCGCAATAAGAGTATCTTTCATATACGCTTTCAACTGTTTCTTCACATTTTTGCTTAATTCGTGCTTCTATCGTTCGTTGTTCTGAAGATTCTCTTGAGAATCCATCCTCTATGTACACATAATCGACATTTAACTGCTTTAATCTTTCAATATATTCTTTTTTTAAGACCATGCCGGATACCATTAAAATGGTATCCGTACTTCCATAAATATCTCTTGCTAAAATTTCATTTCCTTTAATCGCATTTATTGACTTTCTCTTCATTAATAACCCTACTTCTATTTACTCCATAAAATTAGTACTATTGATTGCTTCATCCAGTGTCTTCTTTTCCTCTTCAGACAATGTAATGAAAGACTTACCATCAATAATTTCCTTCACATAAGTAAAGCATCCTTCTCTGCTACTATGCATTGAATTCAAAATAAAACCATTGTTTTCTTCGTTGAGTAGTGCTAAAACAAAGCTTAGCTTTCCTCCCATTTCTTTGAAGGCATCATATTTTAAAATAGCACTCTTTTTATAAACGGTAAGCAGTGTCTCATCTATTTTGTCTACTCTTTCCTGAACAGAAGCAATACTTTCCTTAATGCCTTCAAATTGGTCTAATCTTTCTTTTACAATTCCTTCAAGACTCTTTGCATCAGAGCCCTCCATAAATTTAGCTAGACGCTTTTTTTGTCTTGATATTTTTATGCCTTGTACAATCTGGATTATTAACAGAAGTACAATAACTCCTGCCATTCCAAGTATGACATAATCAGTACTTATTCCAAGCTGATCTAGAATATTCATTGCCCTATCTCCTCTACCTCTTAGATAATAATATTTCTGTTAATCGTTCTAAATCTTCTTGAGAATAGTATTCCATTGTAATGAGACCTTTATTTTTATTCTTTTTTGCTATCATTACCTTTGTCCCCAATGCCTCCGTCATTTTATCCTCAAGTTCTTTTAAAACTAATTTTTCTACCTTCTTCTTATCGTTATTACTATCTACTTTCTTCTCTGGTTCTGTCTTCTTTTGCTTTTGTGTGTTCTTAACCAGTTTTTCTGTATCGCGCACGCTAAGTTTTTGGTCCAATACTTGCATGGCCAACTCATCTTGTGCCTTTCGGTCCGGTATGCCCAATAGTGCTCTAGCATGTCCACTAGTAATCAATTCATCTATGAGCATTTGTTGAACATTTTCTCCAAGCTTTAATAATCTCAGTGAGTTAGTAATTGCAACCCTACTTTTGGAAACTCTGTCTGCTACCTCATCTTGTTTCAACTCAAATTCTTCTATAAGTTTCTTATATGCATAAGCCTCTTCAATTGGATTTAAATCTTCACGCTGTATATTTTCAATAAGTGCTATTTCAAGAACCTCTCGCTCACTATAATTTTTAATAATTGCTGGCACCCTTTTTAACCCAGCAATACGTGCCGCTCTCCATCTTCGCTCTCCTGCTACAATTTCAAATATTTCATTTCTTTTTTGTAGTATTAATGGCTGAACAATTCCATATTGTTTAATTGACTCTGCCAGCTCAAGTAAACTATCTTCATCAAACCTTCTTCTTGGCTGCTCTCTATTTGGTTCTATTTCATTGATATTTACGAATGTTTCACGTGAAACATCATCTATCTTTATTGCTTCCTGTTTTACCTTTTCCCTCTTGGCAGGAATCATTGAGTCTAAGCCTTTTCCCAATCCATGTTTATTCTTAACTGTCATTAGGAATCCTCTCTTTCCATTACTTCATTAGCCAGTTCCCTATACGCCTCAGCACCAGCTGACTTTGGTTCATATACATTAATTGGTATTCCATGACTTGGTGCTTCTGCAAGACGAACATTTCTTGGAATAATTGCTTTATAGATATTTTGATGTAAGTTTTCTTTTACGTTTTCTACAACCTGTAAGGATAAATTAGTTCTAGCATCATACATTGTAAAAACGACTCCCTCAATTTCTAATTCAGGGTTTAATCTTTCTTTTACTAAATTAATAGTATGTATGAGCTGAGATAATCCCTCTAGCGCATAATACTCACATTGTATTGGAACTAAAATCGTATTTGCAGTAGTCATAGCATTAACTGTCAGAATATTTAGAGATGGAGGACAGTCGATAATTACGTAATCAAACTTGTCCTTAACTTTATCAATTTCCTTTTTAAGAATATATTCTTTTTCATCAATATCAATTAATTCAATTTCTGCCCCTGCCAGGTTCACGTTAGATGGAATAATTGAGAGTTTTTCATAGATATTCTCAATCATACATTCCTCAAGTAAACACTCACCTACCATAAGTTCATATACTGTACTTTCAGTATTATATTTATCAATACCAAACCCACTTGTAGTATTACCCTGAGGATCTATATCAATGACAAGTACCCGCTGCCCTTTTTCAGCTAGACAAGCAGATAAATTAATAGCTGTTGTTGTTTTACCAACTCCA
>DBKX01000159.1:0-4431 GCA_002297865.1 Lachnoclostridium sp. UBA739
CATGACAAGATTGTCCTATCCCATGCCTTCAATAATCTTTACTTTATCAAGGGCACTTTCCACGATACCTTGGGCTGTTACACCACCATATTTTTCAATTAAGCTTTTTTCTAAAGAACCACTATTCACACCTACACGTATTGGAATATTACGTTCTTTCGCAACATCCACAACTGCTTTAATTCTCTCAATAGAACCTATATTGCCTGGATTTATACGGATTTTATCCGCTCCATTTTCCATAGCTAGAATTGCTAAACGGTAATCAAAATGAATATCCGCTACCAATGGAATGGAAATCTCCTTTTTAATCTCTTTTAAAGCATAAGCAGCCTGTTCCGTTGGAACTGCACAACGAATAATATCGCATCCTGCTTTTTCCAGTCGTTTTATCTGTTCCACCGTTGCCTTTACATCCTCAGTCTTTGTGTTTGTCATTGACTGTATTAGAATCGGATTATTGCCACCAATCACTCGATTACCTATGGCTACTACCTTTGTATTTTCTCGAATCATGCTATACTCCAATCTCGTCTAATGAAAAATTCGGCTAAAATCATTAAACATAACAAATACCATTAAAAGCATCAACGCTACAAGTCCAATAAAATGAACCATTCCTTCTTTTTCACGATCGATCGCCTTACCTCTGATTGCTTCAATAAACAAGAATACTAGTCGGCCTCCATCCAAAGCAGGAAGTGGAAGCAAGTTCATGACACCCAAGTTGGCACTTAACAAAATGGTAATATAAAGCATATTCAGAATCACTTGCATCATACCTTCTGACTTGCTTTGTTTATATGTGTCACCAATCATATCTACGATACCAACTGGGCCTGATATATCATCTTTGCTCACCTTGCCAGTAACCATTTGTCCAATACTTTTTACTGTAACTTCAATCCAAAGTTTTACCTCATAAGCGCTATACTTAAGAACCTTTAATGGTCCAACTTTTACTCTTTTATACTGTACATCAAACGGCAATGTTACTTGCCCTTGTGAATTCTTATAATAAGGAGACTCTATGGTAACGGGTTTTCCATCACGAATTACTTTTGCCGTAAAAGAATCTCCAGGACAGCCATTGAATGCCAAATAATAGCTAACTTCTCTGGAAACCCGGATTTTAGAACCGTTAATTTCCTTTACAAGATCTCCAACTTGAATGCCTTCGCCATGTGTATAAAAATCCTTAGCGACAACATCAACAGTAGGTCTATCATAACCCACTTTACCAATAATGAATAAAGCACATAAAAATGCCAAAATAAAGTTGAAAAATGGTCCAGCAAAAATAACGGATATTCTTGCCCACACACCTTTATTGTTAAATGCATTCACATCCTGAACATCTTCATCTTCTCCAAGCATCATACAAGAACCACCAAGAGGAAGCAGTTTCAAAGAATACTTGGTGTGTTCTTTCCAATCAGCTCGGTTCATACAAACATCTGTTGAAGCGAAAATTTTCGCAGATATCCCATTGTCTCCCTTCACAATGGTAAGTAAACGTGGTCCCATACCAACTGAAAACTCTGTAACAGTAACACCATTTTTTCTGGCAAGTGAAAAGTGTCCTAGTTCATGAATGATAATAATGACACTGAACACTAAAAGTGCGATTAAAATTTGCATACTATTCCTCTTCCTTTTTCCATTTTTCTTCTAAATTATGATATGTCTCCTGTTCCACTGAAAGTATCTGTTCCACATTCGGATTGTCAATGAAACTGTGCTTCTTCATAGCATACTCAATACTTTTCACAATTTCAAGATAAGAAATTTTCCTTTTTAGGAACATGGAAACTGCAAGCTCATTGGCTGCATTATAGACAGTCGGTATACTTCCTCCGAGTCTTCCTGCTTCAAATGCAAGCTTTAAGCCACGAAATGTTTCCAAATCTGGCTCTTCAAATGTAATTTGACCAAGCTTGTAAAAATCAAGTCTATCACCTGGCAATGGTCGTCTCTCTGGATAATATAGGGCGTATTGAATTGGCAGCCTCATATCAGGAGTCCCAAGCTGTGCCATTACACCTCCATCTTCAAATTCTACCATTGAATGTATGATGCTTTGTGGCTGTACCACGACTTGAATCTGCGAATACTCTACATCAAACAGCCATTTTGCTTCTATTACTTCAAGTCCCTTGTTTACCATTGTAGAAGAATCAATGGTTATCTTCTGTCCCATAGACCAGTTTGGATGTTTTAAGGCATCCTCTACCTGGATATTCTTTAACTCTTCTAGTTTTTTTCCTCTGAAAGGTCCACCCGATGCTGTTAAGAGAATCTTAGAAACTTTATTCTGTCTTTCTCCATGTAAACACTGGAATATAGCAGAGTGCTCGCTATCAACCGGTAATAGAGACACACCATATTCTTTTGCTAGTGGTACAATAAAATGACCTGCAGTTACTAACGTTTCCTTATTCGCAAGAGCAATATCCTTACCTGCTTTAATTGCTTCAATGGTTGGTCTGATACCAATCATCCCTACCACAGCAGTTACTACAACGGAACTTTCCCTTTCTGCTGCGCAAGCAATAAGCCCATCCATACCACTTAGTACTTTTACATCAAGGTGTTTTACTTTTTCCCTTAGTTCTTTTGCCTTCTGCTCTTCCCAGACCGAAACAACCTTTGGACGAAATTCTAAGATTTGTTCTTCCAATCGTGTAATATTGGAACCAGCAGCCAAGGCAACTACCTCTAAATCTTTATTATTTCTTACCACATCCAAAGTCTGTGTTCCGATTGATCCAGTTGAACCTAAAATTGCTATTTTCTTCATAACGTTCTCCATTTTGTTTCTCTAAATAAATAATACTACTAGTAAGTATACGATTGGCGCAGTAAATAAAATACTATCAAATCGATCCATAATTCCACCATGACCTGGAATTAATTTCCCATAATCTTTTATGTCATGGTTTCGCTTCACTGCAGATGCTGCCAAATCACCAAATTGTGCAATAATTGAGCCACAACAACCTATGGCAGCAAACAGTAACTGAGGATTCGTAAAGTCCCCTATTAATTTATCTTTTAAAATGGTTGCATACAAGAAGCCTAACAATCCTGCCCCAATGACTCCGCCTACGCATCCCTCAATCGTCTTTTTCGGACTGAGTTTTGAAGGCAGCTTATGCTTACCAATCAACATTCCAACGCAATATGCGCATGTATCCGACCCCCATGCTGCAATGAAGATTAACCATACGGTTAAAGCTCCTGAAGGTTTAATACGTACCTGATAAATATAAGACAATAGTACTGTTACGTATACAAAGCCTAACAATGCCAGACTTACCTGCTCTGTAACAAATTTAGGATACATAACAACATATACGGCTAATATTGCAATAAGAAACATAACCGTAAATATCATAATATAGTCTGTTAACTGATAAAATAATAAAATCTCGTATCCTATACTGGCAACATACCCTAAAAAAGCTAGTGGTGTTTTATTCAGTTTCACCGCACGATATAACTCAAACTGTCCTATTAATGAAATAGCAGCTATGAATAGAAGTAATACATTGCCTCCTGTAATAATGGTTGCTAACATAATTGCCAACAATACAATTCCACTTATTAATCTAGTTACAAACATACCTACCTCCTATACTCCGCCAAAGCGTCGGTCTCTTTTATTATAGAATGCAATTGCCTTTTCTAAGTCTTCTTTCGTGAAGTCAGGCCACAGCACATCAGTGAAATAGAACTCAGAATAAGCAAGCTGCCACAACAAGTAATTGGAAATTCTCTGTTCTCCACTTGTTCGAATCATAAGATCTGGATCTGGTATATCCGCTGTGTCCAGGTAAGAACAAATCTTATCTTGATCGATGTCCTCGACTTTTAAAGTTCCCTCTTTGACCTGCTGTGCTATGTTTCGTACTGCACGAGTTATTTCATCACGTCCTCCATAATTAAGAGCAACTTGAAAATTCAAACCTTTATTATTCTTTGATTGTTCTTCCAAATTTTCAATAGCCTTTACGATATCGTCTTTTAAACCGCTTCTATCCCCTATGACACGCACGCGCATATCATTCTTTTTACTTATTTCTAAACAGTTTTTCAAATAATCACGAAGTAATTTCATAATTGCATTTATTTCATCTTCTGGTCTCTTCCAGTTCTCTGTTGAAAATGCATAAACAGTTAAATACTTAATGCCCATTCTCCACGCTTCTTCGCAGATTTTTTCAACTGTTTTGGCCCCTTGTACATGACCGTACTTTCTAGGCATGAGCCTCTTCTTTGCCCATCTTCCATTACCATCTAAAATAATCGCAACATGTTTTGGAATCGTAAGTCCTTCCATCTTCTACCTCCGGTTAAACAGAAATATGCTTAACATACTTCCCTAAAATACAACAAAGACGCATTTTGTTACCAAAACACGTCCTTTTG
>DBKX01000159.1:4440-4681 GCA_002297865.1 Lachnoclostridium sp. UBA739
GTCAAGCAAGCTTCTACAAGCGTTGCGTCTTGCAACCACGCTAACACTAATACATCCTCTTATACTGTAAGGATTTCTTTTGATTTTGCTTCGATAGCTTTATCCACTTCGTCTACATATTTATCTGTCAATTTTTGAACTTTATCTTCATATGATTTGCATTCATCATCTGTGATTTCATTAGCTTTATTGGCTTTTTTAAAGGAATCGTTTGCATCACGACGTACGTTACGAAGCGCAA
>DBKX01000102.1:0-1660 GCA_002297865.1 Lachnoclostridium sp. UBA739
TGGCACTTGGGGGTCTTTTTTATTATAAAGAAAAATGCCGGAGTTGTGAATGAGTTCATTCACATACCCCAACATTTATTATAGAGCCTAAGATAATAGGATACTAGCTTATTATGGTTACAGTATTATTGATTATTTAATTTCAAAACCCACTACCCACTATAGGGGAATATTAGAGGTTGTCAAGAACGTTGCGGCTAGGAGAAACGTCAGCTTATTGTTAATTAATGTGGTTTGGTATTTTTTTATGCTCATTAAATCGGTAAAAAATGTATAATTGACATATTTAGTAGAAAGTATTAATATATAAATGAAAAAAGGAACAGTTAAAGGTAACTATTCTCACATTTTGTAAAGGGAGGCACGAGTCAAATATTTACTGACTTTGCTTTGGTGAGATCGTTAGGGCAAAGAAAGGAGATATAGACTTAAGAAGACCTAAAACTAAAAACATAAGCTAAGATAAGGAGGAATTATGTTAAGTTACATATTAAGTTCCATACTAGTAATACTTTTTTGTATTCAAGGATTTCTGGGAGTTTGGTTCTATTTTAAGAGAAAATCAAATGTAAAGTATATTGATTCTCTTCCTAATAAAAGTTACACTCCTAATGTTTCAGTAATACTGCCCTTCAAAGGGTGCGACTGTAATTTTGAACAGACAATTAAAAGTTTGTTGGAACAAGAGTATAAGGGAAAATATTCTGTTTATTTTGTGTCATCTGATAAAGATTCTGAAGCAGTACGACTTGTCAAAAAACTTACCAAGGATAGTAAGATTGCACATTTTATTCAAGCTGTGAAAGATGATGTTTCCAAGTATAGAAGTGACAAAGTGAATAATTTACTGAATGGTGTTATGAATGCAGAACCAGATACGGAGGTATACTTATTCATTGATTCGGATATTGTCCCTCATAAAAGCTGGATTACAAAAATGGTTCAACCATTACAAATGAAAGAATGTGGGGTAACCACAGGAAGTGCATGGGTCGTTTCAGAAAAGAAAGATACACTTCTAATGTTAGCAGCAAGATATTGGGATTTCCTAGCTACGACTATGATTACTTTCCCATTTACCAAATTTGCAAGAGGATTTTCATTCTGCCTACGAAAAGAGACTTTTAAAAAAATCGGAATGGAAGAGGTATGGAGAAATGCATTCCATGATAACTTTACGTTATCTTCTGCAATTCGTAAGCACAAAATGAAAATCGTTTATATTCCAAACTGCCTTGTTTCAGAATACTTTTCTATTCACGGAATGGAATGGGTTAAGTGGGTAAAACGACAAGCATTAAATACTAAAGTTAATTTTAAAAAGCTTTGGTCATTTGGATTTTTCTTTGTGACTATGCCTAGATTAATAGGTGCTATAGGATTTATTGTAGCAATCATTTTGAAAGTAGCATGTCATTTTTCAAATCCTATTATTACAGTTATGTTATGGTGGCCAGTAATCTTTGCAGTTACATCATTAATTGTTATAGCGGCAGTGTATAGAGATAGAAAAAGTTACGATGATTATTCGGCTCGTCCAATAGATATTTTCAAACTTTTAATATCTGCTTATGTATCTGTAATTTATTGTATTAGTTCATTATGGGCAGTTGTTTCAAATAAAATGGAGTGGCGTCAGTTAACCTATCATGAAAAGACG
>DBKX01000102.1:1704-5869 GCA_002297865.1 Lachnoclostridium sp. UBA739
ACACCACTGTAACGATTTCAGAGGGAGATAAAAAATAATGGTAATAGGTGAATGTTTTAAAGGTCATAATATATTTTTAACAGGTGGAACTGGTTTTGTTGGTTCTCATATGGCAGAGCATATGGTGAAGGCAGGAGCAAATGTAACAATATTAGTTGAAAATATCAATGCTTTTAGTTATTTCCATGTTGCAAAGCTAGAAGAGAAAGTAAAGCTAGTTTATGGAAAAATTCAAGATAGCGATTTGCTTGAACAAATTATAGTCGAGGGAAAAATAGATACAATATTTCATTTAGCGGCTGTTGCATTGCAGGATTTAGCTTACCAGATGCCAAAAACGACATTTGATGTAAATATAATGGGTACATATAACTTATTAGAAGTAGCAAGAAAACATCAAGATATTGTGAAACAAGTTTTGGTTGCTTCTAGTGACAAAGTATATGGAGACAGTGATATTCTTCCATATACAGAAGATCTTCCAATACAAGGAGAAAATCCATATGATGTGTCAAAAGCATGTGAAGACATGTTAGCTAGAAGCTATTATCACAGTTATGGATTGCCAGTGGTAGTTGGTAGATTCGGTAATATCTACGGTCCTGGCGACAATAATTTTAATCGTTTGGTTCCAAATACAATTGCATCTTTTGCTAGGAAAGAGAAGCCACTTGTTAGAAAGCCTGAAAAGGGAACATATAAGAGAGATTTCCTTTATATAAAAGATATTGTAAGGGCGTATGAGCATATGTTCTGTCATATTCACGATGAAGAGGTGATTGGTCAAGCATTCAATTTTGGTACTGGTGTTGCAACTGATATTGAAGTAGTTGTTCGAAAAGTTCAATCCATTATGAAATGTGAAGATGTAACGTTGAATGTTGAAGTACAAAAGACTCAAGAAATCCTGAATCAGCAACTTAATGCAAACAAGGCTTGGAATCTTTTAGGCTGGAAGGCAGAGTATGATATTGGACAAGGTTTGACTGAAACGGTAGATTGGTATTTGGAAAATCATTTCTATACAGAATAGCTTTCATGAATGGGAGGTAGTATGGTGAAGTGCAGTGTAGTTGTACCTTACGCAAATGTTGGAACCAGAATTATTAATCTACTTCATTCCCTCGAAAATCAAAGTTTTAGGAAACAGGATTTTGAAGTGATTCTTGTAAATAATGGGGAAGAAGATGATATAGAGCAGTACGTTTCATGTAATGAGTTTTCCATGAATATAAAATATTACCATTATACAAAGGCAGGGCGTTCTTTTGCACGTAACTTTGGAATACAAAAGTCGGTCGGAGAACTGCTGATTTTTGTGGATGGTGACGAAGTTGTTAGAGATGATTTTTTGAAAAACCACTACGATTTATATAGTAAACAGGAAAAACCATCGATTCAATTTGGATTGAAGAAGCAATTATTTTGGGACAATGAAGAATCATTTCATGATAACAGAGAGCTGCTCAAAAATGGAGAGAGAAAGCTGTTAACGGAAATGGAGAGGTATGGTTTTAAAGAGAGCAAAACAGCCTATTATATAGAGGATGTTCGACACAAAATGCTAAAGGTGTATAACGATGATTTTGCTAAAGTAAAATATAAAATGGTTTTTGTTCAAACTTCAAATCTTTCGATCCCTGCGGACTGTATCCAGAAGTATGGTGACTTTGATGAAAACTTTAAAGGATGGGGAATAGAGGATTGGGAAATGGAATATCGAATGGAGATAAACAGTGTTCCAGTTCTATACAATTCCTCAATTGAAGTATTACATCAATATCACAATGCCATTTATGATAAGCACAGATATTCAGAATGGGAGTTAAATTTGGAGTATATGAAAAAGAAGTATCATAACGATTATATCAATCAGATTGATATTTTCAAAAACTTCTTCAATCCTGAAGTAAGGGAGAGTATTAAAGCAAAAGATAAGAATGCAAATGTATGGATGGATTGTTATAAACAAATTGAAGGATTAGCAGGGAGTAAATAAAATGTGGGGTTTTGAGCAGAAAGTTGTAGTGGTCACTGGTGGAAACAGAGGAATTGGAAGAGGCATAGTAGAGGAGTTCGCAAATGCTGGAGCGAATGTCTGTTTTACATATTTGAATCAAGAAGAGTCAGCGAAAGAATTAGAGGTTCAATATAAGGGTGTAACTGACATCAAGGTGGAAGGTTTTTGCGTGGATGGTCGAGTTGAAAGCGATGTGAAAGCATTTGTTGAACAGGTACTGAAACAATATGGAAAAATTGATGTTTTAGTAAATAATGCAGCATTCATTTCAAGAAGAAATTTTGAAGATATGAATGAGGAAGTATGGAATAAGTCAATCGAAACAAATTTAAATGCAACGGGTTACTTCTGCAAGTATGTATTGAATTCTATGAAGTCACACAATGCAGGGGCTATCATTAATATTTCAACAGTCTGTGCTGAACAGCCATGCAGAGGGCAGGCCGCATATAGCTCAACAAAGGCAGCAATAGAAGCATTGTCTAAGGTTCTTGCATTAGAATATGGACCAAATCATATACGTGTTAACGTTGTTGCTCCTGGATTTATTATGTCTGGTACTCCAAAACAAAAACACATGACAGAGGAACAAGTTCAAAATGTAGAGGATAGCATTCCACTTAAAAGAAGTGGATATCCAAAGGATGTTGCAAATGCGGTACTATTTTTAGCAAGTGAAAAAGCATCCTATATAACTGGTGATGTGATTCATATAACCGGTGGAAATCATTTAAAGTGTTAGAAAGGAGAACATGATGGTTAGTGTAATAATTCCTGTTTTTAATCGGGAGAAGACAGTGTTAAAGGCAATCCAATCTGTATTAGACCAGACCTATAAGGATATTGAGCTTATTATAGTAGATGACAATAGTACAGATAATACGCTGGAAGTTGTGAAACGGTATTTAGAAGGGGAAGAGAATGTAAAAATTCTAAAGAATCAAAATAGCAAAGGTGTATCTGGAGCACGAAACTTTGGTATGCAAAATGCAACTGGAGAATATATTGCATTTCTCGATTCGGATGATGAGTATCTTCCAAACCATATAGAAGATAGTGTTCAAGTTTTGGAACAATATCATCAAAATGTTTCTTTTTCGTTCTGGTATGAGAATAGCATGAATGAAAAGAATGAGATTGTGCGAAGTGATAGAGAGTCTTCTCGTCCAAATTTGTTAAGGGTGGCGAATGAAATACATGCAGAGCAAATCAATAATGTAATACTCTATGGAAAAGAATTCTTTGAATATACGTGTACGTCATCTTGTTATTGCTATCACATTATTACGATGGTGATGAGGCGTTCACTTTTGGAAAAGGGAATTTTGTTTGACGAGACTCTTCGATGTAGTGAAGATGATGATTTTATTTTGCGAATCATACATGAAACTGGTTTCGCATTAATTATGGATTATCATGCCTGCTACAATCAGGGAAGCGATAACTTGTATAATTTTATGGACAGGAAAAGCATCAATTTGAAAGAGGCTATTCGTTCAACAGAGGTTGTACAAAAATTGACAAGTTGCTGGCTCAATAAAATACATATGTATGAGAGAAGATTATCTTTTGTTCAAGAGCACAAAGGTGAGTTTAAGATGTATGACAAGCTGGTGTATGCGACCAAGTTTCTTTTAGCACAAAAATACTGTACACTAGCAATTTTGAATCAGAGCTATGATAGATACCAAGCATGCATTTATATGATGCATTCATTAAAAATTGCAGGACATGAAGATGAGGAATGGAAAAAGGAATTCATTTACAAGGTTTTGGAAGAAAATGAAGAGTTATATATTTGTAGTTTGGATAAATTAAATCTATATTAGAATCTTACACTAATTAGATCAAGTTTAAGGCACATGATAAATGTTTAAGAAAGTTTAAAAGTTAGGAGAGGAAGGAAATTAATATGTTACAAAAGGATGTAGTATTAGAAAAGGTACAGGAGATTTTATCAGAGAGTTTAGATATTAGCACAGAAAAGATTACTGAGGATTCTTTATTATTTACGGATTTGAATATTGAGTCAATTGATATCCTAGAGATTACTTTTAGAATTGAACAGGAATTTGATTTCACTATGGGAGAAAGTGATTTCTGGAATGCAGCAACATTTTTAGCAAATAGAGAAGAAATCAGTGG
>DBKX01000102.1:5901-11612 GCA_002297865.1 Lachnoclostridium sp. UBA739
TTAAAGATAATTTCAATTTCTCAGAAGATATTATTGCAAAGCTAAGCAGTCCATTTGACATTTATGATTATATTAAGGTAAGCGATTTAGTTGACTATATTGTCAAAAACAATTAAGAAACTGTAGAAAAATATTTTTGAGTACATAGAGTAAAGAGGTAATCATGAAGATTGATTTAACTGAAAAAGCAGTTATTATTACAGGTGGCAGTAGTGGGATTGGAAAAGCAATGGTAAAGGCTTATGCTAGAGAAGGATGCAAAGTGTTTTTTACCTATTTGCATAGTGAGGATAAAGCAAAAAGCTTAGTTGAGGAACTTCGTAATGAGTCTCTGTGTGTGGATTGCTGCAAAGTAGATAATCGTTCCAATGAAGAAATCGACTCATTTGTAAAAGAAGTAATCAAAAAGTATAAAAAAATTGATATCCTTGTTAATAATGCAGGATTTATATCGAGAGGTTTATTTCTTAATACTACCAATGAAATATTTGAGAAAACAGTGGAGACGAACTTATATGGTACGATAAGTTTTTGTAAATATGTCATAAAACATATGATTTTAAATAAGGGTGGCTCCATTATAAATATTTCCTCACGTTCCTCTAGTCAGCCATCACCTGGACAGTCGGCTTATAGCCTTTCAAAAGCGGCAATTGATTCTTTAACTAAAACGTTAGCCATTGAATATGGAAAATATGGTATCCGTGTGAATACTATTGCACCTGGACTTGTAGAGACTGATATTTTGAAGTCAATGACAGATAAAAGAAAAGAAGACATTATCAAGATGACTCCACTTGCAAAGAATGCTGATCCAAATGATATCGCTAATGCTGCGATTTTTTTATCAAGTGATCTTGCTTCTCATATCACGGGAATTCAGCTTATGGTTACTGGCGGACGTCATTTAATTTAAGGCTCATAGCCTGTTGCGCTTGAAACGTGATGATCAGGAAAGAGGTGGATGGATGTGGCTTTAGTAATCATCCAGAAAATATGAAGAGAAGAGTAGTAATATCATCTATCGGAATCGCAACTTCATTAGGTGATGAAATAGATGAAGTTTTCGAAAGAATAGAGAAAAAAGAATGTGGAATACATACTATTGCAGATGAAAAAGTTAGAAGAGACGATTTTCCATTTGCAGGGATAATGGATTATGTTGAAACTCGTAAGATGGATATCCAAGGAAAAAATGTACTAAATAGAACAAATAAGCTTCTAGCATATTCTTTACTAAAAGCATTGAAAATGTATGGATATGAAGAAGGTATGTTTGCAGACAATGATGCTATTTATATAGGTAATCAGATGCAGAACGTTGATGAAGATGTCTTAAAAGTAGTGATTAATAACTGCATTACTGAAGACAGAATAGATTTATCTAAAATAGGTGCAGTGCTTAAGAAAATTCCACCATCAAGTGGTATAAAAATTTTAACAACCACATCATCACACACAATTGGAAAACATCTCGAAATACATGGAGAGGGTAATATAAACTATACAGGCAGCACTTCTGGTCTTTCTAATTTATATTTAGCTTACAATCAAGTTGCAAGTGGAAGAATTAATCGTGCAATCGTTTGTGCGGCCAATTCACCATTCAGCAGCTATGAGTATTATTGCTTATGTCAAGAAGGAAGATTAAGAAAAAGCAGTGTAGGGGAAAAGGAATCTGAATTACTCTATCCATTTGATAAAAAGCACTGTGGCACTGTATACTCAGAAGGCTCCGCAACATTCATAGTAGAATCAGAAGAAAGTGCATTGAAGAATAATAGGAAGATTTTGTGTTATATCGAAGGCGGTGCTCTGAATACTTTCCCTGGGGAGACGTATTTTTCACTGGAAAGTAAGGGATTCGAATATACAATGAAATGTGCGTGTGAGAACTCGAATCTGGCTTTCTCAGACATAGATTTCGCGTTTACCAATGCCAATTCAATACCAGAATGGGATAACGAAGAATTAAAGGCCATGCTGCAATTAAGTGGTAATGGTAAGATAAGTTTATCAAACAGTAAAGCAAATCTTGGTGATAGTGGTCCCGTTGCTGCATTACATGACTGTGCTTTGGCTGTATATTCATTGCAAAATGAGAAGTATTTATCACTAAAAAATGATGTAGAACCTGATATTATAGAAAACAGTAATATAGGCACATACTTCGAAGCACCGGAGAAATATCAGTATGTTTTAGTGAATAGTGCTGGAGTCGGAGGAAGTTATTGTTCCTTAATACTAAGTCGAAATGGAGGCGCGTCCATTGAAGAATAAAATTGTAGTTACAGCTGTAAGTCCGTTTACACCGTTAGGAAATTCCGTTGAGGATATTGCTAGAAATTTGGAAAACTGCAAATGCGGATTTCAGTATGTGAGTAGGTTTAATACTGAGTTTTTTGAAGTAAAACATGCAGGTGAAGTGGATGCTTCTGATTTAGATTCTATCCAATATCCTTATGATGGAAGTCTTCAGTTTAAGATGTTCTATTACTGCATGGAAAAGCTGTTTGAGTCACTGAAACACAATTATAAAAGTGAACGTATTGGCTGTATAATCGGAGCGGATCCAAACATAGGTGCAATGGAAGACTATGAGAAGTCATTCATAGATTTTTATCAAAATTCAGACAAAGAAGGCAAGGACGAAAAAGAAAATCTAATGAAAATTGATCCTTCCATGCTTGGTTACTATGTAGCGAAGGATTTTGGAATAAATGGTCCTTTTGTCTATAACCTTGGAACTTGTGCAGCTTCAACACAGGCTATTGGAACAGGGTATTACATGTTACAAGATAACACTGCAGATATGATGATTGTTGGTGGAGTTTCATCCAAAATTGATCCTCTTTCATTTGCTAGATTAAGCAGATTAGGAGCATTAGAAAAAACACATGAAGATTTAAACAACAATTGTTGTCCATTTGATAAAAAACGTTCTGGATTTACTATAGCAGAAGGTTGTGTTTTGTTTGCATTAGAGAGAGAAGAAGATGCTCTAAAGAGAAATGCAAATATCCTAGCTGAGGTAAAGGGATATGGAGCGGCGATAGATAGTTATTCAATGACCAATCCTCATAAGGATGCACTTGGTATGAGACTTGCTATGGAGCGAGCATTAGAGGATGCCAATGTTGATCCAGCTGAAGTTGACTATATTAATGCACATGGAACCGGAACAGCTGTCAATGATGTTTACGAAACAAAAGCAATTAAAGATGTTTTTCATGAAAGTGCAAAGAGTGTTAGTATCAGTTCAACGAAGTCCATGCATGGACATTTAATAACGGCTACAGGTGCCATGGAAATGTTATGCTGTATGTTAGCAATACGAGATAGTAAAATTGCACCTACAATTCATCATACAGAGTTAGACCCAGAATGTGATTTGGATTACACATTCAATGAAATGAAAGAAAAAGAAGTTAATATTACATTAAACAATACATTTGGATTGGGAGGACAAAACGCAAGTTTGATTATTTCAAAATATGAGAAATAAAGTGGTTGAAGGTGATGGGGATAATGAGTGATTTATTTTCTAGATGGGCAGGTTATAGTGAGCGGGTGGCATTTGAATTTAATAAGCAGGTCATTACATATGGTGAATTAAAGGAAAGAATAGATGAAAAAATCGCTTTCCTTGAGAAAAATGGAGTCTATAGGAAGAGTCATGTTGCAATCAAAATAACAAATCCTATTCGGTACTGCATAAATTTTCTTGCACTTTGGAGAATGGATGTAACGATTGTGCCAATCGATACACAAATAACTGGAGAAGGTCTTCTTGAGTTGTTAGCGCAGTCGGATGTAGATGTATTTATTAGTGACGTATTTGATTGTAGCAATGAAGATTTGAAAGGACTCAATAAGGCATGTAAATGTTTTAAGAATATAGTATGTTATAAAAATGATAAGATTCAAACATTCAAAATTTCTGAAGGAGAGAATGTAGTTCCGTGGGAGACCGCTCAGGGAATTGATTCAGAGAATGGTTTTTTACTTCTGTTTACGTCTGGGACAAGTGGAAGTGGAAAATCAAAAGGTGTGTTAATTAAAAAGGAAAACTTTTTAAATAATGCCAAAAAAGTGGTCGCATATACAGAATTAACAGAAAATGATTCTATACTCCTGACTCTTCCATTGACATATTGCTTTGCTTTATCACAACTTTTATCTCATCTAATGGTTTGTGGAAAATGTTATTTTACACAGAGTACTAGAGTGACTCAGCATTTGTTATCAGATATTGCAGGTTATGGAGTAACCAATTATGCATCCACACCATATTTCTTCGAGACAATAGAAAAAGATTATCTTCAAAATGCTAAGCTTGATTTTCATAATTTGAGATTTATTATGAGTGCAGGTTCCTATTTAGCACAAGGCGTTATTACACAAATTAGAGAATACTTTCCTGAGACAATTCTATTCAATAACTATGGGCAAACTGAGGCATCACCAAGAATTTCTTATAATAAGATAAGTTCTGTGAACGATGAAATTGAATCAGTGGGTAAGCCACTTCCTGGTGTCGAAATTAGAATTTTTGATGAAACAGGCAAAGAAATAAAGGATGGCAGTGTTGGTATTATTGGTTATAAATCTGAAGATGGAATGGAAGGTTATTATAAGCAATCGCTGGTAAATAAACAAGAATTCCTTCTTTCAGGTGATTTAGGCTATTTAAATGAAGAAGGTAAACTTGTTATCAAGGGAAGAAAAGATTCTATGATAAAAGTGAATGGCCGTAAAGTTTATAAAAATGTCATAGAAGAGGAACTGTACCAATTGCCTTTTATTAAAAATATTCGAATCAAGAAAGAGAGACATCGGTACTTTGGTGAATACTTTATTGCATACATTGTATTTGATGAGAATTATGATATCAAAACATCGCTTTCAGAAATTAGAAAATATTGCAGGAAACATTTTGATAAAGTTTCGAGACCGAAAAAGTATGTAATTTGTGAGGGGTTTGAGCTTAATTCTAATCAGAAGGTTGTAATTCGAGAGGGAAAATGATATGAACTATTTGAAAATGGTTGCATTTAAGTCTACGAGTAAGAGTGAAGGCAGTGCATTGTTTACTTTTAAAAATAGCGAAGAAGTAAATGCTTTGGATAAGGATTGTATTGTCCCAAACTTTATGATCTTAGAAGCAATTTTTCAAGCTGCAGGTAAAGTGGCACGAGAATACAGTGATAACAAAAGAGGTGCATATATTGTTAGCTTTAGCGGGATGAAGTTTAACAGAGTAGTGCTTAGTTATGAACAGCTTATCATAGAATCCAAACTTATGTCCATGAATAAGATGAACGGCTGTATATACTTATCCATTAGTGCGTTCGTTGATAATGAAGTGATACTTAAAAATGTACGACTAATCTTAAAGCAGAGCGATGATATTAGCACTGAATATCTAAATAACAGTAGTTTATCGGATCATGATAAGTTATTAAAGGATATGGGGTTCGCTAGAGTTATGAAGGAAACGGAGGCAGGTGAGGATGGAGCAAGTGTATAGCAACAATACATATAAGAGAGTGTATTTTAAGGAGACGGATGCTGGCGGTGTTGTATACTTTGGTAATATGAGCCGTTACATTGAAATTGGATTTTCCGAATGGTTTCGAGAGTTTGCTATTCCATTAAATGAGCTGTATAAGGAGAATGATTTGTTTATGGTAGTAAAAAGAACCGAACTA
>DBKX01000102.1:11641-26350 GCA_002297865.1 Lachnoclostridium sp. UBA739
CTTTGAAATATGATGATATGCTCTGTATCAGAACTACCTTAGTAAAGGTGAAAAACTTTTCTATGAAACTAAAGACTGAAATATATGTAGAGGACAAATTGTATTATGATGCTGTTACTGAACTTGTACCAGTGAATCATACGACCAAAAGAATCTCTAGAGTGCCAGAAGCACTGAATAAGTATATTGATTGAGCATTAGGAAAGGAGGTATGGCGATGAGACTAATGATGGTAGATAAAGTAAAGGAAATGAAAGAGGATTCCATTGAAACTGAAAAGTTTTTAACAGTAAATGAAGAAGTGTTTGAGACACATTTTCCTGGAAATCCAGTAGTACCAGCTGCTTTTATGGTAGAAGGTGCAATTCAGTCAGCTAGAATATTTCTTTGGAACAAAACTCAATTGAACAAAACCTTACTTGCTTATGAATTTGACAAATTTAAATATAAGAATCTTTTATGTCCAGGAACAATTCTTGAAATAAAAGTTACCTTTAAAGATATTGAGGGACTTGAGGAAGAAAAGGAAACCTTGAAAGTAAAAGCGGAGGGATACAGCGAAGGCAAAGAGATATTTTCAGGAGAAATGCTTTGCAAGGTATTGCCAATAGAAACAATACATAATGTTGAGAATTGCAAAATGTTCTTGGATTATTTATTAAAAGATAAGAAGTAAATTTGGAGGAGTATCGTGGAAGCTAAGGACATTAATAATAAAACGAATACGAAAAAAATAAGATTTTCCAGTTCTATATTATATATATTGAAACTGGTATTTGGTGCTGATCCAGTGAGTTCAGCATTTATTATGTTAGTTAATATAATAAATGCCATAATGCCCACTATTCAGCTTGTTGTAGTTGCAAACTTTATTAATAAATCATTAGAATGCGTAAACAAGGGAGAAAGCATTAGCAACATATATAAATATGTTCTTCAGCTTATTCTTGTAGTTGCAATCCCTATGATTTTTGATAAGCTTGTAACATTCTTTAAATTAAAGCTTACCAATAGGATGAGAAGTGGTTTAAATGAATTCCTAATTGAGAAGTATTCAAGACTATCCTATAAGCATATTGAAAATTATAAGGTTGCAGAATTAGTGGAAAGATTATTTAAGACACCAGAAGACAAGTTCGCTGAAGCATATGAAAATTTAGTGCATTTTGGATATCTGGTTATTTTGTCCGTGTGTATCATGAGTGTAATTGCTACACAGGTAAAATGGGTTGCAATTTTAATCCTGATAAGTGCAGTACCTTTATTTTATCTTTCAATACGTAGTGGAAAAGCCAATTATACAACCAATAGGGAAACTACAAAGTATGTAAGAAAATATACTTACATAGGAGAAGTATTAACTCAGAGAGGTTATGTGGAAGAGCGTACTTTATTTGGGTATAGCGATGACCTGAATAAAACATGGTCAGAGAACTATGAAAATGCAAGAAAACAGATATTCCGTACCGAACTAAAATGGTGGGCAAAAGTTAAGTTAGGAGGAATTCTAACAGTTTTAGTTTCTTTAATTATAACGCTTGCATTAATCCCATCTACAGTAAATGGAGCTATTACAGTCGGTATGTTCATGTCATTAATTAATGCGACATATAGTCTTGTTAATAGAATGGGAACGGAGCTCTCTTCTACAATGGATAAACTGGTTCAAAGTACAGAATTAGTTGTTGATTTATTAAATTTTAAAGATTTAAGTGAAACGGAAGATGCCATTGAACTTCCATCTGAGGAGAAATTTGATATTGAATCAGTAGAGTTCCAAAACGTAAAGTTTAAATATCCTAATACAGACAAATACATTCTTAATGGAATGAGCTTTAAGATTGAAAAAGGAAAGCATTATTCAGTAGTAGGTTTAAATGGAGCTGGAAAAACAACAATAACAAAATTGCTTACTGGCTTGTATGATGAATTTGAAGGGGACATTCTGATTAATAATAAATCAATCAGAGAGTATACATTAGCCCAGTTAAAGGCCATATTCGCCATTGCATATCAGGACTTTGCCAAATATTGTGTAAACATAAGAGAAAATATTCTGCTTGGAAATATTCGAAGAAAAGATGTTACAGATTCTGAAATATATGACATTCTGAAGGTTTTAGATGCTGACAATATGGTAAAAAGACTAAAAGATGGTCTAGATACACAGGTTGGAAAGATAAAAAAAGGCAGTGTAGATTTATCTGGTGGCCAGTGGCAGAAGATTGCATTAGCAAGGTTTATGATGAATGAGGCACCAATAAAGATATTGGATGAGCCAACCTCGGCATTAGACCCTATTAGTGAAAGTAAGATGTATGAGAAATTTGGCGAGATATGCAAGAAGCATACAACTATTTTTATAAGTCACAGGTTGGGTTCCACTAAACTGGCGGATGAAATCTTTGTTATAAAACAGGGAAAAGTGATTGAACAAGGTTCGCATGATGAACTGATGAAGTTAAAAAAGGTTTACTACGAATTATACAGTAATCAAAGGAGCTGGTATATGTGAAACAAAATGGAGTGAAAGAAAAAGATTATTCATTCTTGAAATGTGCTATAAGAATATTACAAATTGCTTTTGCAGCAGGTCCCGTGTACATTATAGTCAATAACACAATGTGTATCGCCAACGGTATGTCACAGGGTGTTATTACCGTTCTGACACAAAGACTGTTCAACGTTGTCTTAAAATCAGTTGAAATGAAGAAGCCTATTAAAGAAGCTGTTATTATGGCAATTATTTTAGCAGTGACAACAATACTGGCGCAAATATTAAATGGGCTAAATAACTTTATGGGAGTAAGTTATTTCAAAAAGGTCAGTGGAAGGTGCTACTCCTTAATCAATAATAAGGCGGCAAAGCTTTCACCAATCAAGTATGAAGATACAAACTTGCTCGATGATATAGAAAAGGCAACTATGGGAGCGAATAATAGTTTAGGTCTGTTGTTCACAGTTACTACTGTGTTCACCTTTTATGGACCTTATTTTGTATTTATGTTTGTCTATTTATTTGCTTTGGATAAAGTACTCGCCGTTGCGTTAATATTTGTTTTTGCTCCAGTAGCAGCAGCTCAGCTTGTTAGAAGCATTGTGTATGCAAAGCTGGAGGATTCAGTTGGTCCATTACGACGTGAAAATACATATTACAAAGAAGCACTAGGAAATAAAGAAACAAGAATTTTAGGTGGATATAAATATTTTAAGGATTTGTATTGTTCTTGCGTTGAGCTTATCAATAAGAAATCTTGGGATGCTGAATTCAAAGTAGGGCTGATTGAACTTGGAATGAAATTATTAACAGTCCTAGGATACTTAGGCATTATTATCTTATTTGTACAATCGTTGTATCATGGAAATATTAGCGTGGCACAGTTTGCGGCCGTTTATGCATCTATTGATTATATGTTCAGTATGATGAATACGATTATTACTGTACATATTGGTGGTCTAACGAAGAGTATGGGCTCTATCGTTAATTTCCTTAAGTTTTTGGATATACCAGAAAGAACAGGAAAGAAGGTTCAGAAAGATAAGACAAGTGGAATAAAATTTGACAATGTAACATTCAAGTATCCAAATGCAGAGAAGCCTTCTTTGTCCAATATATCTGTTGATATAGAAAGAGGACAGACAGTTGCCATCGTCGGAGTAAATGGTTCAGGAAAAACAACTTTTGCAAAGGTTGCTTTGGGTGTGTATGAACCAACCGAAGGAGACGTATATACAGGTGGCGTAAATACAAAAGAGGCAGATAATGATTCTCTATATGAAAATGTATCCGCAGTATTTCAAAATTACCAAAGATACAAAATGAGTTTATATGATAATGTTACAATAAGTGATTTTGAACATAAGGACAAGAAGAAGTTTGAAGAAGTTGTAGAAAGTGTTGGAGTGGATCTTAATAGTAATCTGTTCCCAAAAAAAGAGCAGACAATGCTGTCAAGAGACTTCGACGGTGTAGAGCTTTCTGGAGGACAGTGGCAGAAAATCGCAATTTCCAGAGGACTTTACAAAGATAGTGAAGTAATTGTACTGGATGAACCTACTGCAGCAATTGATCCAATGGAAGAAGCAAATGTATATAAAGAGTTTGCAGAACTTGCAAAAGGAAAAACTGCTTTTATTATAACACATAGATTAGGATCGGCTAAGATAGCAGATAGAATTTTGGTTCTTAAACAAGGCGTGATAGTAGAAGACGGAACGCATGATGAACTTATGACGCTAAAAAATGAATATTACACAATGTTTATGGAACAGTCAAAGTGGTATGATAAAAAGAGTGATGTTTATGCATAGACAACATTAGAAAGATAAGGAGAATTATGTTTTGTATAGTTCTCCTTATCTTACCAGGAAATTGCGTTGCATTCCATTCCATGGTAAGTAAAAAGCCCCTAAAAAACAGGGGCAGGATGCGCACGAACGGGTAAGGAACTCACACTTTGTTCTTAGCATTTGATAAGAAGAATTTTAACGAGAGAAAGATACAGCAGCTCTGTTGAAAGGAATTGAAATTATTATGAGTATTTTAAGTGTAACTGGATTGACACATAGCTTTGGAGATAAACTCTTGTTTGATGAGACCTCATTCTTTATAGACGCAGGCGATCATATAGGATTAGTAGGGGCGAATGGAAAGGGAAAAACAACGTTATTTCGAATTATTAACGGACAGATTATACAGGATGATGGGAAAATTGAATGGAATAGTAAGTATACTGTAGGTTATTTAGATCAGCATGCTGCTTTAAATCAATATAAGACGGTGAAAGAAGTACTTGAAAGTTCATATGAAGCTTTGTATGAGATAGAAAAAGAGATAAATGGATTGTATGGTAGATTGGAACATGCAAATCAAGAAGAACAAGAAAACATTTTAAATAAGGTTGGAATATTACAAGAAGAGTTTGAAAAGAACAATTTCTATGAGATTGATTTTAGAATTCAAGAAGTAGCCAATGGCATGGGTATAAGTCACTTATTTTTAAAAAATCCTAGCAACCTAAGTGGAGGTCAGAGGACAAAGATTCTATTGTCGAAATTATTATTAGAAAAACCAGATGTACTGTTGCTTGATGAACCAACAAACTATTTAGATGAAGTGAATATTACATGGTTAAAGGCGTTCTTAGTAAAATATGAAGGAGCCTTTGTAATCATTTCTCATGATATGAATTTTGTAAATGAAGTGACAACGGTAATTTATCATTTGCAGAATATGAAGTTAACCAGATATGTAGGAAATTATGAAAAATTCTTAAGAGTATATGAAGAAAGAAAACAACAGCTGGTTACGGATTATACAAAACAACAGGCTAAGATTAAAAAGTTAGAAGAGTATATAAGAAAAAATCAAGTTAGAACGGCTACAGCAGCGCAAGCAAAGTCAAGAGGGAAAGTTCTAAAGAAAATGGTACGAATCAAACTTGATCCAAATGAAGTAGCCCCTAATTTTAGATTTGAGTTTTTCAAGGAATCTTCGCCTGTTGTTATAAAAACAAAGGGCTTACAAATTGGATATGATAAACCACTAACAAGGCCACTTGATTTTACAATAAATGCAGGTGAAAAGATTATACTGGTAGGAACCAATGGGATAGGAAAAACCACACTATTAAAAACAATACTATCGTTTATAAAGCCTGTTACAGGCAAAGTAGAATTAGGAGACAATCTTCAAATCGGATATTACGCGCAAGAGGAACAATATGATATGGAGGAAAGTGTATTAAATGATGTATGGGAAGAGTTTCCTCAAAAAAATCAGTCCCAAGTACGCTCCATGTTGGCGAAATGTGGTTTGCTCGAAAAAAATATTGATATGAAGCTAAAGCTACTAAGTGGTGGAGAACGAGCAAAGGTCAGATTGTGTAAAATTATGAACCATAGAAGCAATCTTCTTGTGTTGGATGAACCTACGAATCACCTAGATAACGTTTCAAAGATTGCATTAAGAAAGGCTATTATGGATTATCGAGGAACCGTTATTTTGGTTAGCCATGAGAAGGAATTCATTGAAAATTTAGAGGGAAAGATTTGGGATTGCAGTAAATTTCGTGTATAATTTCGTGTATAATAGAAGAGAATGTGGTAAGGCATAGTTTTTATATTAGTCAGAGAAATAATCTCGCTATAGAAAGGAGGGGCAATAGGAAGATTATATTCTTTGAGAATGGATGTTTTGGAAAATATGCAGGCATTTTTAAATAATGACGAACGAAATGGTGTAAGATAATTTACAAAACATACAATGAATTAATAGTACGTAAAATTTTTCATAAATATTTAGAGGAGGAGACTTATGAATAAAAAGGTGGTAGCATTGTTGCTGATACTTTGTCTTGCTGTCCCTACAGGATGTAGCAAAGAAAAGAAGAGCAGCAATAGTGAAACCCTACCTGAGGCAACGCCTCAAGTAACTGAAGCAGGAGACAAAGAGGAAAAAGAAGAAGAACCTATGCTTGTCAATGGTGATTTCTCAAAGCCAAACGAAAATCCAGAAGTTTGGAAAACCTTTTCACAAGGTGGAGCAGGTTCATTTGCGATTGTAGATGAACAAGGAGTTTTAACCGTATCCATGACAGGAGATGTGAACTATGGAGTACAGCTCTATCAAGATATAGGAGCTTTAACCCAAGGATGTGTTTATCGTTTAAAATTTGATATCAGCGCAAGTAGGGAGCGTACCATTGAATACAGAATACAGATAAATGGTGGAGATTATCATGCATATGCGGGAAAAGAGGCATTTAAAGTGACTGCCGATATGCAGACAGAAACACTGGAGTTTAAGTTTGAAGAAGCATCGGACCCAGCACCAAGACTTGTTTTTAACTGTGGTAAGTTTGATGACACAGAAGGAATGGGTGAGCATGAAATTTATCTAGATAATGTATCTTTGGAATTGGTCGATGATTCTGATGCAGCCAAAGTAGAAAAAGAAGAAGCTCCAACGGTAGACGTAAATGTTGACCAGATTGGTTATCTCCCAACGGCCAAAAAGACAGTGATTTTTCGAGGCGATTCTAAGGGCGATTCTTTTGAGGTAATTAATACTGAAACGAATGAAACAGTTTATACAGGAACGATTGGAGATGAATACTACAATACTTCCGCCGGTGAGACAGATTATTATGGTGACTTTTCAGAAGTAACAACACCTGGTACATATAAAATAAAAACTGATGCATATGGAGAATCTTATGAATTTAAGATTGGTGAAGGCATTTTTGATGAGTGTTATAGTGATCTAGTAAAGATGCTTTATAAACAACGTTGTGGCACAAAATTAGATGATTCGCTTGCTGGAGAATTCGCACACGATGTTTGTCATACATCTGAAGCTACTATTTATGGAACTGATAAGAAAATAGATGTAAGTGGTGGATGGCATGATGCAGGAGATTACGGAAGATATGTTGTTGCAGGTGCCAAAACAGTTATGGATTTATTCCTTACCTATATGCAGGATGAAGAGGACAGAAGTGACAGCATTGGCATACCTGAGAGTGGAAACAATGTTCCGGATATTTTAGATGAAGCAAGGTATGAACTTGAATGGATGTTAAAAATGCAGGATGCAAAGAGTGGTGGAGTATACCATAAGGTAACCTGTGCTAACTTCCCAGGAGATGATGTACTTCCCCAGGATGAAAAAGAGGAATTAATTGTTTGTCCTATTTCAACAACTGCGACTTATGACTTTGCGGCAGTTATGGCTGAGGCAAGTACTATTTATAAAGAGTATGATAAAGCATTTGCAAGCAAATGTGAAAAGGCTGCAAAACGTGCTATGAATTATGGAGAAAAAGCTGGCGATGATGGTGGATTTAAAAATCCCGAAGGTGTCGCAACAGGACAATACGATGATACAAAAACTTGGGATGAACGTTACTGGGCTTGTGCTGAACTTTACAAGATTACCAAGAACCCAGAATATTTAGAAACTTTTGAAGCCATAGTAAAAGATGGAATGCCAAATGGTTTTGGATGGCAGTCAGTTGGAGATTATGGTAACTATGTATTCTTAACAATGCCTGGTGCAGAAAAAGAGAGTACCTATCAGCTTGTATATGACAATTTCATTAAGCAGGCAGATGATTTAGTATACGAAACAGAACGTGATGGATACAGAATCTCCCTTGAAGGCGAGTATGTATGGGGAAGTAACTTAAGCGTGGCAAATAATGCAATGTACTTAATCTTAGCAAATAACATTAAAGCAAATGAGGATTATGTCAAAGCAGCATTTGATCATATGCATTACTGCTTAGGAGCAAATCCTATGTCAATCAGTTATGTCACAGGATATGGTTCTTTGTCGCCTGAACATGTACATCACAGACCATCTTTTGCATTGAATAAAACAATGCCAGGTATGCTGGTTGGAGGTACAGACAAAGCGTTAGAGGACCCATATGCAGCTGCGGTGTTAAAAGATGCACCTCCAGCAAAATGTTACGTGGATAACCATGCAAGTTACTCTACCAATGAAGTTACAATTTACTGGAACTCTCCATTCATTTTTACGATGAATGCGTTAAAGTAGATTTTATATAAAAATTGTAATACTATTGTACTGAAAGAGGTGACACAAATGAAAATAGTTTTTTTAGAAACAGAGTGTTTAGGAAAAGGCATTAACTATGACATGTTCTCCAAGTTAGGAGAAGTAGTAAAATATGATTATACCCCACTAGACAAACTTTCAGAGCGAATCGAAGATGCAGATATTATTGTACTCAATAAAATTCCGATGAATGAGAAAACATTAGCAGGAGCAAAGAAACTGAAACTTATCTGTATTACAGCAACGGGAACGAATATTGTAGATTTTGACTATACCAATAAAGCTGGAATTACTGTAACTAATGTAAAAGGTTACTCTACACCGACTGTAGCACAGCATACGTTTGCATTGTATTTCGCCCTTGCAGAACAGATTGCATATTACGATAACTGCGTTAAGAGTAAAGCATATTCTAAGTCAGAAATGTTTGTTCATCATGGACCAGTATTTCATGATTTGAGTGGATTAACATGGGGAATTGCAGGTCTCGGTGATATTGGAAAGAAGGTAGCACAGATTGCAGAAACGTTTGGATGTAACGTGCAGTATTATTCTACATCAGGCAGAAACAAAAGTGGTGACTATAAACAAGTGAGCTTTGATGAACTCTTAGAAACCAGCGATATCATTTCCATTCATGCTCCTTTAAATGAAGCAACACAAGATTTGTTTGGGGCAGAAGCATTTAAGAAAATGAAGAAAAGTGCAATTATCTTAAATCTTGGAAGAGGGCCAATTATTAATGAACAAGCACTTGCAGATGCACTAAATCAGGGCGAGATAGCTGGTGCTGGATTAGATGTATTTACAGTAGAACCTTTGCCCCTTAACAGTCCTTTGTTAGAAGTAAGGGAGAAGGAAAAAATGATACTGACTCCTCACATCGCTTGGGCTAGTGTGGAAGCACGCACACGTCTGGTTCAGGAAGTATACTGGAATATAGAAGCATTTTTAAACAAGGAAGAAAGAAATGTTGTACCATAAATAATCTGAGGTATTTCAATCATAGGTTAAAGAGCAGAGAAGGTGTAAAACTTCTCTGCTTTTTTCTTCTAGAAATTATCTACCTAGAGTTTTACAAGGAAATAGATGTAAGTATGAAGGTAAAATTAGTTTGACAAAATACAAAATTATAGGTAAAATAATAATAAAAAGTGAGTTATTTTGACGGGATTCAACTAAGGATGACAAGGGGGGCTTTTTTGAGAAAAGTAAAAGTAGCAATAGTCGATTCTGGAATTTCATCTAATTTAGAGTTGATGAAGGTCGTATCTGAACAATATGGACTACGTTATGAGAATGACAAAGTTGAGATGAAATTAATGAATTGTGAAGATGATGTTGGGCACGGCAGTGCAATTGCTGATATTATTTATAAGACGAATCCAGAAGTTGAGATTCTGACATTGAAGATATCTAGTCAACAAGCAGGTATTGATTGTGATGATTTATGCGTGGCATTAAGATTTGTTTTAGATAATTTGGATGTGGAACTTGTAAATATAAGTGCCGGTATTACATATGTAGATGATTATGAAAAGCTGAAGCAGATTTGTGATGAGTTGGAGCGAAAAGGGATCATCGTAGTGTCGGCTTTCGACAATAACGGTGCAGTATCTTATCCAGCAGCGTTTAATTCTGTAATTGGAGTTGATATCTCCGATGAATTTCAAGGAAAGAAGGAACTCATACGGCTTCATAGAGCTTGTGCAGATTTGATTGTACCAAATCAATTTTATCGAACTGTCTGGTTAAATGGGGAAAAGACAATACTAAAAGGAACTAGTTTTGCATGTGCGAAGGTAACAGGTATTTTATCAAAGAAACTTGCTGAATTTGAACAAGGCAGTATTGATAAAGAGAAACTCATGGATCTCGTGAAGACACAAGATTATTCGATGCTCATGAAAGAAGGAAAAGAAAAAGAAAAAATTGAGATAAAAAAGGCAATTGTATTTCCAGTAAATAAAGAGACACATTCGTTACTTCGATTTCGAGATTTATTAACATTTGAACTTGTAGGCGTTTATGATGAAAAGCTGGATGGCTTGGTAGGAAAAGAACTATTCGGAATGACAATTCAATCATTTGATACGATTAATTGGGATGATGACTTTGATACGATAATTCTTTCTTGTACAACAGCACTTTCCAAACTCACAAGAAAAGATTATCAAGGAGAGGTTGTTTGCTTAGCTAAGGAGCATGGAAAGTCAATTTATACTTTTGAAGAAATTCAGTCAGCAGATGAGAATATATTTTATCCAGATGCTTCCAACATAGCAGTGCCATATCGAAACATGAATAAACTTCATAAAATTTCAATGCCAGTGATTGGTGTATTTGGAACAAGTCAAAGTCAAGGAAAATTCACTGTTCAGTTGGAACTAAAACGAAGATTAAGTAATATGGGCTATCAGGTTGGACAGCTTGCAACAGAACCTTCAGGGTACTTGTTCGGAGCACAACATGTGTATCATTTTGGTTATCACGCAAAAATTAATATAGGACAGGCAGAAATGATTGCATTGTTAAATGAGATGATATGGGATATCGAAAAACAGGGAAATGATATTGCTATTACTGGCTGTCAATCAGCTACTTTACATTACGACAATTCTAGTATTCAAGATTTATCATTACAACAACAAAATTTCTTATTTGGAGTACTACCTGACTTCTTTGTACTATGTGTAAATCCACATGATGACATAAATTACATAAAACGTACGATTCAGTATTTAAATGCAATTGATATTGGAAAAGTATATGCAATTGCTGTATATCCTATTAAAGTGGAAGAAAGTATGAATGGGATACAACTTAAAAAGAGAACATTGACTCATGAGGAAATGAATGAGTTTAAAAAGTATATTCACGAACAATGTATGTTGCCAGCATTTGAAATTGCAAATGCAAAGGACATGGATTCATTGTGTGAATTAGTAGTAGAAACTTTATCAGAGGAGGTATAAAAGAATGAAAAGAAACCCATATATTTATACAATGCGTAATTCTTTGGGCGAGTATGTTATGCTCAATACTTACAATAGTACGATGTTTAAAGCCAGTCCAGAGCAGTCAGAGATGTTTGAAAATGCATACGAGACGCTTAGTGGCGAACAGCATATTTTAGATTTACTAGAAGAAAGAAACATTATTTATGATGAAAGTAAAACCGCCATAGATGGTTATGAAGAACTGTATCAGGAGTTTATTCATAATAATCAGTTCTTACATTTAGTCATCTTGCCAACAGAAAACTGCAATTTTAGATGCATCTATTGCTATGAAGAACATGAATCGAAAATTATGTCTCAGGATGTCCAAGATGGAATTGTTAATTATGTGGAACAGCATATAAAGGATTATCAGGCACTTCGAGTAGAATGGTTTGGAGGCGAACCATTATGTCAGAAAGAAATTATCAATAATCTGTCTAAACGGTTAAAGGATATTTGTAAAGCCAATAAAAAACCATATTATGGTTCAATGACAACAAATGGATATTTACTAGATCCTGAAACATTTAAAGTGATGCATAAAAAGAATGGTATTATGCGTTATCAGATAACAATAGATGGTTTAGCAGAGAGTCATAACAAACAAAGAGCGTTATCTAATGGCAAACCTACATTTGATACTATTATTGAGAATTTAAGAAATATTCGTGATAATGCAAAGTCATCGATTGTAAATATCGTGATTCGATGCAATGTTACAGAAGATGTTCTCGAAAATTTCGATGACTATGTCTCTTTTATACAAAGAGAATTCGGAGAGGATGATCGATTCGAAGTGCTATGGAAGATAGCATGGAATCCAGAAGAGCAAACCTGCCAAACCTATTGTGGACAGGAGACCTTACATACAATTTTAGGAAGACACAAAGACAAGGTGCTTAAGTTTGGTACCAATAGAAGACAGTTTACTAGATTCGGAGATATATGTTATGCCTCTAATAAACATTCTTTTGTAATCGGATCCGATGGAAGGATCTATAAATGTACGGTTTCTTTTGATAAAGAAATTAATATGGTTGGGCACCTTCAGAAAAATGGTGAAATGATACTTGATGAGAAGAAATTCAAGTATTGGACGGAGCGAAAGGCATGTACAGATCATGAATTATGCCAAAATTGTTCTATCTACCCAAGCTGTTTGGGACTTTACTGTGGTCTTAATAATGTAGATTCAGAAGGCAGATTTGTCTGTGCAGGAATTAAAGAATATGTAGATGATTATTTGGAACATATTTCGAAAGTTGATGATTATTACTATAAGCTGGAGGTGTAGTATATATATCAAGGAGAAAGTAAGAGAATGTTTAGAAGAATGTGGAATTGTTATTCATGATGATGGAACAATCGAACAGATGGAGTCTATAAACTATGTAACTGCAATATTGTCACTAGAAGAAGCATTTGATATTGAATTTCCAGATGAATTCCTGAATTTCGAAATTATGGTAAGTCTTGATAAGGTGAAGGATACCGTGGAAATTATTATTAAAAGAGAACGAGAAGAAAAAGAGGATTAGTAATCAACAATGAAAGGAGGTGATATTATGAAGAAGTTAGTTAAAAAAGTTGATAAAGAGAAAAAATTAGTCGCTTTTTATGCAAATGAAAGCTGTAATACTGTAGGCTACTGCCAAACAAACAGTGGAAACTGCGTTTCAGGATGCTCGTGATTAAGTTACACAGATTTATAATTGGTTAAGAATTACAGGCGGAATCTTAAGATTTTGCCTGTAATTTCTCTATATAAGAGGAACATTATTTTAGTCAGCTAGAGAGGAGTTTAGTATGATTAAGAACTGTCTTTATATGTATAAGAAAATATGGGGTTATTCGAAACTTCGTATCATATTGATTTTTGTTGTGGCGTTTTTTGCTGCACTCAATACATGTACAGATTTGCTATTTTTCAAGTTTATGATTGAAGGTATTAGTGAGCATAGATCATATCAGTATATATTAGTGTTAATAGCAATCCGCTTAGGAATTCTACTTTTGATGCAATGCGTAGATAACATTTCCAATACTGTTATTTTCCCATTTTGTGATTTAAAGATTAAAAAAGGGTTTTCAATTGAATTATATAAAAAAGTGAAGGATATTGACCTTATAGGATTTGATAATGCAAAATTCTATGATAAATATTCTAGAGCATTTAACGAAACGGAATATCGTGCTACTGGTATGTTGCAGACGTTAAGTTATGTAGTATCAGTAACGGTACAGATAATTGTTGTTGTCATAACTTTGGCATACATCAATCCTGTTGCAATTCTGATTTCAATTTTTGGAGCATTGGTGACTGCATGGGCCAATGTAGTGAATACAAAAGCAGTTTATAATTATGATTTGAAAAAAACAAAATTGTTTCGGGGTTTTGAGTATATAAAGAGAGTTTTTTATATTCCAGAATATTCAAAGGATATTCGAATGACACATCTGGATCAAGTTATGTATAAGAAATTCGATCGGCTAACCAGTGATAACAGACAGGTAGTCAAGGAATGTGCACCAAAAATTGCAGCCGTTGCTATCTCAGGAAGCTGGGCATTTAACTTTTTAAGTGTGGGCGTCACAAGTGCCTTTATGGTATATAAGGTATATCAGGGGGTACTGGGAATTGGGGACTTTGTAACAGCAGTATATGCTGTAAATAATCTCAGTAATAATCTGCTTCAATTCTCGAATATTATCCCGCAGTTTTCAGAACATGCATTATTTATTAACAATTACTTGGAAGTATTAAATTATCAGACCCAAATACAAAGTGAAAAGGATGCAGAAGAGATCTCTCCATTTGGTAAGAAAGAGATTGAATTAAAAAATGTTTCATTTCATTATCCGAATGTAGATTGTAATGCGATTAATTCCGTATCGCTTCATATTAGAGCTGGTGAAAAGATTGCTATAGTTGGAGAAAATGGAGCCGGAAAGTCTACATTAATTAAGCTGATTATGAGGCTATATGAACCAGATACAGGAGAACTGTGTTTGGACAAAACCCCATATAATCAAATTACGAAAAATTCTATTGCAGAGGTATTTTCCGTTGTACAACAAGACTTCCAGCACTACGCACTTTCTATAAAGGAGAATATTACACTT
>DBKX01000102.1:26378-26725 GCA_002297865.1 Lachnoclostridium sp. UBA739
ACATACCGATGATGAAGCTGTATGGGATGCAATACGAAGAGTTGGGCTGTTTGAGAAAATTGACAGTTTACCAAAGGGAATTGATACACAGGTAACGAAGGAATTTGATGAAGAAGGATTGAATTTTTCAGGAGGACAGTTACAGAGACTTGCGATTGCTCGAATGATTTATCAAAATTCTGGAGTCATGATTGTGGATGAGCCTTCAAGCTCGCTTGATCCTATTTCAGAAGCAAAAATATTCGATTTGATCTATGAACTGGCAAAGGACAAAACTCTTATTCTTGTATCGCATAGATTATCAGGCGTAAAAGATATGGATCGTATTCTATATATGGAAGAAGGAT
>DBKX01000098.1 GCA_002297865.1 Lachnoclostridium sp. UBA739
AGAAGAGTATAATGAAAAGAGAAAGCAGCCGAAAGGCTGTTTTTTTTGTAGTATAATGTCATTGGATGCAGGAACAACAAGTAACAGATGTATTTTATTTAATGAAATGGGAAAGTAAATTATGAGATTAATTGCTCCAACTGTGCATGGTAATTTATTAGTAGGACCGACAGCAATTGATACTGAAGATAGGGAAGGAACCAATACCACACAAGAAGGAATTGATGAATTAATCATAAAATCCAATCGTTCCGTAAGGGGGGGTGCCGTTAAGTTCATACTATTTCTTTGACCTTTCCAATTCTACTATATCGCTTATAGTTTAACGAAAGATTCGCGATAACGCAACAGAAAAATGAATCCTTTTACAAAGTTGGAACTTTTTTTGTATTGTTTCATTCGACATAATACGATAAGATATGACTTGTCTGAAGCAAAATTTTTATAAACATGGAGGCTATGCATATGAAAATGATTTATATTCCAAACAAATGTCCTAAATGTGAGAACAAGGTTTTACTTGAGAAACTCGAAAATAAAACTGCCAATGCTTATTGTAAATATTGCGATTTTATATTACCGATAGATAAAGAAGAATTAGAATATACAGAAAAATATTTAACTATATAGTACGACTTTGATGGGACGGCCTACCCGTAGAAGTTTAAACAAAATGGTGTTAGTTCCTATGAAACTAACACCATTTTGTTACTCCGCCATAAGTGTCTGAATTAAATAAGCATACACATCTTGACTTTTATTCTTCCAGTTATTACAGATCGTCTGAGCTTCCTGTTCTGTGGAAACGCATAAATTAATTTCGACAATTTTCGAACCTTGTTCCCGTACATAGCAAGTTGCAACAAACTCGTCCTTTTTCCTTTCGTAATAATCAGCAAGAATGGAAACCTCCTCGCGGAGTTTATATTTATTATCCCGTAAAAAAGTATCAATATCATTTCGTATCGCTTCTGAAATATCTTCATCAAAGAAATGAATCGTTTCCCTGCCGGCATCCGTAATCTTAAAGTACGAACTATTCCGGATGGTTTCAGATGTAATCAAATCGGCATCTTTCATTTCAGAGATTGATTGCTGAACGTTAAAATAATTGGTGTAATCTTTTTCTAGAATGAAGTCGGTAATTTGCGCATTGGTTAAAGGAAAATCGACTTTATCGAGCATGTATAAGATAATTAATTTATATAAAGTTGAAGCATCTGATTGCAAATTATATCTCCTTCCTATTACATTGGATTAAGGCGTCCTTGCCAAGTATTACGTTTTGCAAGTTCTTGATTAATCCGATTCATTACTTCTCTTTTTCTACAGCTCCAGTCAGGAGCAAGTAGCAGGTCTTTCGGACCGTCTCCAGTAATTCTATGAACCACAATATGATCTGGCAGTACTTCTAAACAAGCGATAACTAAATCAATATACTCATCCATTGTTAAGACGTGGAACTCATTCAAATGTTTTGCCAAGTCAGTACCTTTTATTACGTGTAAAAGCTGAAGTTTAATGCCTTGGATCGGCAGTTTGCTTACGTACATCACACTATTTAAGATATCTGCTCTTGTTTCATGAGGTAGTCCCACGATAATATGGACAATGGTTTGGATTCCAATGCTATTAAGTTTCATAACCGCATCATCAAATACAGAAAGCGGATAGCCTCGTCGAATAAAAACAGCAGATTTCTCATTAGTTGTTTGCAAACCTAATTCTACCCATACCGGCTTAATTTTATTTAATTCAGACAATAATTTAAGTACATCGTCTGGAAGACAGTCAGGTCTGGTTGCAATAGATAAACCTACTATATTTGGATGATGAATGGCTTCTGTAAACAGCTTTCTTAAGTAGTCGGCTGGTGCATAAGTATTTGTAAATGATTGAAAGTAAGCAATAAATTTAGAACCAACAGATTTTGACTTTGAAATGCCAGCGATTGCATTATCAATCTGAGCCGTTACGGAATCTGTCTTAGGTGCCGCAAAATCTCCAGAACCACCGGCACTGCAAAATATACAGCCACCTACTCCGATTTTTCCGTCTCGGTTAGGACAAGTCATCCCACCATCCAGTGAAACTTTATATACCTTTTCACCGTAGGTCTGTTTTAAATAATAATCTAAAGAGTAGTAGCGTTTGTCGTTCCAAATTTTCATGTTATATTACCTTTCTAGCAAATCTTATTTTATATGATCGATAACAGCTTTACTTACAATATCTGAAACTCGGGGATCAAATGGTTCCGGTAAAATATTTTCATCATTTAATTCTTCGTCAGGAACTAAACCTGCGATTGCAAGTGCAGCAGCTAATTTCATTTCTTCAGTAATTTGTTTTGCACGTCCTTCTAAAGCCCCTTTGAAAATACCTGGGAAGGCAACAACGTTATTTACCTGGTTAGGAAAATCAGAACGTCCAGTTCCGACAACGCGGGCACCAGCGGCTTTTGCTACATCAGGCATAATTTCAGGAACGGGATTGGCCATAGCGAACAGAATGGAATCGTGATTCATAGAAGCAACCATCTCTGGTGTTACAATATTAGGAGCTGAAACTCCAACAAAAATGTCTGCACCTACTAAAGCATCTTTTAAAAGACCAGTTTTTTGAGATAAATTTGTTACTTTCATCATATCTTGTTGCATCCAATTCAAATTTGGTGTATTCTGAGATAGGATACCTGATTTATCGCACATGATGATATTTTTGAATCCATAATTTAAAAGTAGCTTCGTGATTGCGATTCCCGCTGAACCGGCACCATTTATAACCACATTACAATCCTCTTTGGTTTTGTTTACAACTTTAAGAGCATTGATAATTCCGGCTAAAACAACAATTGCGGTACCGTGCTGGTCATCATGAAATACAGGAATATCTAAAGCTTCTTTTAGACGTTCTTCAATTTCAAAACAGCGTGGAGCAGAGATATCTTCCAAGTTAATACCGCCAAATGCTGGTGCAATATTGATAACAGTTTTAATAATTTCTTCTGTGTCTTGTGTGTCAAGGCAGATAGGGAAGGCATTGACATTACCAAATTCTTTAAAAAGAACAGATTTACCTTCCATTACAGGCATTGCTGCATAAGGTCCGATATTTCCAAGACCTAGAACGGCACTTCCATCTGAAACAACTGCAACAGTATTTGATTTTATGGTATACTTATATGCAGCTTCTTGATCCTTTGCAATCACTTTACAAGGTTCTGCAACTCCAGGTGTATAGGCCAGTGCTAAATCTTCTCTGGACTTCACTGTACATTTAGATGTGGTCTCTAATTTACCATTCCATTTTTCATGTAAATTTAGTGCAATATCATTTGTCATACTGGTTCCTCCGCTTACTAGTATTTGGAATATTAAAATAACTATGTTTTATCATAACACTACAATTTGTGTAAATCAAGGAAATTTAAAGACAGATCTTCACACCAGGAAATAATTGGTGTATAATAGAAAGATACATAAATACATCTTTTTAACATCTTTGATCTAGAACAAATCTGTTAAGTATCCGTTATAAAGAAGGAGTTTAAAATTTATGAGTAATATGTATGAAGGGCTTTCTTTAGTAGAGCTAAGAAAGATAGCTAAAGAAAAAGGCTTGAAAAATGTCACAATAATGAGAAAACAAGAGCTTATAGACAAGCTTTCCACAATAGATCAGCCAGAACAGGCACAAAAGAAAGAGACAGCAGAGACTGAAACTCATTCTGCAACAAAAACTGCTTCTCATGCACAACAGTCTACAGTACAGGAGAGATCTGTATATAGAACTGATAGAAGGACTAATGAGAACAAAACAGAGATAAGAAGAAAACCTGACGCTAGGAGAGCTGTTACAACAAGAGAGGATCAAAAACGCGAAGACGTTGTTCGAAGAGATACTACGAATAACACAGCTGCAATGAATCCTAATAGCAGCAATACTCAGGGACAAAGAGAATTTGTTAAGCGTGAAGATAATGTGAAACGAGAGGAAACAAGAGGTTTTGGTGTCCCTAGCGATATCGAACAGTTAGACAGTGGGGAAACCAAAGAGGGTATTTTAGAGGTATTACCAGACGGATACGGTTTTATTAGATGTGATAACTATTTACCAGGTGAAAATGATGTTTATGTATCCCCTGCACAAATTCGTAGATTTAATTTAAAAACAGGAGATATTGTAGTTGGTAACACAAGAATTCGTAATCAGAACGAAAAATTCAGTGCTTTGTTATATGTAAAGAGTGTCAATGGTTTTCATCCTTCAGAAGCGATGCATCGTAAGAAATTTGAAGATTTGACTCCAATTTTTCCAAATGAAAGAATTCATCTAGAATTACCAGGTGGTGGAGTTGGCCTTCGTATGGTTGACTTAATCAGCCCAATTGGAAAAGGTCAAAGAGGTATGATTGTATCTCAGCCAAAAGCAGGTAAAACTACTTTATTAAAGCAGATTGCGAAAGCAATTACAACGAATCATCCAGAGATGAATCTTCTTATTTTATTAATTGATGAACGTCCAGAGGAAGTTACTGATATTAAAGAATCCATTGAAGG
>DBKX01000296.1:0-506 GCA_002297865.1 Lachnoclostridium sp. UBA739
CTCCATCATCATACTTTTTATTTTTCACCATTGAAACTTATACCAAGATTCTTACACAAATCTTTGAAGGCAGTTTCATTTGAATAGCTCCCTTCTGCCATTAATCTCATTTTTTATAAGAATTCTGCAGGATCTTCAGAATGAGCGACCATACCCTTAACAACTTCAACTTGCTGACATAGAAGTTCTACAACTAATTCATCATCAAGATGCTCTGTTGGCAAAATCTTTTCAAGACTGCCTTTTTTCTTTGTCAAATTACCATATTTAAAGAGCCACTCGCCAAAATACAAAAGTTTTTCCTTTGATATTGATGAATTCAGGAATATATCTCTTACATCCATAAACAATCTTCCTACTTCATGATTTAAATCATTAGAAATACTGAGTATTTTCTCTACCTTTGATTTAGGTAGTTTAGTTTCTGATGCCCCCATTGCATAATCCTTCATTATTGCCTTAAATGCATCAAAAAACAGTTGCATTTGGACTGGATGGCAAATTTC
>DBKX01000296.1:547-4064 GCA_002297865.1 Lachnoclostridium sp. UBA739
CATCAGAGCCAATTAAATTGGACTTCCAATCTTCTTGATTAATTGATAGCAAATACTTAACCGCAATATCAAGAATATACTCCGCTAACACACATTCACTTTGTTTTGCCGTTTCAAATATCTTCATAGGTAAATTAGGAACATCATCGATACGAATTTTCTCTTTATACTCACTCCAATCGTCCATTCTGGAAAGCAGCTCTTCACTTGAAATTTCAGAATTATTAATAATTTTTTCAAATTTAAAAGCAACATCCTTGATTGACATAGTTTGCGTTCCAAAACTATTTGTTGTAATTTTCTTACATACGCCACGTACCAATTTGTTGTCGAAGCTATCAAGAGAAAGAAGCATTTCTCCATAAGAAACATAATGGTTACTTACTTTTACAACACCATTTATAGTATTTTCGTCAGTACTACTCAATGATGATAGAAAATAGTTATAACTATTAGAAAAATCATTCAACCGAGATAATCTCATTGCTAGTAAATCATATTTAAAATCATCTTTGGTTTCATTAAAAAGATTTTCCAATTTTCTATCATCAAAATAGTCCCGATAATTTATCGTATTATTTTTTCTAAGTTCCTTAAGTCGTGAAAATAAAATTTCTGCATTCGTAGCATTTAAATTATTGTTTTTCAGAGACTCTTCTATCTTCATTTGTAATGAAGATAAAGGCAAGCACTTACTATAAAGGTAAGGGATAATTGTCAAATTATTCCATTCATCAAGAGATAAATTGCTTAAATACTGGTCAAGCGTCTTGTTTTCACAAGTTAAGCCATATTGGTCATAGTTAAATTTTTCTTCATCCACAAGTTCAACAAATTGTTTCGGAGAAATATCCTTTTCTATCTCTTCAAGAATAGTATAAATATCAAAATCTTTCACCTTGGCTAACTCATCTATTCCTTTAATATATGCTTTAACATCGGTCTCATTATTAAAAGCATTATGATACCCATCTATCAAATCCTTGGCATAAGTAGATTTGTCACTTATATGAGCCAACAACACTTTGTGATATGGAGCATACTGCTTTATTTCTCTATGCTGTGACTTGTCTTTCTGATACAGGCATTCCCAGAAATTCTTAATATTTGAATTTGTCTCTTCTCCGAATAGAGTCTGAAGTGCCATTGCTGCATTGCCAACATTTGTAACATCCGCTATAGCATGATTTAAAATCGCCGTAAACTTATCAACACCTGATTTTTTCATTATTGCAACACTATTCAAAGCATTCTCATCCAATTCACGTGTGAATTGACGAGCATACACAACATCCATAGCTTCGTGAACTGGTAACTGATAATACAATGAAGAAATAAATCCTGGCATATCTCTGTCATCTTTGTACAAGAAATCAAGGGATCTTAGGTAGCTTGGAGAAAGAATTTCTTTCATTGGATGTTGAGATATTTTTGAGCGACCAAAAATGAATAATGCAATATACTTATTTGGAATAGCTTCATCTGCAATTCTCTTCATTGTAACAAATTCGTTAATAAACGCAACAATCTTCCTTGGAGTATGTTCTTCTGTTAGCATATCATATATCTGAAGAATTGCATTATCCAAAACATACTCATTTCCAAAAGCTTCTTTCCATTGGTGCACAAAATAATGCTTCCATCCCGATAGAATCGGAGGTGAAACATGGTACACTATATAAAATGTCTTATTGATGAAGTCGTCACCATAAATTGTTGCGCATTTAGCATCTTCATTTGATGTGTCTTTTATATCCTCAGTTTGGAATGCATTACGGATATGTAGTCTATCAAAAGGAACTATCACTTTGATATTATCATATTGTATTTCAGAAAAAAAGAATGTATTGCAGCCCAAAGTTCTTGAACTTTAAGTTTCGGCAAGCGATCCATATTATCAATAACAATTATCAATCGCTTATCCTTTTCGCACAAATCATCATCAATATTATTCATCCATTCCTTAAACTGCTTTGTAGATGGTTCTTTCTCAGAAATTGTTTCAAACTTTACATCCTCTTTTACCTTATCCTTGTATAAAAGGAATAATTCTGAGAAAAAGGTTTCACAAGAAATTTTCTGACCATGTTTTTTCATTGTGGCAATTTGCTTCCATATAATAAAAGCAATAGGACCTGCATATACCAAACTTGTAAACACTATTCGCAAGGCTACTAATGGCATAGAGTCTGCTATGGCACTAATTACAGGTGTAAGTGCCACCATTAAAGATATAGTTATAATAGCAAAATTTAGACTAGGAACGATTTTTGTCTTTGTACTTTTTTTCTTAGCCAAAAGATTGTCCAGACGTTCTTTCCATTTTTTATCATTCAACACGTCATTGTCAACAGTCAAAAAAGAAGTTAATTCTTCCAAAATAGAACGCCTCGGAAGATCATTTTGATGTCCCCAGGCATCATAAGTAAAAAAATAATATTTACCTTTAAGTTCAGGATGTGCAGTCTCGTTGGTAAGATACTTCTCTATCATACCAACCAAATTAGACTTTCCGGCTCCCCAACCACCATCAATGCCAAGAATAGTACACTTCTTGTCTGTTTCTATTTCATTGGCAATAACTTCTGCTAATTTCATATGAGCCTGTCCTTCAAATAAATCTGAATTACAAGGCGCTTTGCTTAATATATTTCCCATTCTATTTTATATTTAAAGTCAGAACTACTACGATACGATTTTAAGTTAAAATGGAACTTGTAAATATCCACTTATATCTTCATTTACCATTGAATAGTTTTGTAATTTGTGTAAACCTTCAATATGACTTATCAAGTTTTCATAACTTGCAAGATTCTCCATTTCTTCACGCCTTGCCTTACTCAATTTGCAGAACTCTTCTTCTTGTTCTAGACCAGCAAATCTTCGTCCGCAAAGGTTTGCAGCAATGCCAGTCGTTGAACTACCACTAAATGGGTCAAGAATCCAATCTCCTTGATTGGTTGAAGCAAGAATCATCCGAACAAGAAGACGCAAAGGTTTTTGTGTAGAATGTTTGCCACACGTTTTTTCCCAACGACCGATGGCAGGCATTCGCCACACATCCGTCATTTGCTTACCTCCATTCAAATCTTTCATCATCTCGTAGTTGAACTTGTGAGGCATTTTCTGCATTTTTCTTGTCCATATGACAAACTCTGTGGAATGCTCTATTTAAGAGACTTGAGCCAAGTCGTATACTCGTTAAGTTGTTTTTCGTCAAGTAGTCCTATCAAGAAAGATAACTGTTTGTCTGCATTTTTACATGATGCGAGTTCTTTGCCAATAAACATATCTGCATCAAAGCCATGTTCCTCTATCCAAGGATTCTCTTTTAATAGATTGTTCCTTGCATCATTCATATTATCTCCAAAAGTTCTACCAATTACTTGGCAATTTTCAACATCATCACCTTTAGGGTCTTGTGTGAACCCTTCTGTTGTATAAAAAATAAAATCTGTCATATTAAAAACTAATATCCAATAATTTCCTCTGTCATTTTTTCCAATCCCATCCATTG
>DBKX01000296.1:4110-4250 GCA_002297865.1 Lachnoclostridium sp. UBA739
ATCCACTATCTCTTCAAAATCATCACATCGTGCTGCATATTCTTTTTCTTCTTTTGAGAGTTTAATTTTCAAAACTCTCCTTTCCCAAAAGTCTAAAATGACAATATAATTTGGTATATTTTCCATGTTTATATTTTTTT
>DBKX01000376.1 GCA_002297865.1 Lachnoclostridium sp. UBA739
AGGCAATTGAAGTGTGGGCCAGGTGGAATTTGGGAGAACTGTCGCGTTATTATCAGGGCACGTATGGAGTGGTAACAAGATTTTTGCTGGTCTTTGCAACAATTTTCTGCTATCAGGCTGTTTTGATGTTAAGGCAGAATTATGATGTACATTTTTTTAAAAGCAATCTATTAACTGTGTTAGCGGGAAATCGTTTTGTAGTCGTTGTGTATGACTGGTGGACAGAACATCATCCGAAAAAGGTTAGACGTTTTACACTGCTTCTTCGAAAAAGTTCTTCTAGGGTGAGTCTTAAGGAGTTTTTTGTGTTAAGACTAGGAGCGTTTGTGCTGGTGGGAGTATTGTCATTTGTGATTCTTGTTCCTATTGCAAAGGACACCAGAACTTATGTGGTGCTATTGATTGCAGCTATTTTTCTAATGGGAATTATTGCATCTTATATGCCGGTTTGGTTTTTAGAAGTGAGATTGCAACTTATGAATAGACAAAAAGAGGATGAAGCTTATTTTTATTATGGAGTTTCAAGAATGGTTGCGTTAGGAGGCAATGGGGATGTGTATGATATTTTAAACTGGCTTGAATTGGGAGGGGAAATATTTGTGCCAACGATACAGGTGTGTATGGATGAGTTTTCATATGATAATGAAGAGGCATTAGAACATGGAAAACGTTTAGAGCCTTTTGTGCCATTTGTGAAACTATTAGATGCATTTATGGTAAGTGAAGTGATTGGTTTGGAACAAGCACTTGAACCTATCATGTTGGAACTTGATAGTCATATTGAAAAAAGAAAGCAGGATAATGAAATTAGCACAGCAAATAAGGGGGTGCTTGGAAGATTTATTGCGTTTATCCCAATGGTTTGCGTAATTGGTTTGTATTTAATTGTTCCTTTCGTATTGGAAAGCCTTGTACAGTTACAGGGGTATGTAAAACAGATACAGGCGGGGTTTTAAGGAGGTTTGATTTATGGAAAACAGTTTGAAAGGTTTGCTTTTAGCAGCAGGAACCATTATTACTTGTATTGTTATCAGTCTAGGATTTTTTATTGCAAGAGAAGCACGTGATACAGCAGCAGATGGTGCAGGGCAGATAAGTAAGCTCAATGCAGAATTTAATGAAAGTGATAAGGTAATGTATGAGGGGTTAACAGTTTCGGGCAGTGAAGTGATCAATGTAATAAATAAGTTTCGAAATAGTAATTTAGCTGTAGTGGTAGAAACCAATAAGGTTCATACGTCTTATTATTATGAACTCAACAGTAAGACAGGAGCTTCTGGAGAAAAAATATGGTCTTTGGGAGGAAAAACACAGACAGATGGCTATGTTGCACAAAATTCTAATGGTGAGAGTTACATCAATCCGAATGCACAATTTATGGGTGATATTGTTAGAGATGTAAATAATGTTATTATTGGAGTTGTCTTTCGTCAGACAGAATAGGAGGTAATATGAAAAACGGAATTTCGTTATTGTATCAATGTTTTTCGATTATGGTTTACTGTGTTGCATTAACGATACTGTTTTATTTTTCTCATTTAGTCTATGTAATGGAAAAACATGTAGATCAAGCTATGTATCAACAGCATGTGATATCCTGTGAAGTAATCCCATCGTGAGGAGGCAGAGTTGAGATCATTCAGTTTTGTGTGCGAAATATTAATTACTGCAGTTTTATTGTTTTTAATTCCGGTTTTATTTTTTTCTTACCAGCAAGAACTTTTGCTTCAAGGTTACGCCCGGTATGAGGTGACCTATTTTACAGACAGTATTCGTAACACTGGTTATATTAGTGCTAAACGATATGAAGAATTTAAGAAAAAGCTAGCTGCGACCAATCATGTATATGAGATAGATCTAACGGTGTATGAAATGTATCGTAACTCGGGTGAAAAGGAGAGTTTTTGTCTTGGAACCTATACTGATACAATATTAGATACCTTGTATAAGCAAGGAAAATGGTACACGTTGCACCAAGGGGATTTTATATCAGTTTCGATTATGCGAAAGGATACAGGTTTCATTGAACGTATGATAAGAATGTTTGGCATAGCTGATGTTGGAATGGCTGGAGTGCCAATTCGCTATGGAGGGATGGTGCGAGATGAGTGTTTCTAATTATGGCTTGCTATTTGCTGTTTGCCTTATGGTTTACTTGTTTTTTCATACAATACATATTTCTGATTATGAAGCGGTGCAGACAAAACAGACAGAATATAACCTGGCAGTTGATGAGGCTGTGGAAGCTGCACTTTTTGATGCAGTTGAATCGGATAACTTGCGTACTATAAATTTAAATGAAGAAGAAGTCATACATCGTTTTTTTCAAGCGCTTTATGTGAATCTTGGCATAATGGATCAGCCTATGAAGAAAGAGTTATGTAAGTTTTACGTGCCGTATATTCTATTTGTTGAGAATGATGGGATTGTACCATATATACAAAAGGGATCGGGGAGTGATGGGCTAGTGTCATTTGAAACTAGAAGAAAATATGAATACAGATGGAAGGGAGAAAAAGAGGATTTTTTGTATGTGACATTATCGGATTTTGTGGTTTATAGGAATGCTATTGAGGGGCTACATATTGAGGGGTATTATCAGGATATTGTAGGGCAGTTGCCAGATTACTTTAATTGGGCAGATGATGAGTTTGAAAGAAGGAAACAAGAGCTTATTATTAACATGATAAAGCAGTGTACCAATGAGTGTATCCAACACCAGAATCAGATAGCAAGAAAATTTGGGATTCATTATGAGTTTACTTTACCACTTATTGAATATGAAGAATGGTATCGGACAATACAAGATATTAGCATGCTAGTATTATTTCAAGGTTATCCCTTTGGAAACAGTATTACAGGAACGTATAATCGTGTTGCGATGGGAGGGGCTAGAATTGCAAAAAGAAAGGAGACTGCAAAGAGCAGTCTCCCATAATACTATTCGTCTTCCGTATTCTCTTCATTTGGTAAAAGCAGAATATGTATTTTATCAATTCTGTTTTTGTCCACGGATTGAACAGTATATTTTATATTATTATCAATAATTGATTCTCCCTCAACAGGAAGATGCTCTAGTAAGTTAATGATATGACCAGCAATGGAATCATAGTCATCTGATTCTAGTCGAGAACCAATTATCTCGTTTACTTCATCTAATTTTGCAAAACCATTTACAATGAATTCATTGGCACCAATCTGTTTGATGGAGTCTTCTTCGTCACCATCATATTCATCTCGAATTTCACCGACGATTTCTTCAAGTAAATCTTCTAAGGTGATTAATCCAGCAGTTGCACCGTATTCATCTAGTACAATTGCGATTGACCGTGAGGCTTTTCGCATTTCAATTAAGAGTTCAGATGTTTTTTTGAATTCATACGTAAAGTATGGTTCTCTTAGTAATTGTTTAATGTGGAAGGATTCCTTTGAACCTTGATAAAAGAATACATCCTTTAAGTTAATGATGCCTATGACATTATCCCGTTCGCCGTCAAAAACAGGCATTCTGGAAAATTTGTCTTCTGAAAATGCATCTACAAGCTCATCATAACTTAAATTGACATCTACAAATACCATATCGATTCTTGGTACCATAACATCTTTTGCAAGAGAGTCACCAAAATCTACTACATTGGTAATCATTTTTCGTTCTTCGCTTTCTAAGACACCTTCTTCATGGCTTACATCAACAATAGTTCTAAGCTCGGTTTCTGTAATAGTTAAACCTTTATAATTTGTGTCAACACGTAACAGCTTGAGTATTGCATAGGACATTTTGTTAATGATAAAAATTACAGGTGTTAGAAGTTGTGTAATAAAGTAAATTTTACCACTGTAGGCTAAAGAAATTTTTTCAATTCCGATTCTTTTTGCAATTTCCAAAATTTCCAAATCTTCTTCGCTATCGTTTTTTAATTCAAATTCATCCGATACATTCAAAAATTCTTTTATTATATTTTCGTTTAACGCGTTTTCAAGAAAAAATAAATTAGAATTTTTTATATTTATCTCTCGAACAAATTCCAAATATTTATTTATAATTTCTTTCTTTTTAATTGNNAAGGATTTTGGGGTTATCTCACCGAATATCAGGACTAAAATCGTAAGTACAAAGGTTGCAATACCAGCACCAACAGTAGCACTATCAGAAACACCAAGTGATTTACAGATGTTCACAGCAAGAGTAGTTGCTAATGATGAGGCAGATAAATTCACGATATTGTTCCCAATTAAAATAGCGCTTAACAGCTTTGTTGGATTTTCAATCAGTTTACATACAGTTTTTGCACCTTTTACATCTTCATCTGCAAGATTACGAATACGAATCTTATTCACAGTAGTTAAAGCTGTTTCAGCAGACGAGAAGAAGGCTGATAAGAGCAGTAAAACTAAAAGAATAATAAGCTGCGTGACGTCACTAGGGTCCAAAAATATCATCTCCATTTCATATTATTTATAAGTGTTATACATTCAACATTTTACAGTATCCAATATATGCTTGTCAAGTAAGGAAATTTAGGCGTTTATAGAAATGAATAGTAATATATTGAAAACGATTTTCAGTATGGTATAATGAATATGTAAGCACAGGGGTAGACTGTTAGTCAAGGAGGATATTGAATGAGAAAAAAGTCACATATTTCACTTGCTAAGTATATACTTGAGAGTAAGGGCATGGAAGAACTGAACAAATGTAAAAAGTCTTTTTACGTAGGAAGTATTTTGCCAGATTGTGTACCATCGTTTTTGACAAGAAAACATAATATTGAGGAAACTTTGGATTTGCTGAAAACGGAAATTAGTAATGTTACAGATAAATATGATGTTACAAAGGGAATTGATACTTACTTTTGCAGGCATTTGGGGATGATTATTCATTATGTTGCTGATTATTTTACATTTCCTCATAATAGTATTTATCCTGGAACAATGATGGAGCATTGTTATTATGAAAAGGAGTTAAAATTTGCTTTTCGTAAGTATGTGAAAAGTGAGCAGGCAAAACGCAACAGATTATTAGAAAGTGCTTATAATACACCAGAAGAGATTGTGGATTTCGTTAAGAGTATGCATGATGAATATTTAAAAGCAATAAAGAGAATTTCGGTTGATTGTCATTATATAGTAGAACTTTGTTTTCGAGTAGTAGATGCTATCTTGCACTATTTTGAAAACAGCAGAAGAGTACAAGCAGCTGTTATGTAAAAGAATTGAATTAAGTTATTATTAGAAAACGGCGTATGAATACATCTTTCACACGCCGTTTATTAATAATCTCTGTATTTTAATTAGTTTTCATCATCTTGATTGCTCAAAATCTGTCTCTTACGAGCTAATTCATCATTTTCAAGATATTCATCATAAGTTGTAATCTTATCAATAAGTCCACCAGGAGTGATTTCCATAATACGATTTGCGATTGTCTGGATGAACTGATGATCCTGTGAAGTGAATAATACTACACCTTTGAATTTAATTAATCCATTGTTTAATGCAGTAATGGATTCCATATCTAAATGGTTAGTAGGCTCATCCATAATAAGAACGTTTGAACCCATAATCATCATCTTGGATAACATAACACGTACTTTTTCACCACCAGATAATACGTTCACTTTTTTAACACCATCTTCACCAGCAAAAAGCATTCTTCCTAAGAATCCACGTACATAAGTAACATCTTTTTCAGGAGAGAATTCCATTAACCAGTCTACGATAATGTCGTCACAGTCAAAGTCTTTTGTGTTATCTTTAGGGAAATAAGCTTGTGATGTTGTAATACCCCATTTGACTTCACCTTCATCTGGTTCCATTTCACCGGCTAAAATTTTGAATAAAGTAGTAGTGGCTAAACCGTTGTTACCAACAAAAGCAACTTTATCATCATGACCAATAATAAAGGAGATGTTGTCTAGTACTTTTACTCCGTCAATTGTTTTGGAAAGATTGGAAACGGTTAATACTTCGTTACCGATTTCACGGAAAGGACGGAAATCAATGTAAGGGTATTTACGGCTAGATGGTTTAATTTCATCAAGCTGAATTTTTTCCAAAGCTTTCTTTCTGGAAGTAGCCTGTTTGGATTTGGAAGCGTTGGCACTGAAGCGTTGGATAAACTCTTGAAGTTCTTTGATTTTATCTTCCTTCTTTTTGTTAGCTTCTTTCATCTGTTTAATCATTAACTGGCTTGATTCGTACCAGAAATCATAGTTACCAGTGTATAACTGGATTTTAGCGTAGTCAATATCCGCAATGTGTGTACATACTTTATTTAAAAAGTAACGGTCATGGGATACAACGATAACTGTATTTTCAAAGTTAATTAAGAATTCTTCTAACCATCTAATTGCATCAAGGTCTAAGTGGTTAGTAGGCTCGTCTAGTAATAAAATGTCTGGATTACCAAATAAAGCTTGAGCCAGAAGAACTTTAATTTTCTGTGAACCGCTTAGTTCGTGCATTTGCAAATAATGAAGGGAGGTATCAATACCTAAACCATTTAAAAGAGTAGCAGCATCAGATTCTGCTTCCCATCCGTTCATAGTTGCGAATTCACCTTCTAATTCGCTTGCACGGATACCGTCTTCTTCTGTGAAGTCTTCTTTTGCATAAATTGCTTCTTTTTCTTTCATGATATCATATAATCTTTGATTACCCATGATAACAGTGTCTAATACAACAAATTGGTCATATTTAAAGTGATCCTGTTTTAAGAAAGAAAGTCGTTGTCCTGGTGTGATGATGATATCACCGTTTGTTGGCTCGATTTCACCAGACAAAATACGAAGAAAAGTTGATTTACCAGCACCGTTAGCACCGATTAGTCCATAGCAGTTTCCTTCTGTAAATTTGATATTAACATCTTCAAACAAGGCTCTTTTTCCGAGTCTTAGTGTGACATTACTTGCTTGTATCATAGCGTTACCTCTCTTATTTATATTTTCAAATCAATAGATTATTATTCAAATTTAAACATCACTCCTTATTTTACAGGAAAATCAGTAATTTGCAAGTGTTTTTTACGAATATA
>DBKX01000062.1 GCA_002297865.1 Lachnoclostridium sp. UBA739
TTTTTTAACTGTTACTTAATAAAGTTTCTGGTATGTCAAGTTCTTCAATATCTTTAACTCCCAAAATTATAGAGTTCTCCTTTTTAATTTTATTTGATGTCAAAGTATCATGAACTGATTCTACAACCATATCTAATCTCGCATTTTCTAATTTGTTGTAAAATTTAGCCTCTCCAAGCCAAAAAGAGAAATTATCTTCATCCTCGATTACAATATGAACACTGTCCGCTCCTTTCGCAAAATCATTAACATTCTGTTTGTAGAATATTTTGGGTACTACAGGAAGGGCATTGTAGTGGTGCTTCATTATGCTATATAATAATATTTCTGCTATCTCACCACCGCTAACGTCTTTATTTGTTATTCTGAGATTTTTAGCTGCCCGTTTTAACAAAGTTGATGGTCGTCCACCTAATGCCTCACGTTCTTCTTTGTTTAAAGCAGTTTGGGCAATATTGTCCCAAATGAAATCATGAAACGCTTCAATATTCCATTTGCCATCCTCAAAATCATTCACCATACACAAGCTATACTTGTTGTCTATCGGTGATAATTTGCAATCTTTGGTTATGTCCTTGAAAGGACAATCTATTATTACCTGAAATGGTGGCACCATATATGCTATAAAATATTAAGAACTAAAGACTTACATTACAATAGAAGTTATACTTCCTTACTAATGAGTACTATTGAATATCTTAAATAGTTGCATTAAGCCATAGAACTATACCTCATTCATTCAGCCTTAACTTTACCTGACAAAATATCGTTATAAATAGTTCTTGAATTGTTCCAAAATTCAGAACGAATTTGCAAGTTCCTTTTCGCAGCCAACGTACTTGAGACGAGTTTACTTTCTGTACCTTCTGATACATAAGAGTTTACAATAGAAACCTCAAAGATTTTAGGACTTCCCTTAAATTCTGCACGTATATGAATCGTTTCTGGTGTCTGTGTGTTTTGAAAAGCTAAAGTCATAGCAGCAAACACACAACCTTCCTCCTCGAATTTCTTCACAAAATCGTCATCTCGTAGATGTCCTCCTTCGAGTATAGCTTGACGAATGCCTGTTAGGGTTGGTTGTAAAACAACCTCCTCATCTTCACCCATTTCAATCTCGTCACGTCCCCTACGAAATGTTAAAGCAACAACATCACAAAAACGCCATTCGTCAGACAACCCCCTTTCTATAAGTTCGTCAAAGAATTGAATCGTTTGTTTATCCCTTAAATTGTCAAAGTTCAGAACATGTATGGTAGTCCTGTCTTTTTGTAGTATCTGTGAGAATAATCGTTGAACTTCTTTGCCGTCGCTTGTACGTGTTCCATCAACTTCAACTTGCCAAACACCCGTCTCTTTCTCAAACATCTGAAAATCGCAATGGCTTTCTTCTCTATCCATTAGCTGTATTCTACCAGGACGGCGTATCTCATAATCTAACCGTCCTTTGAATATTTCATTTCCATTTCCTCGAACTTCTTTTGTCAAAAATCCAAGTTTGTACCCTTTCGAATAAAGAGCCTTGTCGTTATCTCTGGCTTTTTCATAAATATCCTTAATGGAAAAATTGGTTAATGACGAACTTACAATAAAACCTGATAGCGAATTTTTAGTAGAACATTGATAGGCATTCTTTCTAATGTCTTCAATTGCCACTGCATCCAAAATACAGTTAGACAATATATTGCTTACCTCTTCTGCGGAGGCATTAATAGCAAAAATACCTCGTTCTTGCATGAAGGTGTTTAATGTGCGACGTTTGATAAAATTCTCACACACTTCCTTTATTTCATATCTTTCAGGATAAGTGATAACTTTCATTTTTAATCTGCATTTACGATGAAACTTGGGATGTTATTATTTGAAGACATTCTTTTTATCGAAATTTGAAAAGTACTGAATATTCTTTCTTTAATATCACTTTCTATTTTACGAAATTCATCATCAGGATTATAGACATAAAGGAAAATATCTTTCGAACGATCCCAACCAGTTGTTTTGGAATATGCAGCCTTTACCATTTCAAAACTATTATAGTTCAAATCTCCGAAATAGAATATATACGACAAAGTTTTTTCTTTTCCGTTTTCTTTTACTTGCTGTTCTGCAAATATAACATCCGAAAACATATACTCTACAGTCAAAGTCGAAGATTTACATAAAGGTTCCTCATTGTTGAAACGAGGGGAATAAGTAAATTTTAAATCTCCTTTATTCTTTATCGTATTAATTTCTGTTTGAAGTGCAAAGAGACGCATGAAACGAGTATTATCCATCACGTAGATTTTGTTTACCCCCGCTTTTCTCGTTCTGGTTGAAATACTTATTTGTGACAAACATTCTTGAAATTTTGGACGGAAATCCTTATAATTATCTGTGTCAGAGAACCAAATTGCAATTATTCCGATGTCAGCTATCGTACAATCTGAGGTTATGGGGAATGTGTCATAAAATTTGTCAGAATTACGTAATTTCAACAATTTAGTATCCAATCTTGTCACCCAATCTTGCAGCAAGTTTTTGTTGAAGCTGGTTGTCTGATATCTTTTAGCTTCCAAAATGGCAAGTTGTGGCTTTGCTTTCAAAGGAGTTTCAAAGAAAGCGACTGTGTCTATTCCCATCTTCTTTCCATCCTCTCCAGTTACATCCATATCATAATCACCAATATGTTTCCAACCGAGAAGTTGAAACAATCTGAAAATTTCTTGGTTCCAGACATCTCCATTATAGTGTTGATCTTCCATTATAAATTCGTTTTTAATTGGTTGATAATTTGCCAATAATAGTTCTCATCACATTTTATCGAAAATGAATTTTGAGAAGCTATTGACA
>DBKX01000063.1:0-2023 GCA_002297865.1 Lachnoclostridium sp. UBA739
TTTCACTGGCAAGCTGTTTGTATTCACTAGGATTTACATTTTTTATGTCATTTGCCTTTTTTATTTTCTCTATTAAAATTGTAGACAAGTTTACACCTCATTTGGCTATTTCATTCTATGAACTAGCATATTTATTAATTCTTCCATAAAAGTACTATCTAATTCCAGGGAGTGAAGCAAATTCACAGCTTCTATCGATAAATCTTTTACTGCTTTCTGCGACTTTTCTAATCCCTCTAATGTGACATAGGTTGTCTTATGATTTTTCTCGTCACTAAGGACTGGTTTTCCTAACACTTCTTTTGTACTTATGACATCTAAAATATCATCTTGTATCTGAAAAGCCAACCCTATATTTTTGGCAATTTTTTCGATTCTCTTTATACTATCATTGTCGGCTCCTGCCAGGCAGGCTCCAATCATCATAGACGCTTCAATTAATGCGCTTGTTTTTAGATTATATATAAAATCAAGCTGCTCTCTCGATAATGGTTTATCTGTATTTTCAACATCTACGACCTGACCGCCAATCATACCATAAATTCCAGCTTTATTTGCCAAAATCTGTAACGCTTTGTTTCCCCTCTTTGTAAGACCATATGCTTTTTCTTCATTTATCCTGCCATCTGCAACAGCCTGTTCAACCAAATCATGAAACTTTAATGCTGTCTCGAACGCATAATTAAGCAAAGCATCTCCTGCTAATATACCTATCGCTTCTCCATACATAACATGGGTCGTTTTTCTTCCTCTACGGTATTCATCATCATCCATCGCTGGCAAATCATCATGTACAAGCGAATAGGTGTGAATCATTTCCATGGCCGACATAAAAGGCCATACCATAGAAAAATCTGTGCCTCCAAACAATCGATAAGTTTCTAGAATAAAGATTGGTCTAAGTCGTTTTCCACCAGAACTTATACTGTAATTAGCAGCTTCTATTACTTTTTTTTGCAAGCCTTCCTCTTTTGGGATATATGAGGATAACGCCTGTTCAACCATTTCTAAATCTTTTTCCATTTGTAATTGAAAATCCACGATTACGAATTCCTTTCTGATAACACTGTTAATTTCTTTTCTACTTTATCAATGGAGTCGTTGCATTTCTTAAGAAGTTTCATTCCCTCATTATACAACCCAAAAGAATCTTCTAAACTTAAATCATCCTGTTCTAAGCGTGTAATAATGGAATCCAGCTCTTCAAAAGAAGACTCCAGACTTTTCTCTGCCTTTGCCATATAAGCCTCCATTACGCGATGAAATCGCTATCTTTTTCTTGGAACAACTGACTCTACCACAGCATGAATCTGTCCATCCTTTACTGCGATAGAAACAGTATCGCCCTTCTTTACAGTTTGAATGGTTTTCACTGCTTTTCCTTCTTCATCTGTCACAAAGGAGTACCCTTTGCTAAGAGTTTCCAGAGGTGATAACCCTTTCATTTTTTCTATATACAATGCAAGTCTGTGCTTTTTTCTTTCCAATACCTGCTTCATTAAACCATTCAGTTTGTCTTCTAAATCACTGGCGTACTGCCTGTTTTGCTGTATCTGAAATGCTGGACTCTGATGTGCTAAACGAAGTCTTAAATGTTCCAGCACATAACGTTTTTCTTGTATCTTCCGTTCCATCATATGTGTAAAACGAACTTCATAATCATCTAACATTGCCATAACATCCAGAATGTTGCATACAGCTAGTTCTGCTGCCGCAGACGGGGTCGGTGCCCGAAGGTCCGACACAAAATCTGCAATGGTTGTGTCTGTTTCATGTCCAACAGCGGAAATGACTGGAGTGTTACATTGAAATATTGCTCTTGCTACAGACTCTTCATTAAATGCAAAAAGGTCTTCAATGGATCCTCCACCACGCCCTACAATAAGCACATCCAATTTCATAGCATCCAACGTCTGTATACCGTCTACAATCGTTTCTGCTGCTCCTTCCCCTTGCACTTTTGCAGGATATAAAATAAGCTCTACATATGGATTACGTCTCGTTGCTATGTTCACAATATCCT
>DBKX01000063.1:2047-8724 GCA_002297865.1 Lachnoclostridium sp. UBA739
CTTGCTGTAACAATACCAACTTTCTTTGCATAAAAAGGAATTGGTTTCTTATGTTCCAAAGAAAACAACCCTTCCTTTTCCAAATCCTTCTTTAACTGTTCAAACAGCTCATATAAAGAACCAAGTCCATCCTGCACAATTTCATTGGCATATAACTGATATTTTCCATCACGCTCATATACGCTGACATTGCCAAATACAATGACACTCTGTCCTTCTGTCATACAAAACTTAAGCCCTGAACGCTGTCTGGCAAACATAACACATGCCATCTGGCTTTTTTCATCTTTTAAAGTAAAATAAATATGTCCTGACGTATGGTATTTTAAGTTGGATACCTCACCTTTTACATAGATTCTGTTCAAAGCATAATCTGAAAGGAACATATTCTTAATATATTGATTTACTTTTGAAACGGTATACGCATTTCTTTTTTCCATGAAATCCACTCACCATCTATTGATTATCCTAGCCAAATGCTAGTCTGCAAGTTTAGCCAGAATTCCATTAACGAAACTACGTGAATGGTCTTCTCCGTATTTCTTCGCAAGTTCTACAGCTTCATTAATTGCAACTCCGACAGGAATTTCATCATCGTATTTCATCTCGTATATGGCAATACGTAAAATAGTTAAATCTACTTTACCCATACGATTTAATCTCCAGCCTTTTGAGACCTCATCCACCATTTCGTCAATCTCTGGTATTTTATCTAAAATTGCATAGAAACGCTCTGTCACCTGGGACATCTGTTCCTCAGTTGGAGCTTTCTCTAAATTGTCAAAATAAAATCTAATCTGTTCTTCTAATTCCTCTGAATTATAAAACTCCTTATGAAACAGCATGCGAAATAAATGCTCTCTAATCTCTCGTCTACTCATGAACGTTCCTCCTGAAATCTATCTATCTTTTTTCTCTTTTTTTAGTATAGCCGAAACACGCATAAACAACCCTTAAACATTACATTCAAGGGTTGTTATCATTATACACTATTTATCTGAATATAGAAAGAATAAATACTCACTATTCTTGATTTATATTCACTCCAGCAATTCTAACGTTTACTTCTGCAACACTTAAACCTGTCATATTTTCAATTGCAGCTTTTACCTTTTCCTGCACAGTTTTGGATGTTTCAGGAATACTATAACCATATTTCATTGTTAAAGTCATATCTACCGTAACATTCTGAGCTGTTACATCTACCTTAACACCCTTCGATAAGTTTTTCATGCCAAGCTTGCTTACAAGTTCATTGGTAATATTGCCTGCCATTGCCTCTACACCTTCTACTTCTGTAGCAGCAAGACCAGCAATGATTGCAACTACTTCATCTGCAATGTGTACAGAGCCGATATTGCCATCATTTAGTTTTTTATAGCTTCCTCTATTTTCTGGTTCTTTCACCAATTTGACTACCTCCTAAAGTATCTTTTACTTCATTCAGAAGAATCCTCTTGTTTCATTATAACAAAAGATCCGTTTTTTGCAAATAAAAATATTATGTATCTTATTGTTCCACAACTCCCACTGGTGTAATCACTATTTTATCAGCAGCGATACCAGTTTTTCTTTTTACAATATCTTCGATTTGAGCCATCTGCTGCTCGGTTAAGTTCGTTGCATCGATGATAACATCTGCACCATCGTCAACAATACTAACTACAACATCTTTAAAACCTTTTGCTTCTAACAGAATCTCTGCTGCACTTTCTTTTTCTGCCATACTTGTCATTGCAATAATACTATTGATTGCAGTCTGTTTCTGGTCTTCTGTAACACTCGCATTATTTACAACATCCATTAAGGTTTCTTTATTTTTTGCTCTAGTCTGTTCTCTGGTAACTTTTGCCGAGCTAAAGAAATCTGCATTAATGGTGGTACTTGCCAATACTGCATCGCCTGCTGCGGATTCTTCCTTTGCAACGTCTTTGTCCGCTACATCTACAGAATCATTGCCGATGTCTTCTGCTGAAATATCAGCGAATTCATCTTTCGCAGCTGCATCATCTGATAAAGTTGTTTTGGCTGGGTCTCCAGTTACTAATGGGTCAGCTGTCACCTTGGTGCTTGCAGCGTCTTTGGCACCGTCAAGATCAAGATAAAGTTCATTGTCAAGTACCTGCCCATCGTCATTTACACCTGTTGACTGGTCTGCCACTGTCTGTGCGGTTTTGTTTCCATTGGTAAAATTGTCCTTGTTATCCTGTGTCATGGTTAAGTAGCCTGCTACAGCTATCATTAACACTAATGCTGTGATGATTACTTGGTTGTTCTTTAATATCTTTTTCACAATACCTCCTATCTTGTGCTTCATCCTATCGGACAGCACTTATATCATCTTCATCACTTTAATTTTATGTGCTGGTACATCAAATAATACCTGTACAGCACTGTTAATTTCACGAATTATATTGGCATTATCGCCCCCTCTTGCAATCACTAGAACGCCTTCTACTTCTGGTTCTAGTTCCTTTACTACGTAAGGAGAAGTTTCGCCCGAACCAGACTGGGACATAACCGTTTCTTCCGATCTATCGATATTAGATTCGTTCCGATTGCCTCCATGGGCATCTGTTTCTGAATTGGTTGTCTGCTTAGTGGCAGTGTCCTTAAGGGCCACCTGTTCCTTAGAAGACTTCACTGTAATCATTACCTGCACATCTCCAATGCCCTTAACTTTACGAAGAGTATTTTCCAAACGCCTTTCCATGTTCTCTGTAAATACAGTGGCAGAGTCTACCGAAGAAACCACACTAGCTGTATGATTGCCTATCGCCTGCTTCTTTTTGACTGTAGATGCAGAGTCCCACGAGAATACTCCCGGCACAGATACTACTAACAAAAATACACCTACTGCAATTAACGTTATTATCTTTGGCAGTCCAATTTCTTTGATGGAAAATGGCTTTTTCGAATCCTTATCATCTTTCATTTTGAGAATCCTCCTCTACCTGAATCTGAATTTGTGAAGCCTCGATACCATACATATTAGCAATTTCCAGCATAGCATCCTTCGTCTCCAGCGTGTCTGTGACTTTCTTTTCAATTTTTTTCTTTGTTCCAATCTTTATCTCTGGAATTGCAATTTCATCAATGGCGCTTGCTTCTTCCGATTCTTCCTCTGTTCCCTTCTGACAAAAGACTGATATAGTTTTAACCTGTCCAAATGTCTCACTATCTGTATCATCATCTATGGTCACCTCTACATCGGTGGCACTGAAATCATAGTTTTTCATTACAGTATCAATCTGCTTCGCGATTGTATCTTTGTATTGCTTTAACACAGCATCTTGCTGTTTTAACTCTGCTACCATAATATCATCTGATTCTGCCTGAGTGACTTCATAAAGCTGATTCTTCTGTAAATTCATATCCAAGGCATCTTGCGCCCCGAACAATTTAATAAGCGGGTTTAGAATGATAATAATCATAACTAGACCACTAAACATTTCAATATATTTCTTATAACTGCTCTTTCCTATCATGGCCATCAAAACAGATAAGATAATATAATAAGTTAAAATATTGCGTACCAGGTCTTTTAGTATTTCCACTCCACCACCTCCTTTAAGCCAGATTCGTAGTAGATGTCACAATTACGATTGTAAACAAGAACAGAACCGCTGCTACCATCACAATAGACATAAGCAGTTTCGCGCTTTTTGCTGTGGCATTGATGCAATTAATGATACGTTTGTCTGATATGGGCTGAACGATTGCAGCTCCAAAAGAATAGATAAGCTGATAGATTGCAAGTTTAATGATCGGCACCAAACAAATTGCAATTATCACTATCAGACCAGCTACACCAATTGCATTTTTAATCAGCAGGCTTGCTTGTAAAATACTTTCTGTTGCCACACGCATGGTGCTTCCAACCCCTGGTATTGCCTGTGCAGTTTTTAAGAGCATAGACTTTTTGACCTGATCTGTGACTGGAACAACGAGGCTTTGTATAACATTTACACCGATTACTGCTGCTAATACTGTCCTAAGAGCCCAGGAAATGATTTTCTCTAGGAGTTCGGACATCTTCGAAAGCATATCCTGCTTCATGATATTATTAGCAAGCAAAAGGACAAAGTAGACATTTATCAATGGAAGAATAATGTGTATCAAAAGAAAGTCTACAATTGTAATGACTCCTAGTGTTGTTTCATAAAATACCATGGATGTTTTACTGCCTGTACTAAATGCAATTCCCATGGCATAAGTCGGAAGTAATGCCATCATAAAATCCTTTAAGTTGCCAAGGGTTGTACTCGCTATCTCAGATATTTTATAAAACGTAGTAGTTAACAAGGCAAATAAAAGAAGATAGGTAACATAAAAGCCTGTCTCAGCAATATGGCTTTCCTTAAACACATTGGTAAAACTAGTAAATATAGCCGCAACAATAGCAATGCCGATTAACTGTACAATAGAACCTCTTTCCTTGCGAAGCTGTCCCAAAAATGCATCTCCTAAATCTCCTAATAGTGTTTTTAGACTCATTGGTCTTTCGCCACTGATAAATTTTTGTACATATTCCCTAAATTGAAAATTAGTTCCATCCATACTGTCAACATTTATATCATCAATGGCATTTTGAATATCACTGTAATCAAGACTATCTTGGAAATCCAAAACCATATCCTTTTCTTCTGCTAATTCTTTATTCTTTGCATTGATGATATTTACTTGTCCAAACAGCACGCAGAATAGAAAGCAAATATAGATAAGTATTCGTATTTTCCTTTTCATGATTTCTCCTTATTGATAAAGCTAAGCCAAAAATTCACTTATAGTATCCAATAGAGATACAATGATTGGCATGCTCATAGACAAAATCGTTAACTTACCTACAATAGAAATCTGATTTGAGAGTGCATCATGGCCAGCATCTTTACATAGAGAGGTTGCAAATTCTGCAATGTAGGTAATCCCAATCATTTTTAAGAGGATCGCTATATAAGCAGGACTTATTGAGATATAGCTTTCAATCTTCTCTAAAATAGCCATAATGCTTTTAATTTTTGTTACTCCCAAAGCAAATATTATCAAGCAGGAACTTACACTTATGTATAAGCTATATTCTGGCCTTCTCCCTTTAAACTGAATTGCGACCATTGCGGCAATCAGTCCAAGCAGTGCAACTTTAATCATCTAATCACCTACTATATCTGAAATAAATTTTCTATTGTAGTAAAAAGCTGTGCAATATATGGAACAATCCACCATAATACAAGCAATAATCCCGCAAGACCTGCAAGTGATGCCTGTTCGTCCCTTCCATACTGCTTTAGAAGCTGACAAAGTACCGATACTAAAATTCCAACCGCTGCAATTTTAAAAATAATCGTGATTGACATAAATGGTTCAAACCTTTCTTTCTCATTCTCTCATTTTCACTGACTAAATCATTACGATTGTAATAAAGATTCCTGCCATAATTCCTAGTACGTTATAGAGTTTAGTTCTCTCCTTAGCCACAATGGCCTGTTCGTTAATCTCTTCCTGTAGCTGGTTAAGATATAAATCTATGGTACTTATCTGCATCTCACGGTCAAGATACCCAAGTGTATCACCAAATCGTATCAAGTTCTCTTTATCTGCCCCCGTAAGACTAGAGTTTTTTAAATCTTTCCATACGCATTTGCTCCATATCTCTGAAAATGTCCCGCCTCCACTTACAAAAAGCAATTCCGAAACTTCGCTTAGAAACTTTTTATAAACTCCTGGACTTCTTCTTGCCAGATTTCCAATGGCTTCTGGGAGTGGTGTTCCACCATAGCGAATATCCCCTCTCAGTATCGTCACATATTTTTTCAATTCTCTAAGCTGTTTTACCCGAACATTTAGTTCATTGCTAAAATAAAATCCTAAAGCAGAACATGAGGAGATCGTTAGTATGGCTCCTAGTATTTTTAACAGCATCACGTCCTCCTTTCTATCTATGCGTCAGCTTCGGAATAAAACGGTTCCCCTGCTGTCACAGATTGATTCTATAAATCCAACTCTTTTTTTTGCATTGAGAATAACAAAACGCTCAAAAATTTTTTCCTTTACCAGTCTGCCAATCAGTGGTTTTGCCAAAATATCATCTACAGAACTTCCATGAACAGTTGCAATCATTTTACATCCGCAGTTAATCACATATTCTAGAGCCTGCATGTCTTCTTTGGAACCAATTTCATCTACTGCGATTACTTCTGGCGACATGGAGCGGATTAACATCATCATTCCCACTGCTTTCGGACAGCAGTCTAAAATATCGGTACGCATACCAAGATCATTTTGTGGAACTCCCATATAACAGGCACCTATCTCTGACCGTTCGTCCACCACTCCAATGGCACATCCTCGCATTTTAAGTGTTCCATTGGATAATTGTCTTATGGTATCCCGAAGCAGTGTTGTTTTGCCTCCTCCTGGTGGAGAAATAATCAAGGTATGACACACTTTTCCTCCTTCTAAGATATAAGGCAGAATCGGAGTCGCGCATCCCTTTATCTGATGGGACAGTCGAATATTAATAAAGGATATATGCTTTAAATTCTTTACTCTGTCACCATCGGTGATTGCCTTTCCAGCAACTCCAACTCTATGTCCTCCCTGTATAGTAATAAATCCTTGTCTTATTTCATCTTCAAAGGCATATAAGGAATAATTACTTATGTATTCCATGGTTTCTC
>DBKX01000240.1:0-8740 GCA_002297865.1 Lachnoclostridium sp. UBA739
GCACTTTACAAGCTTACTAGACGGCACGAGGCACTTCGTACTAGTTTTTTCATGGTACAAGGAGTACCAGTTCAGAAAATTCATGAGGAGGCAGTAATTGATTTTTTACAGGTAGCCAATAAAAAGTCGGAAGAATTAATCGTACCGTTTGATTTGGACAAGGCACCTTTAATGCGGGTTCGATTAAATGAATGTGCGGATTCTACAGAACTGATTCTGGATATTCATCACATAATTGCAGATGGAATGTCAATGGACATTCTGATAAAAGAATTATCTGCTTTCTATGAAATGGAAGAGTTAGAAGAATTATCGGTTCAGTATAAAGATTACAGTCAGTGGATCAGTAAAAAAGATCTGTCAGAGCAGCAGAGTTATTGGGAAGAAGTATTTGCTGATGGTGTTCCAGTTCTAAATCTGCCATTAGATTATATTCGACCATCGGTTCAACAGTTTGCTGGAAAGACCTGCTTTATAGAGATGGATGAACATTTGCAAAACCAGATAGAACGATATATTCAGAAAACTGGAATTACGAAGCACATGTTTTTTATCGGTATCTTAAGTATTCTGTTAAGCAAATATACAAGACAGGAAGACGTTGTAATCGGTACGGTATCAGCAGGAAGAATCCATCCAGATGTGGAACAGATGATAGGCATGTTTGTAAATACCCTGCCAATCAGGCTGAAACCAGAGCAAAACAAAATGGTAAATCATTTCTTTGAAGAGGTAAAACAGATTTCCATAGAAGCATTTGAAAGACAGGCTTATCCATTTGAAGAATTGGTGCAGACGGTATGCAAGACAAGGGATTTGTCTAGAAATCCTTTATTTGATGTCATGTTTACCCTACAGGAGGAAACGAAAGAGAGCGATATAAATGGATTGTTTGCAGGAAGAAGAGAAGAAGGACCAGAGATTGCAAAATTTGATTTAACGTTTAGTATTTTGTCAAAGGGTCAAAAACAGTTAGTTGGAATTAATTATTGTACAGCCCTCTTCCGGGAAGAAACCATATCCTGTATGCTTCATTGTTATGTGGAGATGATGAAGCAGATTGTGAGCAAATCCGATATGAGTCTAAAGGATATCTCAGGAATGGATGATTCTGAGTATCAGAAACTAACCGTTGATTTTGCGGGCAGGAAATTCTCTTATGACAGAAACGATACGATGGTCAGTTTATTCGAACAGCAAGTAAGGAACACGCCAGATACTATTGCACTTAAGATGAATGGAGAGGTACTTAAGTATAGAGAATTGAATCAGATGGCCAATGCATTCGCAAAGAAATTAGCATGCGAGGGTGTACAGCAAGGAGACTATGTCGCACTGTTATGTGAACGAAAGTTTGAACTTGTGATTGCTATGCTGTCCGTTGTCAAATTAGGAGCGGCATTTTTACCGATTGACTGTACTTATCCTAAGAATCGAATCGAGTTTATGCTAAAGGACAGCCAGGCAGCGGCTGTAGTAACAACAGATAGGAACCNNGGGAGTATGCAGAAAATGTAATCATGATAGATAAGTCCTCTTTGCATGAACTAGATGGGGAAAATCCTTGTTGTCAAGTAAAACCATCTGATACGGCGTACATAATTTATACTTCAGGAACAACAGGAAAACCAAAAGGTGTGCTTTTGTCTCATCAGGGAGTCTGCAATATGGCTGCCTATCTGGGAGACTTGTATGAAGTGAAAAAGGAAGATGTAGTGCTTCAGTTTGCCAATCATGTATTTGATGCGTCTATCTGGGAATTTACGCTTGCCTTGCTGACAAAATCAGGTGCCGCTCTTTGTATGGTTGAAAAAGAGATAATTAATGATACAAAACGTTTTGAAACCTATATAAAAGAAGAAGGGGTAACCCTTTCCCTGCTTCCGCCACAGTATTTTACTCAGCTTAAGAATACGGGGCTTCGTATTCTGACAACAGGTGGCGCTGCAGCAGATAAAACTATGGTGGAAAAGGCATTTTTAGCAGGAAACAGCCGTTATATCAATGCGTATGGACCAACTGAGACAACGGTACTTGCAACCCACTGGGAGGCAGATAAGAACCAGCTTCCAGCCGTTCGGATTCCAATTGGAAAACCGATCTATAATACACAGATATATATTGTAAGTGGGAACCATCTTTGTGGTATTTTACAGGAAGGAGAGCTGTGTATTGCAGGAGAAAGTCTTGCAAAAGGATATTTAAACAGACCAGATCTGACAGAAGAGAAATTTGTGAAAAATCCGTTTGGAACAGGGAAGATGTACCGAAGTGGAGATTTGGCAAGGTGGCTTCCAGATGGGAATATCGAGTATTTAGGAAGAATTGATCAGCAGGTGAAGGTACGCGGGTATCGAATCGAATTGCAAGAAATAGAAACTGTGTTAAGAAGGATAGAGGGAATAACGGATGCAGCAGTTATTACAAAAGAATATGCTGGTGGAGATAATCAGATTTTGGCTTATGTGGTAAGCAGCCAGTCCCTGTCTATGGATGAGCTTAGAGAAAAGTTAAAAGAGCAGTTGCCAGACTATATGATTCCGGCAGGTATACTTAAGATTGATGAAATTCCAATGACGAAAAGTGGAAAACTAAATCAGGCAGCATTGCCAGAGATTATTTGCAAGGAAGAGGATGAGTACGAAGCACCTGAAAATGAAATGGAAGTGCTAATCTGTCACATCTATGAGGAAATTCTTAACCAGAAGAGATTAGGAAGAACAGCCGATTTCTTTGAAGCAGGCGGGCACTCCATTCTTGGCATGAAGTTTGTGAATTTACTAGAAGAGAAAACTGGTATTCGTATTTCGTTGAAAGACATCTTTAACCATACAACGCCGAAAGCCTTGGCAGAGTTATTGGAAGGAAGAATCAGTAATCCCTTTGAATCCATTCCAACTGCCATGAAAAAAAATCGGTATCTCATGTCCTCAGCACAGAAACGAACTTATCTTATCTGGAAAATGCAAGGTGGAACTGCTTATAATATGCCACAGGGAATGACAGTAGAAGGTACATTTTGTCCACAGCAGTTTGAACAGGCTTTTAAGCAAGTGGTAAGCCGTCACGAAATCCTTCGTACAAGGTTTTTAATGGACAAAGAAGACGGATATCAGATTGTGGAAGAAACGGTGAAAACAGATTATACGTACATAGAAGATAGACAAACAGAGTATCAGCAATTATTTGATGAGTTTGTAAAACCCTTTGATTTAGAGCAGGGAAATCTGGTTCGATGTATGGTGGTGAAAAGGAAAGAAGAACAATATTTTCTTTTCTTAGATATGCACCATATTGTAGGTGACGGAATCAGCATGGGAATCTTTTTAAATGAACTGAAAGCATTGTATGAAAAGAAAACGGTTCCAGAAGTGACAAAACAATATAAAGATTATAGTGAGTGGATGCAGATGAGGGATTTATCCAATCAGAAAAACTATTGGAAATCCTGCTTCCAAGATGAAATTCCAGTTCTGAATCTGCCACTTGATTATGCAAGGGGAAAAGAACAGAGCTATCAGGGGGCTATGGAGTCAATCGTATTTGATAAGGAACTTTCCTTGGCAATTGAGGCATTTACAGGAGAGGAAGAAGTCACAGAGTATATGGTATTCTTATCAGCCGTTATGGTACTTCTTGCAAAATACAGCAGACAGTCAGACATTCTAGTTGGAACCCCTGTAAGTGGACGTACTCATAAAGATGCAGAGCAGATGATGGGCATGTTTGTGAATACCTTAGTGATGCGTGGAAAGCCAGAGGCATATAAGAACTTTCAAGAGTTTGTACAGGAAATGAAACAAATCTGTTTGGATGGCTATGAGAATCAGGAATATCCGTTTGAGGATTTGGCAGAAGAACTGAATGTGGTACGTGACATGGCAAGAAATCCTTTGTTTGATGTGATGTTTACCATGCAGAATAATGAGATTCATGCACTTACACTGGATGGTTTAAAGGTTACACCTGCAGAAGAAAAAACGGTTCTGTCAAAGTTTGACATGACATTTACTATTATAAAGGAAGAAAACAATCAGTTTAGGGTTGTTTTAGAATACTGCAGTGAGTTATACCGCAGAGAGACAATCAAAGGAATGCTCTTGCATCTTAAGAGTCTCATGAAAAATGCAATAGAGAAACCAACGTGCATGTTAGAGCAGTTAGAACTTATGGATTCTTATGAGAAAACACAGATACTTAAGAAATTTAATGATACGAAGGCAATTTATCCAGAGGATAAAACAATGGCACAGCTCTTTTTAGAAACGGTGTCTAGCTATCCTCAACATACAGCATTAATCACTTTGGAGGAACAGATTACGTATAAGGAACTGTTTGAGATGGCAGGAAATGTTGCTGCCGTACTAAAAAAGTACCAAGTTGGAAGAGACAGTCTGGTGGCTGTCATGATGGATAAAAAGAAAGAAACCGTAATTGCTTACCTTGGAGTTATTCTGGCAGGAGGTGCTTATGTACCAATTGACCCAGACTATCCAGAGGAAAGAATTTGGGACATGCTAGAAGATTGTAAGCCAGCAGCGGTATTAACCTGTCAGAATAACAGGAGTTTCCAGAAAGAACAGATTCCTGTTGTCTATTTGCCAGAGATTCTTAACGAGAAGAAGAATACATGGGAGGAAGTAAACAATCAGCCAAACAGCCTTGCTTATGTAATTTATACATCAGGTACAACTGGTAAACCAAAGGGAACCCTGATTGAACAAAGAAGTGTCATTCGTCTAGTGAAAAATTGTAACTATGTAACTTTGAACGAAGAAAGCAGAATTTTACAAGGTGGATCACTGGCTTTTGATGCTTGTACATTTGAGTTGTGGGGAGCATGGCTAAATGGTGGTACGGTCTGTTTAGCAGAAAAGGATGTGCTTCTCCAGCCGGAAGAACTCACGAAGCAGATAAGAAGTCAGAAGGTGAATACTGTCTTTATCACAACGGCGTTGTTTAATCAGATGATGGAATATGATTCAGGAGCATTCCAGAGCGTAAGTTATCTGATGACTGGTGGGGAAGCAATGTCTGAAAAATACTGTAATGCATTCTTAGGAAACCGTGCAAACAAGGCAGTTAAGTTTTGTAACATTTATGGACCTACTGAAGCTACAACCTTTTCCAATTATTATGATCTGCCAGGGGGATGGGAGAAGGGACCTGTTCCGATTGGAAAACCTGTTTCCAATACAACGTGTTATGTCATGGAGAAAAATCAGCTGTGTGGTATTGGTGTCCCAGGTGAACTGGTAATTGGAGGAGTAGGAGTTGCAAAAGGGTATTTAAACCGTCCTGAACTTACAGAAGAGAAATTTATAAAAAATCCATTTGGAGAGGGAACTCTTTATCGCACAGGGGATCTTGCATGTTGGGATTACGAAGGAAATATCCGTTTCTTAGGAAGAATGGATGAACAGGTAAAAATTCGTGGTTTCCGTGTAGAGACAGAAGAAATTGAACGAGTATTCCAGCGCATTCCGTACATACAAGATGCTGCTGTAATTATCCATGAGGAAGACGATGAAAAGACAGTCTGGGCTTATTACGTTGCAGATTATGCAGTTTCGGAACTTGATGTAAAACTGAAATTAGCAGAAAGTCTTCCTGAATATATGATACCAGCTCGTATGATGCAGCTTACAAAAATTCCAGTTACCTCCAATGGAAAAACGGATAAACGAGCCTTGCCAATGATCAAAGGAGACCAGTCGAAAGACTATATCCCACCAGAAACGATGGAACAAAAAGCGGTCAGTGAGGCATTTTGTCAGGTGCTGGGACTTGAAATGGCTGGAATAGAGGAGAATTTCTTCCTTGCAGGTGGTGATTCCATTAAGGCAATTCGTATTGTATCCAAAGTAAGGGAAAAGGGATATGACATAACGGTAAAGGACGTTATGAATCAGAGAACTGTGGNNGTTTAGCAGTTCGTATAGAAGAGACTCAGAAAGAGGATAAGCCAGTGATAGGAGAAGTAGCACTACATCCAGTTCAGAAAGCATTTTTAAGCTGGAAGTTTGCAAAGCCTTCCCATTTTCAGCAAGCAGTTATGCTGAGCTGTGAAGCTGGTTTTCAAGAAGCAGGAGTCAGGGAGGCATTAGAAAGTCTTGTGGTTCATCATGATATGCTTCGGGCTGTTTATCAAGATGGAAAGGGCTTTATTCGAGACATAGATGATGCTTTGCTCTATGAGCTTCTGACCTGCGACATTGTTTCCATGGAGGATTATAAAGGGTTCATAGAAGAAAACAATACAGCGTTACAGGAAACATTTTCTCTGGAACAGGGGCCTTTACTAAAAGCAGGTTTATATCATACAAAAGATGGTGGACAGCTGCTGATTTCAATTCATCATATGGTTGTGGATGGCGTATCGTTCCGAGTAATTCTTGAGGACTTTATCCATTGTTACACTGCGTGGACACAGGGTAAGAAATGGACACTTCCAGGAAAAACAGTTTCCTATCAGAAATATGTACAGCTTATAAAGGAATATGCAAAGACCAGTGAACTGAAAGAAGAACTGCCCTACTGGAAGAGAATCAGTGAACTGGCAAAAACCGCGGATATACAAATACCAATGACAGAGTTAGAAAATGCTCCAGATAAAGTGAACTTTGATACTATGTATGGTTCTCTTACAAAAAAACAGACCAAAACTTTACAAAAATCATTAGAATCCTACCATTTGGAAATGAATGATATGTTGTTAAGTGCTCTAATGGATGCCGTACATACATTGACTGGACAGAATAGAGTGGCAGTTTCCTTGGAAGGACATGGACGAGAACCGCTTCATAAGGAATGTAAGGCGGATCGTACTGTTGGCTGGTTTACAAGTATTTTCCCTTGCGTTCTGGAACAACAAGAAACCATGGAAGATATGTTGATTGAAACGAAAGAAATGCTTCATCAGATTCCAAACCATGGCGTGGGATACGGCATTCTGCTTCATGAAAGCCAAGAAACGATACTTTTCGTAACACCAGCAATGAGCTTCAATTACTTGGGCAGTTTCGACCAGGATGGGCAAGAGGGCGATATCAGAATGTCTACACTTTCAACAGGCAGAACTATCGCAGAAGAAAATGAGCTTATCAATTCAATCAACTTTAGTCTAAGCATTACAGAACAAAGTCTAAAAGTGAGTATTTTGTGGAAGAGAATGGCAATACCAGAGAGCTTTGTTGAAAAACTTATGGAAACCTTTTTACAAAGCATAGTAAAGATATCAGACTATTGCTGTGAGAAGGAAACCGTTCAAACACTGTCAGATTTTGAAACCGATCATTTTGGAGAAAAGGAACTAGATAGCCTGAATGATTTATTAATGGATATAGAGGAGGATGATGATGACTGGGAATAAAAAAATAGCAAATCCTAATATCCAGGCCATTTATGACCTGACACCGATGCAGGAAGGAATGCTGTATTCGAAAATGCTTGATGAGAATTCAAGCGAATATGTAATTCAGATCGCTATGAGAATGAAGAAGCCTCTGAAACGAGAGATTGTCAAAGCCAGTCTGTCTCTTTTATTAGAGCGATACGATGTGCTGAGAACGATGTTTTTTTATGGAAAGACAGAGAAACCAAAGCAGATTATTTTAAAAGAGCGTAAAAAATACTTTCGCTATGTGGATTTGGCGGAAAAAGAAGTTACGTTAGAGCAGTATCTGAAACAAGATGTAGCACGAGGTTTTGATTTGCAAAAAGACACGCTAATTCGCGTGTCTATGCTCGTGACAACAGAAGGAGAGCAGGTACTTAGCTGGACGATGCATCATATCATTATGGATGGCTGGTGCACAGGGATGCTTTTTCAAATGTTTTTTGAATATTATCATAGATTGCTTGCAGGGGAAGAAATAGAATCAATTAGGCAGCAGATAAGGAAAGAAAAGGGACGGGAAACATCCTATGAAGAATACATAAGGTGGCTTTCAAGACAGGAACTTGGAAGGGCAAAAACGTATTTTAAGGAATTACTAACAGGATATGATGTCCCAACAGGAATTGAATCCTATTTGAAGCAGAGCAGAGAACAAAAATGTGCAGAAGAGTTCTGTTTAAGCGGAAGTAAAACCATATCGGCTGAACTTGTCACCAAGGCGCGTGAGAACAATGTAACTGTTAGCACTATCTTAGAAACGGCGTGGGGGATTGTACTTCAGAACTATAATCACGCAGAAGATGCTGTATTTGGAAAAGTGGTTTCTGGAAGAAATGCGAATCTGCCAGGGATAGAGCATATGCTAGGTTTATTTGTCAACACCATCCCTGTTCGTGTGAAGGTGGATAAAGGGGAAAAAATTAGTACTCTTCTTATGGAAATGCAGAAGCAGGCAGTAGCGGGTACATCCTATGATTACTGCCCGCTTTCAGAAGTGCTTAAAGAACAGGAACTTGGAAATCAGCTTTTTCAGACAATTTTTGTGTTTGAGAATTTTGAACAGGGTAAGCCAAGTGTTTCCAGTGAAGATATGCCAGAAATTATGAAATCCAGAGAAGAAACCAATTATCCTATATCTGTAAACACAGCATTGGGCGAGGTCTTGAAGATTAAGATTATGTATGATGCTTCCATGTACCAGCAGGTGGAAATAGAGAAACTGGGGAAGCGCTATCTTTGGACTATAGAACAAATGATTCGTAATCCAGAAAGAGAAGTCTTACAACTTAAACTTCTTACAAAGGAAGAACAAGAGGCTTTATTAAAGCAGAAACTATGGGA
>DBKX01000240.1:8780-9236 GCA_002297865.1 Lachnoclostridium sp. UBA739
TTCTGAGGAAACGCTTTTGTCTTTACTTAAGAAACAGGTAATGTTAAGTCCTGACAAAACAGCACTTGTATATGGAGGACAGAGAATGTCCTACAAAGAATTGCTGTCCTGCGCAGAAAATCTTGCAGAAATTATTAAGAGCAGAAAGCCAGCGAAAGAACAGTATGTGCTTCTTATGGCAGAACATTCTATTGAAATGATTCTTGCAATGTATGCCATTATGAAACTTGGTGCAGGTTATGTGCCAGTTGATCCAGATTATCCAAAGGACAGAATCGCTTCTATTATGGAAAGCTGTCATGCCTCTTTGATTTTGACAGCATTGCCAGAAAAAGAAGCAGATATCCCAAAAGAGGCTCTAGTATATGACTTGTTAAATTGTGATATGTGGGAAAGTCATACTTCAGTCTCAAATCGATGCACACCAGATTCACCAGCATATGCCATTTTTACTTC
>DBKX01000078.1:0-4842 GCA_002297865.1 Lachnoclostridium sp. UBA739
ATTCCATGGTTTCTCTGAGTTCATTCTGACTGACAATATAAGCATCTTCTCTGGATGAATCAAACTTATGATATCTGTTAATGAAATATTCCTTGTTTTTATATATAACAATCAAAGGCTTATTCACACGTAGTCTGATTTCTTGCAGATACTCAAAGTCGATATTGCATTCGTCCATGATTTTCCTTAAATTCAGTGATAACACTTTAAGAATTTCATCTTTCTTTTCCATGCTCGTCTCCCTTCTTTACCTTTCTAAAATATATGTATGAAATAAAATAATATAACTTGAATTTGCTTCATTTCTATAATATGATTGTTTACACAAGAACAGTCGTACTTTTACATAGAAAATAAATTAGAATGGAGAATTTGCATGAACAAAGAAATTACTGGACATACCGTTTTGACTTGTCTGCTTGGAAGCCCCGTGGCACACAGCATCTCCCCCCAGATGCATAACGAAAGCTTTCAAACATTAGGACTTGATTATGTATATTTAGCATTTGATGTTTCTTTAGAACAGTTAAAAACAACTGTTGAGAGTTTGAAAATAATGAATGCAAGAGGTTTTAACTTAACTATGCCTCATAAAAACTTAGTTTGTGAATATGTGGACCATCTTTCTCCTGCCGCTAAGTTAAGTCATTCTGTTAATACGGTAGTCAATGACAATGGAGTTTTAACCGGACATACAACAGATGGAATTGGATATATGCGTGCGGTAGAGGATGCTGGTCATTCAATCCTTGGTAAGAAAATGACCTTACTTGGAGCTGGTGGTGCCGCTTCATCTGTATTAGTACAAGCCGCACTGGATGGTGTGAAAGAAATCGATGTGTTTAATAGACGTGGTGCCAATTATGATAAGGCACAAGAATTAATTGATCATCTAAATGTGGAGACTAACTGTAAGATTTCACTTTATGATTTAGCAGATGAAAAACAGTTAACAGAAAGCATTCATAGCAGTGCTATTTTGACTAACGGCACCAGCGTTGGAATGAATCCAAAGCCTGATGGATGCCTGATTCATAACCTAGATGTATTCCGTAAAGATTTAATCGTTTCCGACTTAATTTACAATCCTCGTGAAACCAAATTGATGAAACTGGCAAAAGAACGTGGTTCTAAGACTTTTAACGGTTTATACATGCTTTTGTATCAGGGTGCGGCAGCTTTCGAACTTTGGACTGGCGAGAAAATGCCAGTAGAGCATATTAAGAAATGCTTTTTTTCAGAAACTTGATATCATTTGTGTTTCACTGCCCCAGAATAATAACAATGCAGGATTTTACCTGTGTTTTTTCCAATAAAACCTCCTGCACAGTAACTTCCACTTATTTCAGCAGATGCAAAACAGGACGTAACGATACTATTCTCGCTTACTCCTGCAATTGCACCTGCATATTTTCCACCTTTCATCCTGCCCTCAATGGACAAGTTACAAATATTCGCCTTTTTTAGATATCCAAAAAAACCGACACAATCTTTTTTATTTCCTTTGACGGATAAATTCTTTATGGAATGTCCGTTTCCATCAAACGTTCCACCGAAAGGAATCAACTCACTTATACCAATTGGGAGCCATTTTCTATTTTGAAGATCCAAATCCTGAATCAATTTATAAGTTCCATTACAGTAAAATGGATCTCCAGTACTTATTTGCTTACTAATCTCAAGAAGCTGAGAGGCAGATCTTATCTCGATAACTGAATTTTCTATAGACTGCTCTGTTGATACGACTTCCTCTTCTACTGATTTACTTTCATTTTCTAACTGACCCTCATTTACGTATTCAATAGTCCCCGTATTTTGAGTGCAGAAAGGATGTATGTATTTCTTTTTCTTCTCTTTTATTAAATTTTCCGAAATTGTTCCATGACATTCTACTATATTACCCTCATTAATTGCTACAAATAAGCCTACAATGTATTTTCTTTTACTCCACATATACCCACCTCAGATTTTCAAGTTGTTATATGGAATATAATACCATTTATTATGCTATTTGTCAAAATTTTCTATTTATTCAATAGTCCAGTCATGATTACGAATCTCAACGCGTTTAATCTTGCCACTGGTTGTTTTTGGCAAATCTTTCACAAATTCAACTAACCTTGGTCGCTTGTAGCTTGCTAGATTCTTATTAATATAAGAGAAAACTTCTTTTTTCAATTTCTCCGTTGCTAAAGCTCCTTTCGTCAAAACAATAGACGCCTTAATTGCCTGACCTCTTGTCTTATCAGGAACTGAAGTGACTGCACATTCCAACACAAATGGAAGCTTCATCAATTCACTTTCTATCTCAAATGGTCCAACACGATAACCAGAAGCTTTAATCAAATCATCAATTCTTCCTTCATACCAAAGATAACCATCCTCATCCCACCTGGCCTGGTCACCTGTATGATAATATCCGTCATACCATTGCTGCTTCGTCTTTTGTTCATCATTGTAATACCCAATAAACAAACCATTTGGTGCACCATCCGCTGTTCGAATTACAATTTCTCCTGGCTCTCCGACCTCACACATGCTGCCATCCCTGCGCATAACCGCTACATCATAAAGAGGATTTGGTTTTCCCATTGAACCTGACTTCGGTTCATCTCCATAAATCGTACCAAGAACCATCGTTGTTTCCGTTTGTCCATACCCTTCATAGATCATATGGCCAGTTGCTTTTTTAAACTGATGAAAGACTTCTGCATTGAGTGCTTCTCCAGCCGTTGTAACATGTTGAATAGAGGATAAATCAAATTCACTTAAATTCATACGAATCATGACACGATACATAGTTGGCGGTGCACAAAACGTAGTAATATGATATTTCTCAACCATCTGCAAAATCTCTTTTGCACTAAAGGAATCAAAATCATATACAAACAAAGCTGCCTCACATAACCATTGACCATACAGTTTTCCCCACATAGCTTTTGCCCATCCAGTATCCGACACTGTTAAATGAAGGCCATTCGGATCCACTTGATGCCAGTACCTGGCCGTCACATAATGTCCTAAAGGATAACGGAAATTATGAGCTGTCAATTTTGCATGAATTGTCGTCCCGGATGTAAACATCATAACAGAAATATCATCACCATGGGTTCTTTCCTCTTCTGTCAGCGGTCTCTCAAACACATTAGAAAACCCTTCCATCTCCTCGTCGAAGTTATGCCAACCTTCTCTTGATTCACCCACGATAATTTTTTCTTTTAACATATGTACTACTTTGTCCGCTGTATCAATTGCATCTGGTACATGTTCACTGTCCGTTGCTATAATATAGCGAACTTCTGCTGCCTGAAAACGATATTCATAATCTTGTTCTACAAGCAGATTCGAAGCAGGAATCGCAACTGCTCCTATCTTATGTAAAGCCATCATGCAGATCCAATATTGATAATGACGCTTTAATACAAGCATAACCTTATCGCCCTTACGGATACCTAAGCTCTTAAAATAATTGGCTGTCTTGGATGAATACTCCGAAATATCTTGAAATGTAAATCTACGTTCTTCTTTCTTATTGGAAATATGTAACATTGCTAATTTGTTCGGACATTTTTTTGCTAACTCATCAATTACATCATAAGCGAAATTAAAATCTTTATCATTTTTAAATGTTATTTTCTTTAATACACCATTACTGTCCTCTTCTGTAATGACAAATTTATTCGCGATAGCGTCTTCGCTTAACGGTTTTACCATCTAACATCCACCTTCATTTTTCCTCAGTCTTTTGCTATAAATACTTTTTCAGTATAACTTTTTAAAGTATAAATGTCAAGGTAATGAAAACTATATGAAATAGTTAACATTATTCAAATACAATCAGATTTAAAACCAAAAATAGCGCAAACTTTCGAGTGTTGAACTCTCAAGTTTACGCTATATAATCCTACATTAAAACTGTGTAGCTTAAACTCTCTTAAGATATTCGCCTGAACGTGTATCAATACTGATAACGTCACCTGTTTCAACGAATAAAGGAACTAATACTGTAGCACCTGTTTCAACTGTGGCTGGCTTTGTAGCACCTGTCGCTGTATCACCTTTGAAACCTGGCTCTGTATCTGTAATCTCTAATTCTACAAATAGAGGTGGTTCAATAGCGAACACTTCACCATTGTGAGAAACGATTTTAACCATTTCGTTTTCTTTTACGAATTTTAAAGAATCGCCGATTGCGTCAGCATTTAAAGCGATCTGATCGAATGTTTCAACATCCATGAAGTTGTATAAATCGCCATCGCTGTATAAATACTGCATATCTTTCTTTTCAATATGAGCTGTAGGGCACTTTTCTGTTGGACGGAAAGTTTTTTCTACAACTCCACCATTTTTGATATTTTTTAATTTTGTACGAACGAACGCTGCACCTTTACCTGGTTTTACATGTTGGAATTCAATAATCTGATAAACGTTGTTATCATATTCAATAGTAAGGCCGTTTCTAAAATCGCCTGCTGATACCATATTAAATAGTCCTCCTTATATTTGACTCATTCATCTCTTTGTAAAGATTCATGCTATGCAAAATCTTACTCCAGTTTTGCACTCTTAATCTAGTTTATAATAAACTAACAGATTTTTCAACCTTTTTTTACGAGGGATACCATCTTTCAAACCTTTTCTATAATTCTATCAAGCTCTTTGGTGAGTTGGTGTAATTTACTGCACCAGCTTCTGTAACACAAACTAAGTCTTCAATTCGTACTCCTCCAAAATCCTTGACATAAATACCTGGCTCTACCGTTACTACCATATTAGGCTGTATGATTTTCTGCTCTTTTGGCGAAAGTCTTGGATTCTCATGAATAAACAATCCAACACTAT
>DBKX01000078.1:4889-8256 GCA_002297865.1 Lachnoclostridium sp. UBA739
GGCCTAAACCATGGCCAAAACAGCCTTCATAACCGGCATCATAGATGAGCTTACGTGCTACATTATCAATTTCACAGCCAGGATAACCTGCTTTTATGAATTCCAGTGCTGCCATCTGCGCATCTAACACAAGCTGGTAGATTTGTTTCTGTTCCATAGATGCTTTTCCAACGACAATCGTTCTCGTCATGTCAGAACAATACCCTTGATATACACATCCAAAATCCATAGTTACAAAATCTCCAAGCTCAATCTTTTTATTGGTTGGAACAGCATGTGGCATAGACGAATTAACGCCTGATGCAACAATGGTGTCAAAACTGAGATTTTCAGCTCCATTGGATTTCAGATAATACTCGATTAACGCAGCAACTTCCAATTCTGTCATACCTGGTTTGATGTCACCAAGTATTTTCTCAAATGCATAGTCGCCAATCTTTTCTGCCTGTGCAATTCGTTCTAGTTCCCAAGGTTCTTTCACAGAACGAAGAAGTGTTACCTCATCTTTTATTGGAACAAGTCTCTTAAGCGTTAAATTATCTCTTAGTTTTTCATAGTCTGCATAAAGTATATCCTGACTTTCGAAACCTAACGTCTCTATATTTTCTTCTTTTATCAGCATGTTAATTGCTTCTTCATAAGAACCGTCAATTTCAAATACTTCATACGCACTGCTTTCATTCTCAGCCTGTATGGTATAACGGAAGTCCGTTAATATGACTTTCCTGTCTTCTGTTAGGAACAAATACCCCGTTGCACCTGAAAAGCCGCTTAAATATCTCATATTATAGCCATTTGAAATGAGCAATCCATCTACAGCATATTGTCTCATAATTTCAGAAATCTTATTATCTGTATTCATACATTTTCATCCCTTAATCTCTGTTATTTTTTTCATTATTTCTTTCACACAGCAGCTTAAAGTTACGTGAAATATCTTCTACAATTTCGTCTACTGACTTCTCGTCTACATCAAGCACCATATGTGCGCCAAATTCATAAATAGGATCTCGATATTCTAACAGATTTTGTATCTTTTCTGAAACACTGTCTCCTTGTAACAGAGGTCTTGTCGTATCTCCTTTTAGCCGTTCCTCTACGGTACTGCCTTTTACTCTTAGATACACTACAAATCCATTTTCTTTTAAAATATCTGCATTCACTTCTCGTAATGGCAAACCTCCGCCAGTGGAAACTACCGTATGCTCCATTGACTTCATCATTTCTTTGATGGTTTCTGTCTCTAAATTACGAAAATACTCTTCTCCGTGAGCTGCAAAAATTTCGCTAATTGTCTTTTGGGCATTGTGTTCAATCATTTGGTCAGTATCCGCAAAGGAATATCCAAGTTCGGTTGCCAGCTGCTTCCCAGCTGTAGTCTTGCCACAGCCCATAAAACCTATTAGAACGATATTTTTTTTCACGTTCTTACCCTCCTATGCTTCTTTTGTAAAAGTACAATACCACTTTCTCTAAATAACGTTTTAAGACGATCTGAATTTCTTCCTTTGGATTAATCGGTTTCACAAGAATATTTGGTAAACCTGTTCTTTTTGCCCCGTATACATCCGTAAATAACTGATCTCCTATAAATACAGTTGTCTTTAAGTCCGTTTTCATCAGTTCCATCGCTTTCTGATAATTCTTTTTTGATGGTTTGTGGGCGTCAAAGATATAAAGCACATCCACATCTTTATTAAACCGTTCCACTCTCTCCTGCTTATTATTGGATAGGAGACAAATCTGAAAACCGATTTTTTTAAGTCTTTCCATCAGTTCCATTGAACGCTTGTCTGCGTCAAAGCCATGCGGCACCAATGTATTATCAATGTCGAATATAATTCCTCGAACGCCGCTTTGATACATTTTTTCAAAATCAATTTCATATGTGGAATCCACCCACTTATCTGGATAAAACTTTCTAAACATCGAACCTCCATGTTATATACTATGATTTCTTATTGCGTAAATTATGTTCACGTAAAACGCACATTTATGTCTATTATAGCAACTTTTCATAAGTATGCAATGGCTTCACATAAAAATAGTGGGCTATCCCACTATTTTTACTTTTTCTATTAAAGCAATTCATCAATCTTAAGCCCCAAGATATCTTCTCTTAGAATTCCCTGTGACTTAACAAATCTCTTCAATCTCTCTAAAATATCTTTTTGTTCTGCAGTTAAATCCTCAGTTTGCATCTTAGCATCTGCCTTTTTCTTCTTGTCCCCATCATCGATCTCTTCTTCCTCATCCTTCTTGCCCTGAGTCTCAGTAACCGTACCGAATTTTTCATCAATTTTTTCCTTTGCTTCTTCCCGAAGCATTGTAATGATAGAATCTCTCGCAGCATCCTTAATGGCCTGTGCCTCTTTTTGTGCTCCTACCATCGGGTCAGATTTCAGACGTTCCATATTAATGCCCTGAATTTTGCCACTTTCTCCTTTGTGAGCATCGATTGCATCCTCCTTAAGATTTTGCCAGACTTCTTTTGCAGCATCTAATTCTAAAGAATCACGCTGATAATCGGTAAGCGGTCCCATATTTTCTAATTTTTCCATATCTTCTTCTGTTACAGAGAATGGATCACTTAAACTCTTTCGGATCAAATTCAGGTTCTGCTCTTCTTCGCTATCATCTGTTATCCCATACTCTTCTTTTAACTCTTGCTGAGCCTGTGTAAGCTTATCAATCTCAGCATCATACTGTTTCACTTGTTCTACTAATTCTTCTTTATGTAATGCACTGTCCTTAAGTGTCTGATCTATCTTCAAATCTGATTCGAATACCTCAACGATTCTCCGCAAAGCATCTCTCTGGGCTTTTGCCTTCTTCTGCCCCATTTGATTTTGAAGCATAAAATTCGTATCACCTGCAAAAATGGACTTTCTTTCCTCTTTTTCTTCTTTCTCCACATTAGCCTTTTGACTGGTGCTTGCAAATGGACCTCGCAATAAACCCTGTTCATCAGTTCTAAGATTCATATTTACCTGAATGTTTTTCATCTAACATCACCCTTTCCCACAGCATATTTAAAAGGTATAAAAATGCATTCTTTAGAAATTATATCGGACTAAAGTCCTATAAATTTAACTCAAACAAATCACAACTCAAAATTAATTTCACTTTCCTGTAAGATTCATGTATAATAGAAAGCAAAATTATGAAAGAAAGTTAGGAGATAACATGGCATTAGATGGTATTGTAATTGCAAATGTAGTAAAAGAATTAAACGACTGCCTAACAGGTGGACGTATCAATAAAATAGCACAGCCTGAAAAAGATGAACTTTTATTAACCATAAAGAATAATCGAGAACAATATAAACTTCTTATTTCCGCTGGTGCCAGTCTTCCGCTCATCTATC
>DBKX01000078.1:8285-17067 GCA_002297865.1 Lachnoclostridium sp. UBA739
CGTAGCATGCTCTTAAGAAAACATCTAAACAGTGCAAAAATTATCAGCGTAACACAGCCTGGGCTGGAACGTATCGTAGATATCACCATTGAACATCTGAATGAACTTGGGGATGTGTGCATCAAACATCTTATGGTAGAGCTTATGGGAAAACACAGTAATATCATTTTTGTGGATGATAACATGCGTGTAGTTGACAGTATCAAACACGTGTCTGCAATGGTAAGTTCTGTCCGCGAGGTACTGCCAGGACGTGAATATTTTATTCCTGAGACACAGCACAAACGAGATCCATTTACTGTGACACTTTCCATGTTCCAGGATGAGGTTCTTACGAAACCTTTAAAACTGAACAAAGCCATTTATACAACATTAACTGGTTTCAGTCCTTTAATTGCTAACGAACTTTGTCACCGTGCTAGTCTAGATGGGGAGCAGGATACTGCCTCTCTAAGTGAAAATGAAGGAATCCATTTATATAAGAACATTTCTTACTTTTTAGAGGATATCAGTGCTGGCAAATTTGTCCCTAACATCGTATACGATAACGGTAATCCGATTGAATTTTCCTCCACACACCTGACCTGTTACGAAGGGAAGGAAAACAAAAAATTTGATTCTATCTCACAAGTGCTGAAGGAATATTATCAGATGAAAGATGTGATTACGAGAATTCGACAAAAGTCCACTGACCTTCGCAAAATCGTATCCACTGCATTGGAACGAAACCGTAAAAAATACGATTTGCAGGCAAAACAATTAAAGGATACCCAAAAGCGTGATAAGTTCAAGGTTTATGGAGAACTTTTGACTACTTATGGCTATGAGGCGAAACCTGGGGATAAGTCATTAACCTGTATCAATTTTTATGATGATAAGGAAGTAACGATTCCTTTGGACGAAACAAAATCTGCAATGGAAAATGCAAAGAAATATTTTGATAAGTATAATAAATTAAAACGTACTTTTGAAGCAGTTACCATACAGATGAAAGAAACACAAGATGAAATCGAGCATTTGGAATCTATTAGCAACGCTCTTGATATTGCCTTACTGGAAGACGATTTGGTTTCACTGAAAGAGGAATTAATCCAATACGGTTACATGAAGCGAAAATATACAGGTAACAAAGGTAAAAAACAGAAAGCTGCCAAAGTAGTAAACAAGCCACTTCATTATGTATCATCCGATGGTTTCCACATTTATGTAGGGAAAAATAATTTCCAGAATGATGAACTTACTTTTAAGTTTGCTTCCGGGAATGACTGGTGGTTTCATGCAAAGGGCATCGCGGGTTCTCATGTTGTTGTAAAAACCAACGGAGAAGAACTTCCTGACCGCGTATACGAAGAAGCTGGACAGCTTGCTGCTTACTATTCTAAGGGTAAGGAAATGGACAAAGTGGAAATTGATTATACAGAAAAGAAAAATGTAAAGAAACCAAATGGCAGTAAGCCAGGATTCGTTGTTTACTATACCAATTATTCTTTAATGGTCAGACCAGATATCTCTGGTTTAACACAGATTAGCGATTAATTTTCAAAAGGGAGGGGTTCTATGATTTTAGCAGATTATCATGTTCATACTGATTTTTCAAGCGATTCCAAATCTCCTATGGAGGATATGGTGAAACAGGCGATTGCCCTTGGACTAAAGCAAGTTTGCTTTACGGATCACATGGATCTGGATTTTCCAAAACAGTACGAACACCGTTTTGTATTTGATGTAGATAAATACTGGAACAAGATAGATGAATTACAAGAAAAATATCCGCAGATTCAGATTTTAAAAGGAATTGAGTGCGGCATGCAGACGGGACTTGGAAAACGGTATGAGGAACTCGTTTCTTCCTATGATTTTGATTTTGTCATTAACTCCTGTCATGTACTGTATGATATGGACCCATATTACCCTGAATTTTGGATTGACCGTTCGGAAGAGGAAGGAATTCGTGCTTACTTTGAGCAGATCTTAAAGAATATTAAAGAATTTCAGAACTTTGATACTTGTGGCCATCTTGATTATATTATTCGCTATGCGCCTTCTAAGGGTACATTCTTTAAGCCAAGTGATTATTGGGACATTATTGATGAAATTTTAAAGACTGTTATAGAAATGGGCAAGGGAATTGAAGCGAATACTTCAGGATATAAATATGGACTTGGCGCACCGAATCCAAGACCTGAGATATTAAAGCGTTACAAGGAACTTGGGGGTGAAATTATTACTGTAGGTTCTGATGGGCACCAGCCGGTGCATATGGCATATGATTTTGATAAGGTTTGCGCATTGCTTAAGGGGATTGGGTTTAGGTATTATACTGTTTTTGAAAAACGGAAAGGGAAGTTTGTTCAGTTGTAGGATATATTGAAAGACAGTGGGCTTTCTTAAAACAAGATGCTCACTGCCTTTTATCAGTTACCTCCCCTAATTCAACAACTCCACACAATCGTACGCAAACGAAGCACTTAAAAATTTACTCATATCCGCATTTCCACTGATTGGCTCAATAGATATGGTATTATTACCTGCATTGAGATAAGATGCTGGAATTGTCCATGAAAACGTCGTATTGTTACCACGGTATGTTCCAACCGTTAAACTACGAGATTTTGGTTGATTAGACGCACCCTGCAGGGCTAATTTATGACCATTTACCGTAACACATGGACGTCCATTGTTATAAGCAGTGGTAATTCCAATGTTGATTCTATGGTCTGTTGATGCCTGCACACCTGACAGATTAAATTGAATTGTCGTTGGAGTATTGGCTCCACGGAACTGTGCTGCTGGGAATTGACCTGCCCAGTTTGAACCAGTTCGATAGGTCACTGGTCCCCAGCTTGCATTTCTAACATCTGATGGATGCATTAACGAAATATTTTTTCCATTCAAAAATTCCAGTGGAGTTCCATCCCAGTTACCGATTCTCCAAATTACAGATGCATTGCTTGGGTCATTGGTGATTGTCTGAGTGTGAAGCATAGTTGTTTCATTGGCTTTCACTGTAACAGTTGAAGTTTGAACCGCTAATTCTCCCTTGTAGATGGTCATGGTATAGGTTCCTGGTTTCATATTTAAACATTTTGCAAAACCATTGGAAGCAGCAGTTGCCCAATACTGTGCATTCTCATTGGAAAATCCATAGGTATAGGTGTAATTACTATCCATTTCATTTATTCCAACGATGGCAACTCCACCACGACTTGACACCCATCCCTTTAGATTCAAAGAACTCATCCAGCTATAATCTGGCATCGCTGGTGTATTACCTGTGGTAAATACATAGGCATAAGGTCCATACAATCCCATACGGTAATTCTCAGTAGCGCCAATTGCATGGTTCATAACGTTATAGATTTCTGTATCTCCACCTGACTGGAACTGAATATCGCGGTAAAATGGTCCGCCGATGCATGTTTCACGACTGCCATATGCCATAAATACTCCAACCCCATTCCCCGTTGCACCTTTGATTGTTAAATCTTTTGCCTGTTCATTTCCATAGTATTTGGAAGTGGTTGTTCCGTTGGAGTATGAAAATACATCTGGTCCTCCTTCCAGTCCGTTACCACCTTTTGTACGAGATTCTGCAGGCACTCTAGTTAAGACATTTCCATTTCCACGGAAGATATAACGAAGACATCCCATTGCTGGCTCTTCCGTAATATGGGTTGCCATATAAATGATATTTTCGCCGTAACGTGACACATAGTAATGTGTTAGCGTTCCAGATGTTACAGTTATGACAACTGTTGCTCCAGATGGCGAAGTATTGTATGTAACGTCAGCGGAACCTAAGCCCGAATTGATGTGAGACGGCTTGGAACCACATAGTTCGATACCGTTCATTTTACAGGATGTCATGTCACCGTTCGTTTTATTAATGGTATAAACAAGACCGCTTCCTGTGTTAATTGTCAGATAAGAGCCTAAATTGCTTATGCCGACTGCCTTTGCCTGGATGGATGGGCAAGTTACCATAAGTGATGATAGAATCATGGCAAATGCTAAAAGTATACTACTGAGCCTCTTAGAAATCTTTCTATCCCTTTTCATGTTTCCTTCCTCCTAAATTTTTATGTTTCCCCTATGTAACAATAATGACTATCCTCCTTTCATTTGTTGATATAGGTATTTTAGCATATTTTAGGTTCTTTTTCTAGAAACTGAACCTAAGAACTTCTCCTATACCGCATATTCTCACACACAATCTATCAATTATATGTAGTTTTCTGTATTATGGCAGAGGGAATTCATTTAGAAATTGCGAAAAATTTTAGCAGTTACAATGATAGTTTTATGAATCTGGGCTATAATGAACTGGGGCTGACATCCACCAAAGCTACGAAGTATTCTATTTCCAAATACGGTGACCCAACCAATGGCTTTACGAATCCCGTGCTCAAGATGTGTGGTGTGCATCTTACACAGCATCAGGTTCAGCAGCTTCTTTATTCTTCCTTATCAAACCAAACAACCCCTATAAACAAACACCGAGAAAGCCGGAGTATTTTTATTAGAAACACCCCAGCCACCTCATTATTTTTTATTTACATTGCTGATTTATAATCTTCTTCTTTCCACACTTGACGAATATATTCACAAGCAGGTTTTCCATAAATATAATATCTTTTATCTTGTAACGCTGATTTTGCAGACTGTCTTCGATTATTCCAGCACCAGATGCCAATTCCCCTTACACCGTTATGTCTGCTGCAATTTTCGAATACAACTTGAAGAAAATCAACCTGTTCCTGCAAAGAAAGCATTCCCTCAACATCCCATATATCTGGTCTTATGGATGCCCCTTTCATTGACATGCAGCCACATTCTGTAAGAAAAAGCTCTTTTTTATATTTTTCCGCAAGTTCTACTGTTTCTTTTAAGCCTTTTGCAAACTGGTGTTTAGAATAATTACCACTTGTTGCAACAACATCTAAACTGTCCCAAAATGAGACTTCCTTTTCAAAATACGCATTCGCTTCATATGTAATTCTTCCTTGATAACTTGAACGAACTTGTTCAATTAAACTCCTCCAGGAATTTGCCTGACCAACTAATCTTAATAAACGACAACCAATAAAAAGCATTTCACAATTTGTTTGCTCGGCAATTCTAGCATAATGCAAAATAAATTCCGAATAACCTTGGAACCATTGCTCCCAAGATTCCTCTTGAAACGCTCCATCTTTCATAAAGTCAATTTCTGATCGACAGGAGCCATCTTCGCAATCAATTACTGGCTTTAAGAAAACTTGAAGTCCTAACTGTTTTGCATATTTGATAAAATCAATTAGATCTGTATCTTTTGGCATAACTGGGTGCTTATAATTTACCGTTACACTATCTGCTTCTTCCTGTATAGCTCCTAACACTATAATTACTGCGTTGCAAGCCGTCTTTCTTTGCATGAGATACAAATTTTCCTTTGTTTCTTCTTCTCCAATACTTTGATAATTAAACCCTGTGTAGTTTATTGCTTTTACATTCACCATACAAATCTCCCCTTTGTAAGAAAGATATACCAAAAAATAGAGCTAAATCTTATACGCTTAGTATAGGACTTATGCTCTATTTTTTCAATCAAATTGCAAATTATGTTATTTATTTTGTATCTTTATGCTTTTTATACAACGCATCCAAAATATAAACATAGTAATTTGTGCAATATTACTAATTTAAAATATGAATAATTACTGAAAATATCTTACTTATTTTAGATTTCTTCCTATAATCGTACCACCACCAACTACGATGTCATCATCATAGAACACCACTGCCTGTCCTGGTGTAATTGCACGTACTGGTTCATCAAATACAACTTTTACGATGTCTTCGTCCACTTTCTCAATGGTACAAGGTTCTCCTTGATGACTATAGCGGATTTTTCCCGTTACTCTCATCTTCCCATCCAAATCTTCGATTGACATAAAATTAAGCTGCTTTGCATATAAGGTATCGTAAAAGACATCCTGATTATCCCCGATTACGACTTCGTTAGTTTCTGGACGAATTTCTACGACAAATGCTGGCTTACCAAGTGATAGATTCAAACCTTTTCGTTGACCTACCGTATAATGAATAATGCCTTTATGTTTCCCAATCACATTTCCATCCATATCAACGAAATTGCCTGGTTCTGGAGTTTTCCCAGTAGTTTCTTCAATAAACCCAGCATAATTGTTATCTGGGATAAAGCAAATTTCTTGACTGTCTGGCTTATTGGCAATTCTAAGGTTAATCCCTTTGGCAATCTCTCGAATCTGCTCCTTGGTATATTCACCAACTGGCATTAAAGTATGAGCCAGCTGGTGCTGAGTCAAGTTGTATAACGCATACGTCTGGTCCTTTGCTGCTGTTGCAGACTTTTTCAGTGCGTAGCGCCCATTTTCCAATTGAACTATCCTTGCATAATGGCCTGTTGCGATATAATCAGCTCCTATATCCAAAGAACGTTTGAGTAAGGATTCCCATTTTACATAGCGGTTACAGGCGATACAAGGATTTGGAGTTTTTCCATCCAGATAATCTTTGATAAAATAATCAATTACATTATCTTTAAATGAATCTTTAAAGTTCATTACGTAATATGGTATCTCTAACTGATTCGCTACTCGTCTGGCATCATCTACTGCGGATAGACCACAGCACCCACCATTTTCTTCTTGGACATACGTCGCTTCATCTTGCCATATCTGCATGGTAACGCCCATTACATCATATCCCTGCTCCTTTAAAAGAAATGCAGCAACTGAAGAATCAACGCCACCAGACATTCCAATTACAACTTTTTGCATTAATATTCCTCTTCTTCCTCGTGTTCACTAATATCGTTTACTGGTTTTTCTAAGCCTTCAATTACAATATTGTGTTTTTCTGCATAATCCCACAATGCTGCATGAATGGCTTCTTCTGCTAACAAGGAACAGTGTACCTTAACTGGTGGTAGTCCGTCAAGTGCTTCCATAACTGCTTTATTTGTAACCTTTAGTGCTTCTTCAATTGTCTTCCCTTTTACAAGTTCAGTTGCCATACTGCTTGTTGCTACCGCGGCACCACAACCAAATGTCTTAAACTTACATTCTGTAATGATTCCGTTTTCATCAACATCTATATACATTCTCATAATATCGCCACATTTTGCGTTACCTACAGTACCAACGCCACTAGCATTTTCGATTTCTCCTACATTTCTTGGGTTTTGGAAATGGTCCATAACTTTTTCTGAATACATGTGTAATTCCTCCTAATATCTATCTATTGCTCGTTTTTTTTGATGAAGTCTTCATACAAAGGAGACATTGAGCGTAATTTATTCACAATTTCCTTTACTTTTTCTACTACATAATCCATTTCTTCTTTGGTGTTTGTTTCGCTTAAGGTTAAACGAAGAGAACCATGTGCGATTTCGTGTGGCAGTCCAATTGCTAACAGTACATGAGATGGATCTAATGAACCGGATGTACAAGCAGAACCTGAAGAACCACAGATACCTTCCATATCAAGCATGATTAATAAGGATTCTCCTTCGATAAACTGGAAGCTGAAGTTTGCGTTATTTGGAAGACGGTTTCTTCTGTCTCCATTCAATCTTGTATATGGTACTTCTGCCAGGATACGGTCGATTAAATAGTCTCTTGTTTCAATTTCCTTTTTCTGGCGTTCTTCTAAGGAAGCCATTGCAAGTTCAACAGCTTTTCCAAAACCAACAATGCCTGGAACATTTTCTGTTCCTGCTCGTCTATGTCGTTCTTGTGCACCACCGTGGATGAAGGAACGTAATTTTAGTCCTTTTCTGATATATAAAAATCCGATTCCTTTTGGACCGTTTAATTTATGTCCGCTGGCACTTAACATATCAATATTTAATTCGTCAACATGAATTGCTAATTGTCCAAATGCCTGAACTGCATCCGTATGGAATAAAATTCCATGTTCCTTTGCAATTTTACCAATTTCAGCAATTGGCTGAATCGTACCAATCTCGTTATTGGCAAACATGATTGTAATTAAAATAGTAGTCGGGCGAATTGCTTTCTTTAATTCATCTAGCTTTACGCATCCATTTTCATCAACATCTAAGTAGGTTACTTCAAAACCGTGTTTTTCAAGATACTCGCAAGTATGAAGTACTGCATGATGTTCAATCTTGCTTGTAATGATGTGATTTCCTTTTTGTTTATAAGCTTCTGCTGTAGCTTTAATTGCCCAGTTATCTGCTTCAGAACCACCTGCTGTAAAATAAATATCTGCTGCATTTGTTCCAAGTGCTTCTGCGATTGTCTCTCTTGCATGAGTTACAACTGCTTTATTCTTAGCAGCAAATTCATATACGCTTGATGGGTTACCAAAATTTTCAGTAAAATAAGGAAGCATTGCTTCTACTACCTCGGGTTTTGTTGGGGTTGTTGCTGCATTGTCTAAATATATCATTTTTCCCATATGGATAACCTCTCTTCTCTTAGAAATATAGTTCTATATTACAATTTATCACAAATCTTCTAACATGTTCCAATTTAATGACAATAAGGTTTATCTTTCTTGCTTTCTTCTGATTGATTAGAAAGCAAAGCTTTTCCTTCTTCTGCCAAGTCAGACAGCATAAGGGTATCAACTGCTTGACTGATACTGTCACTAATACGCTTCCAAACAAACTTGGAAACACATACGTCTGCTCCTTGGCAGACACTATCTCCACCATATACTTCTGCACAATCTACAGGGTGTAAATCTCCTTCCAGTGCTCTTAGTATATCTCCAACTGATATTTCATCTGCTG
>DBKX01000429.1 GCA_002297865.1 Lachnoclostridium sp. UBA739
CTCAGCGACGTTTTATATCTTATCACACCTTTCGATGTCTGTCAACAAGTTTTTTCAAACTGTTTTCTTTTTCTTACAGTTTCTTTTCCAAAGTACTGAATAAGAAAAAATAAAATTTGTTTGCCATATCACTAAATTGTTTAGACATTTCAAACAACTCGCTGCTGACTTGGACTAGTATAGCAGACACTAACTCATATGTCAACATATCTTTTTCAAAATTATTTTGTATTTTCAATACTTTCTTTTACTTCTCGTAAAATAGTATCTCCACCAGATTGTTTCCATTTGGCAACAAAAGCATCAAACTCTTTAATTGGTGCCTCACCAGTAATTATTCGCAAATAAGTCTGTTCTTCTAACTTGCCTAAGCTCAACCATTTTTCCTTCATTGTTTCTGTTTCACCAAAAAATAGTGACTTTACTTGTTTTGTTTTCCCATTTTCTATTACTCCACACGCCTTAATACGTGAAGTATATGCTGCCCATTCTTCACATGTTGCATTCTCTTTCTTATTAACATAGTCTTTACACGCATCATAATAGGACTGTTCAATCTGCTCAAGATTTGAACTTTTTTCTTTTCCAATTAACGCATTAGTTAGATTTTTATAGCATCGCATAAGCGCATTTGAATAATCTACATTAATAGCCAAAGGTCTTGCTGTTGGATCTACATTCAGTTTGTAATACATAGCCATTTCTTTTGCATCAGTGTCCTGGAATCTAGCATAGTCAAACAGAACGCTAATTATTTTCATTACTATCTCAGGATGCTCATACCCCTTACGCACTACAACATATTTGTAACTTGGGTTTTGTGAAGCATAGCATGTACTACCATCTGCATCCGTCTGTATTAAGTAAGGTTCCCAGTCCGCATCACCATTTACTTTCTTTGCATCAATTAGCGGATTGTTGGGTGCCCACCAAGGGCCAAAAAAAGACCCACTTTTCCCACTTGTAATTAGATCAATAATATTTCCGGTTGAGCGTAATAAGAATTGTGAATCCAATATTCCATCCTTGTACATTCTATTTAGTCTTTTCAAGGCTTCTTTTGCTTCAGGCTGAATTGAACCATAAACCAATTCCCCATCTTTACTATATACAAACTGTTTTGGAAAGGAACCGTAACTTGAAAATATAATATCTGTTTGATACTCATAGCTATATCCAGCTTCCCCAATAATATTAGCATCACATAAAAGTCCAATTGTATTTCCTTTACCGTTGTTGCCTGGATCCTTTTCGATAAACTGTTTAATAATCTCTTCAACATCATCCAGTGTTTTTGGTGCTGCCAAATGCAGTTTGTCCATCCAGTCTTTCCGAAGCCAAACAAGGCTTGGGCCATTCTCGATATTTGTCTCTGGAACTGCCATTAACTTTCCGTTTATGGTAACGTTTTCAAAAATCTCCTCACCATAACTTGCATAAATATCCTTAATCGTATCACTTGCACAATTCTCATAGACCTCTGTTAAATCTTCAATTAAGTCCTTTTCAACTAACATCTGAAGCTGCTCAGTATCACTTACTACCATAACATCAGGCAAATCTTCTGCTGTTATAGCCATGGACACCATATTATCGTAATCTGTATCTTCCTCAAATACATCTTTATTTTGAATATTCAGTTTTTCTTTTAGATACCTTGTATAAGCATTATCCTCGTATGTATCTCCTTTTGGCATATTTGAATTGTTTGTTCCAGTCATCTTCCCTAATGTATAAACTACTTCTTCCGGGTATCTTCCAAAAGGGGTTGTCTCCGCTTCCCTTTGTTCTTCTTCAAAATTAGCATTAAAAGAGGAGGTGCAAATATTGCATCCAATGAATGAAACTAGTCCGATTCCCATAATAAACATAATCATCCATTTTCGCATCATTGCACCTCCATTAATCCGTTACTACTATAATACATATATTATAGTACAGAACTGCGAGGCTTTCAAATACTTTCTACTATTTTTAACCTTTAACGGCACCAGATAATCCTTCTTGATAATATCTCTGTGATACAATAAATAGGATTGCTAGTGGAATTGATACACAAATTGCGCCTGCTGCAAAGACTGTGTACCATTTCTGTACATTTTCTTTCTCTAACATATTCCATAATCCAATAGCTACTGTATAATATTTAGCGTCTGTACCAATAATAACTTTTGCAAGAATAAAGTCTATCCATGGTGCCATGAAAGATGTAAATACTGTATATACTACGATTGGACTAGATAATGGTAAAATAATTTTTCTAAAGCAGTGCCATTTTGTTGCTCCATCTACGTAAGCTGCTTCATCAATTGATTTTGGAATAGTATCGAAGAACCCTTTTGCAACATAAAATTGTAAGATTCCTGAACCACCTGAATAAACTAATACTAATGCTAACAATTTCAATGGTCCATTAATTAAACCAATACCTTTAAAAATATAGTATAAAGCAATCATAGACATGAATCCTGGGAACATTCCAAGAATCAAAGCTACATTTAAGTATGTCTTACGTGCTTTAAAACGTAGTCTTGACATACAGAATGCAATGGATACAAGATAAAATGTTGATAAAATACATGTAAACACTGCTACAATAAATGTATTGCCAAACCATCTTGGAAAATTGAATACCGCAGTATTCGTAAACAATGTTTTATAGTTGTTAAGCGTAAGGTTTCTTGGGAAAAACGTCTTACAGTATGACCCTGGCTCCAAACGTAGGGAAGTCATAAGTACCCAAAGAATTGGAATAATCCATATTATTGCTAATACTGCTAATAAAACATGAACAGCAATGTTGACCGCTCTTTTTTTGCTTTTCATTATTGAAATTCCTCCTCTTTTTTATAGGATCCAGTGTTTCGATACGTTGTTAATGCAAACACTGCTGACAGTACAAATACCATAATACCAATAACTGCTCCATAATTATAATCTTTAAAGTTAATTGTCAAGTTGTATAGCCACGTTACCAGCAAGTCTGTCTTACCTGCTGTACCATTATTGTATGCTAATGTTGCTGGCTTACCTGCTGTTAATAGGTAAATAACATTAAAGTTATTAATATTTCCTATAAAGGAAGTAATTAAGTATGGTGTTGTAACGAATAACATGTAAGGTAATGTGATTTTAAAGAATGTGATAACCGCATTCGCTCCATCTACCTTCGCTGATTCGTATAATTCTGCTGGTATGTTCTGAAGGATACCTGTTGTCTGAATCATTGTGAATGGAATACCAATCCATAAGTTTACAATGATAACAGTTACACGAGCCCATGTTACGTTGGTCCAGAATGGAAGACTATTTGTAATCAATCCTAGTTGTTTCAGCAATACGTTAACTGGTCCATCAGGCTGAAGCATTGACCTCATTACTAATAATGATACGAACTGAGGAATGGCTATGGACAACATGAAAATGGAACGCCAGAACTTTTTGCATTTAGTATCCTTACGATTGATAATCATTGCAAGAATCATACCTAAAATGTAGTTAAGTACTGTTGCAGCAACTGCCCAGATAAGTGTCCATCCGAGTATATGCCAGAACGCATAACCAAAACCATTTCCTGTACTAAACATTTCTTTAAAGTTTACTAATCCAACCCAATCAAACAACTGACCTGGTGGCTGGTGGTCTCTATCATAGTTTGTGAATGCCATACAAATCATGAATACTAATGGCAAGATTGTAAATGCAAAGACACAAACCAACGGCATAAACAGAAGAAGTTTATGAATTTGACCATCAAATAATGAAGCAATATCCTCACGCATTGAATTTGGTTTCTTACCTTTTTCAATTTTTACTTGGCATGTATATGCAGATTTCACAGCTGACACCCATGCATATACAAACAGGAGTATTACAAATATAGTAAAGATACCATAGAGTAGACAGAGCATTGAGTTGTCACCCTGCGTATAAACATAGAGTTGTTTTACCTCATCAAACTCTTTTCCTGTTGTCTTAGTACCTAACGTTACAAGATCTACAAGGTACTTACCGCCTCGTTCAATCATAAATAGGATGAAGCTGACTTCCATCAATAGGAATATTAAACCTTTAACAAATTGGTTTTGAAGGAAGTTTCCCATTCCCATAATCAGACAGGAAGAACGTGTAGCTGTATTTCCATTCAGTAATGCCTTCTTTAACGTAACTTCTTCACTTGCTATAATCTTTTTCTTTTTTTTATTTCCCTTCAAGGCATTATTCCTCCTCACTACTAATTTTTTAGGGTGTGGGATTTACACTTCCCACAAAGTTATTTAGAAAAAGAAAGGAGGGTATCCCCCCCAGTCTTTTATTTAATTTTAATTATTTGCTTTGTAAAATACCTTTTGTCATAGCTTCTGTCTTTTTCGCAGCATTTTCTTTTGTTACATCACCTTGAACAAGTTCTTTACCCATTGTTTCTGCAGGTGTCCAGTAACTGTTCATTTCCTGTAATAAAGGCTGTACTACAGATGCATTAGCTATTTCTCCTGTCTGTGCCTGAGCTACTTCATTAGAAAGAACTGCTTCACTCTGAGATACTGTAATGTTTGTTGGGATGATTTGTCTTGTATCGAAACGGATTTCCTGGCATTCCTGACCACCTAAGTAATCTGCTAAAGCTACCGCAACTTCTGGATTTTTGCAGTTAGGGTTAACACCGATTGCTTTAGAACCTACGAAAGATTTCATTTGACCTTCTTTACCATTCACTGTTACTGTTGGAATACTTGTACAAGCGAAGTTTTCACCTAAAGCTTCTCTAATTGGCTCAGCATCCCAAGAACCTGAACAATAAGCTCCTAAAGTACCTTCTTTGAATTTTCCAATACTGCTACCTTCTTTTTCGCAAGAGAACTTAGGGTTTTTAGCTAAATCTGCTAAATACTCAGTCATAGCTTTGCAGTTATCATCATCGAATGTACATCCTTTTGAAGCATCTGTACCATCTCCGAATAATGTACCACCTGCTGCGTAATAGAAGGATGAAATATACCAGCTGTTATCTAGTGGGAATGCAAAGTTTGTTGTACCCTTTCCTAAATCTTTTGCCATCATTGTGTCTAACGATTTAACCTCGTCTTCAGTAAATTTGCTCTTATCATAATACATGAACCATGTATTAGATGTATAAGGGACTCCATAATAACCATCTTCATATTTTACTGAGTTAATAATGGATTCGTCGTTGTTAGCTTCAATATTTTCTACAGTTTTTCCACCAAGTTGTGCTAAAGCACCTGCTTGAACTAAGATTGGAATCTGGTCATTAGCAAACATGTAAACATCGGCGGCTGCTGCCACGTCTTTTGTTACGTTGTCTTTTGCATCACCTTCAGAACATACACCGTATGTAAAATTGATGTCCCATTCTGGATGTTCTTCATTGAATTTTTCACACATTGCTTTTAAAATACCATCACTGTAATCCCCGATTGCAGCCTGATCTTCTTGAGGTCCCCAAACTGTCAAGTCAACCTTTTGCACATCCTGTGAATCTGCTTCTTTTGTTGGTTCAACTTTGTCTGAACCTGCGTTAGAAGAATTATTGTTACTGCCGCATCCAACTAATGTAAAACTCATTAGGGATAATGTTAAACAACCTGCAATTAATTTTCTTAATTTCATACCTTTTACCTCCGAAACATTTATTTATTTCATTGCTTTACCTTATACATATAGTATAAATTCTAACATCCAAAGGTTAAATATTAAAAATTTAAGAAACATATCATATTTTTGTTTTATAAAATTACAGGGATACAAATTGTCATTTTTGTACCAACTCCTACTTCACTTATAACCTTCAAAGAGTACTCTTTTCCGTAATATAACTGTATCCTTTCATTTACATTTCGGACTCCATATCCTTTAGAAGCCTGGGTTAAGATAGTGTCAGCCTTTTCCTGCTCCATTCCTACACCATTATCTTCTACTATTAGGTAAACACGATCTTCTATACGTCTGCCAGTAACCGTAATCTTACCTCGTCTATCTTCTAATAAATCAACTCCATGATCTATTGCATTCTCAATTAACGGCTGCAAGATTAAATTTAACGTTTCATACTCTAATATATCTTCATCCACATCTATTACTACATCAAAATCGTAATCATGCATCATAAGCTGAATATCAATATAAGCTTGAACATTATTAATCTCATCACGTATTTTCAGGACATTCTTACCTTTATTTAAAGCTGTCCTATAAAATGATGATAGCCTTAATGTAATCCTGCTAATATCAGACTGTTCTGCCTCTAGTGCCTTCCAATTGATTAACGAAAGGGAATTATACAAGAAATGAGGATTTATTTGAGCTTGTAGCGCTTTCATTTCATACTCTTTCTGTATGATTTTGCTCTCATAAACCTCTTTTATTAAGCGATTGATTTCATCAATCATTTTACCAAATCCGCGTATCAATTCTCCCACTTCATCTTTTGAATCACTTGTTACATTGATCTCCATATGACCTGCTTCTACTTTAGCCATATTCGCAGTTAATTCCTCCATACCGCTTACCATTACCTTTGAAATTAGTGTAATCATACATATAGACAAAACAATACAAATAACTACCACAACTACTATTGCGAAAATCATCTGTGACACATCTTCAAGTAGTAATCTATTTGGTTTATAAACATAAACCACCCAATCATCATATGCCGTTTTTGTTTTCATTACTGTATACGATGTCAATGATTGATTTAGTAATTCATTATAAGTCAGCTTCAAATCTTGGTTTTGTTTGTCAAACCTCTGATAATCGTAAATTACGGTTCCTTCGTTATCCACAATAAACACTCCATAATTTGAGCTGCTCATATTTTTAAAACTTTCGAAAAGGGCATTATAATCAACATTAATGTATAAAATACCATCACAATCATTTTTCTCCGTTTTTGGTATCATGCGGCAAGAATAAGCTTGCCTCTCTTCTGGCTCTACAAACCAAAGTATCTTCTTACTTCCCATTACTTTGGGATACCAGTCTGTATCTTTTATACTACTCATTGGTGCAATTGTCGTATCATGTACAACTACATCATTGCTTGTATAAATTGTAATTTGTTTTAGGTCACTATGAATGTATTTCATAGAGCGCAGTAAGGGATCAAGTTCCTGCGTAAATGGTTCATACATCTCATAGTAGCTTTTATAAGGATGTCCTACAACTTGTGAAATATTAGGGTTGAAGGATAGGTATTTCGATAAGTTATCATATATCTGCATCTGGTTATTCAGCGTGCTTGCTGCCTGTTGCATATAATCCTTTATATTACTTTTCTCCCTCTCAATCAATTGATGACGACTTCTGCTGTAGCAAAAAGTACCTAACACAATTATTGGGATTACCCCTACAAAGATGTATGTGATAATTAGCTTACGTCTAAACTTAATATCCTGAAACCTGCCTAATTTACTTCTTAGAAATTGTTTCATTCTACTCTCCTTGCGTCCTGTATTTCTGTGGACTTACTCCAAAATACTCGCGGAAACTTTGGCAGAAGTATGATACGTTCACATATCCAACTGCATAACTAATCGTCACAATTTTGTCGTGTGTCTCCTCCAGCATTTTTTTCGCCATCTCCATGCGATAAGCTTTAATAAACTTACTTAAATTTTGTCCTGTCTCTTTCTTAAAGATATGGCTTAAATAACTAGGAGCTAGGGATACCTTATCAGCTAACTGCTCAACCCCTAGTTCCTTATCATAATTATCATATATATACTGTTTGATATATTCGATTTCTCGATGATACATCTGTGGATTCTGCTTAAATACACCCTTAAGCAACTCCACATTTCTTGATATAATAGCTTTTACACTTGCAAAATCTGTTGATTGATATAATACATCAATTTCTTTATTTAACTGTGTTTCTGTATTGTTTGGGATATTATCGTGAATATCCTTTAATAAATTCGAAAATATAAACTTAATGTATATTTGTGAAAAACCTTTATTGTTCTGATACTTTGCACATAGAAGCTCAATGTGCTCTTCCAAACTGCTTATATCCTTCATCTTGATATCCTGATGCATCTGCTTCATTAAAGAATCATCCTGTGAAGGAAACATCATAGATGCATCTGACTCTTCCTGTGTCCCAAATACATATGTATTCGTTACATAGAACTTATTCTCCATTAAGCCTTCTAACTCTTCTAGTTTCTCATACAATTCATCTGCCTGTTGAATCTCACTTCCAATTGCAATATATCCCGTTTCCTGATATTTTACTTTCATTACATCATGAATGTGATATGCAATATCATATAAAGAATTTACTTCTTCTGTGAAAATAAGCAGACTCTGCTGAAGATTTAAGTTAAGGTATTGGAACTTTGCAGATACTTCATTCAATAAAGTATCTACAAAATCAGTTCCTTTCTTTCCAAAGAAATCACTATCTGTTTCAATCAGCATCATCTTCTTATAGTCTTGTAAAAAGTCTAGTTCCAACAATGCTGCAAAATTAGACTGAATCTCTTTTAAAGATGTTCCATTTACAAGCAGATACAAAATATGTTCTATCATGTACTGCTTGCTTGTTTCTAACTTTGAATTTTCAAGTTTCTCTTCGTCTAATTCATGAAGAACTTTCTTAATAATCGTTTCAAATTCATTCGGATCAATTGGTTTTAGGATATATTCTGCTACACCTAACTTAACCGCCATTCTAGCGTATTCGAACTCACTATAACCGCTAAAGATCAGGATTTTCATATCCCAACCTTTTTTGCGGATTTCACTACACAATTCAATACCATCCATAAATGGCATCTTTACATCAGTTAATAAAATATCAACTTTTTGATTCTCTAAGAACTCTAATGCTTTTGCACCATTGTTTGCTTCATGTATATTTAGTTCCAGTCCGAACTGCTTTAGCAAAAAGCGTATTCCATTTCGTTCAATTTTCTCATCATCAACAATTAAGATATCGTACATTAATATCCCCTTCCAATAACTAAGATTTATAAATTCCAGATATCTTTATTATACTCCTCAATTGTACGATCGGAAGAGAAAAATCCTGCATTACTAATATTTATTAACATTTTTTTAGCCCAAGCCCTACGATCTTCATAATCTTTGTATGCTTGTTCCTTAGTTTTTACATAATCTGCAAAGTCTGGGAATGTCATAAACCAGTCTTTGTTAATAAGCTCTTTGAATAGACGGTTTAAGTTTTCCTTACATCCAACTGCAAGCATTTCTTTACTAATAATAAAGTTTACAGCTTCTTTTAATGCTTCATCTTCTTCGTAGTATTCGATTGAAGAATAAGAACCATCTTCATATCTCTTAATAACTGTTTCACTGTCATCACCAAAAGTATAAATGTTATCTGGACCTACGAACTGGCTAATTTCTACGTTAGCACCATCCATAGTACCTAATGTGATAGCACCATTTAACATGAACTTCATGTTACCTGTTCCACTTGCTTCTTTGGATGCTAAGGAAATCTGTTCGGAAATGTCACAAGCTGGAATTACTTTTTCAGCATAAGTTACATTGTAATTTTCAAGCATAACGATTCTTAAGTATGGGCTAACTTCTGGATCGTTTGCTGTTAACTCTTGTAAGCAAAGAATTAAGTGAATGATATCTTTGGCAATAGTATAAGCTGGAGCTGCTTTCGCACCAAAAATCATAGTAATTGGGGTAGTAGGTTTATTACCTCTCTTAATTTCTAGATATTTATGAATGCCATATAAAGCATTTAACTGTTGTCTCTTATACTCATGAAGACGTTTTACCTGTACATCAAAGATAGAGTCTGGATTAACTTCAACGCCACCATTTTGAACGATATAATCTCTTAAAGCTAATTTACCTTCTTTTTTGATTGCAAGTAACTCATCTAATACCTTATCATCATCAAGGAATTTTTCGAAATTCTTTAACTCTTCTCCATTTTTCTTGAATCCATTACCAATCATGCTCTCTAAGTAGGAAGCTAATGGTTTGTTACAGTGTAATAACCAACGACGGAATGTAATACCGTTTGTCTTATTATTAAACTTCTCTGGATATAATTTATAGAAGTTATTAAGTTCACTGTTTTTTAAGATTTCTGTGTGAAGGTAAGCAACACCATTTACACTGAAACCATAGTGAATATCGATGTTTGCCATGTGAACACGGTTTTCAGAATCAATGATAGCAAGTTTTTCAATTTCGTCAGCAGATAATTTCTTTTCTTCTAACATTTTTTTATTTCTTGCATCTAATTCTTTGATAATTGGAACAATTGCTGGCGCAACTTGTTCAATAAAATACATTGGCCATGTTTCTAATGCTTCTGCTAAGATTGTATGGTTTGTGTAAGCACAAGTTTTAGATACCACATCGATAGCTTCATCCATAGAAAGTCCTCTTTCTGTTAAAAGACGAACTAATTCAGGAATAACCATAGTTGGGTGTGTATCATTGATTTGTACTACTGCATATTCATGTAAATCTGTAAGCTTACATCCTTTTGCAACGCATTCATCTAAGATTAACTGCGCACCATTGCTTACCATAAAGTATTGCTGATAAACACGGAGTAATCTTCCCTTATCATCTGAATCGTCTGGATATAAGAATAATGTTAAGTTCTTTGTAATTTCATCTTTATCAAATGAGATTCCATCTTTTACAATAGTTTCATCTACAGAATCAATATCAAATAAGTGAAGCTGATTTGTTCTGTTATCATAACCTGTTACTGCAATATCATATAATGTTGATTTTACGGAAAAATCCTTGAATTTAACTTCATAAGAAGTCTCTTTTCTATCTAACCAAGCCGCATTGTTGATCCATGGATTTGCTGTTTCACATTGTTTGTTATTTTCAAATACCTGTTTGAATAAACCTAAATGATAGTTAAGTCCAATACCATCACCGTTTAGACCTAAACTAGCAATAGAATCAAGGAAACATGCTGCAAGACGTCCTAAACCACCATTTCCAAGAGATGGTTCTACTTCAACTTCTTCAATTTCTGCTAAGCACTTACCATTTTCCTCTAGTAAGTCTCTTACTTCATCATAAATACCAAGATTAATTAAGTTATTGGATAACAATTTACCAATTAAGAATTCAGCAGAAATGTAGTAAAGTTTCTTCTTTCCCTCTTTAGAAACTTTACCCTTTGCTCTCTCTTTTACCATTTCTAATAAGCCAACATAAATTTCCTCGTTGCTGCAATCTTTAATTTCTTTTCCAAATCTGTTTTTTACAATTTCCTGTAACATAATTTTCTCCTCTCCTACTCGATATGATATTCTTCCATACACCTGAGCCCATCTCTTTAGCATATCTTGTAACTCAAGTGTAAATTCATCCTTTTGTAATCTCCACTTCCAGTTAATTCCTATAGTTGCAGGTAAGTTCATACGTGCCGTATTATCTTTTTGTAAAATATCCTGCATCTGGATAATGACAACATCTGCACAGCTTTGATATGCCATTCTAATAGAACTGAGAACGAGCTCGTCTACCGAATTTGCCCCACAATACTCCATTGCATATTGGATATTCTCTTCTGACAGCGTATCGTAGAATCCCTTTAATGTTTCATTGTCATGGGTTCCACCATAGAAAATGCAATTCTTTGGAACCATATGAGGTAAATAAGGATTATCATTTTTACCATCAAAGGCAAATTCCAACACCTTCATACCAGGATATCCCACTTCTTTAAGCAGTTCTTGAACTCCTTCCGTTACTGCTCCGAGATCTTCTGCAATGATTTTTGCATTTCCAAGACATGTACTAATTGCATTCATTAATTTAATTCCTGGACCTTTTTCAAACCATCCTTCTTTTCCAGATTTATCAGCCGGAATTACATAATAGTTTACAATTCCAATAAAATGGTCGATACGAATTACATCATATAAAGAAGCGGCTGCTGACATACGCCCTCTCCACCATTTAAAATTATCCTGTTCCATGACATTCCAGTTGTATAATGGGTTGCCCCATTTCTGACCAGCATCTGAAAATGCATCAGGTGGGCAGCCTGCTACATTAATTGGCTCTAAATTCTCATCTAACTGAAATAGTCCTGGATTCATCCAAACGTCAACACTATCTAGTGCAACATAGATTGGAATATCTCCTATTACTTTTATGTTCTTGCTATTAGCATATCTTTTTAAGGCTTTCCACTGTTCATAAAACTTGAACTGTATAAACTTCCAAAATCTAATATCGTCACTAAGAAGTTCTGTATATTTCGAAATACCTTCTGATGTTCGCATTTTAATATCTTCATCCCACTTTAACCACTCAACATTGTCAAAATAGTTTTTGCATGCCATAAATAATGCGTAATCATTAAGCCATTCTTTCTCATTTTCTACAAATGTAAGAAATGCAGCATCTTTGTCTACATCAGCCCTTTGATATGCCTTTCTTAACAATTTGTACCTATGTTCCCATAATAGCTCGTACTCTATATATTCTGGTGTTGTATACCAGTCAATAGCCTCTACTTCTTCTCTTTTTAATAGTTCTTCTTTTATTAATATATCAAAATCAATAAAATATGGATTTCCAGCGAATGTCGAAAAAGACTGATACGGACTATCTCCATAGCTGGTAGGTCCTACAGGTAGCACCTGCCAATATCTCTGTCCCGCTTTTTTTAGCGGCTTTATAAAATCATATGCAGCCTCACCTAATGTTCCAATACCGTATTTTGATGGAAGACTACTGATCGGGAGTAAAATTCCTGCTCCTCGCTCCAAATTCTGTTGCATAGCATAACCTCACTTCTAGTTTTCCTTATACTACTATGCTAACAATTCTTTAGTTTAGTGTCTATATCACTTTTTTTTGATTCGTGTAGAATTTCATTAAATTTGTTTATACAAATTCTCAGTATTCCGCCGCCTGAATCTAAATCTTATTATATGTAATTGATACATTTTAGCAGAATTGTCTTTTGATATATTACATTTAGTTATTTATACACATATATCCTTTAACTTTAAGACACTATCCACCGTCTTCAAAATTTTCTTGGGGATACTCCAAAATTTTCTTAAGCTTATTGGGGATTTCTCAATCCATTAAGATAATACCTCCTGCTTTACTCAACACATAAATTTCACTATCCTTTAGTGAATTTACGCCTATAAGAAATCATGGTTAACCAATTTTCTTAAGAATAAAAAAACAGCCTCTCGGCTGTTCTCTCTTTTTTCCGTTATACATTTCTATATCTTCAAAACCACAT
>DBKX01000339.1:0-10638 GCA_002297865.1 Lachnoclostridium sp. UBA739
GAAATCTTTATGGTTGCAGCCTTTCCTAATGGTCCAGGATAAGAAGTACTTCCCATAACAATCTTTACAGGTGTCCCCTTAGACACATAATCATAAAACCACTTTGCATCGGCTACTGTCATACGAATGCATCCCGCAGATGCTGGTGAGCCTAATTTGTTATAATTATTTGGATTTAATGCATAGTGAGAATCTGAACTTACTGCTATGGAATGAAAATAAACATTTCCTACTACATGGGATGCCCACCTAGCATAACAGATACTGCCATCAGGCTCATACATTGGTTTCATTGTATATTTTACACTCGTTCCATTACTGCTTATAGAAAAGTCTCCAATTGGAGTATAGGAGGTATCTTCATTTAACCCGCCTGGTCCTTTGTTACTCCATGTATCACGACCAACGGATACGGTACAAGTCTTAACAGGAATACAATATGATTTCTTCACATTGTCATAAGCATATACCGTTACGCAGCATGCAGCACGATTTACTTCAACTACAAAATTATTGTAATTTCCATCATTACTTTCTTTAATGCCTAATATGCCTGTCAAATCCTTGACCTTTTCACCGTTTTCATAATAGAACTTATAGGTCTTTCCGTTATATGATTCATAACGCCAGCCATTCTTAGCAAGTTCGCTCTTCTTCATCGTAAATGTATAGGTACGAACAACCTTACTGCCAATCTTTGCTCTGACAACAATCGTTCCTGCATGTTTAAGCTCACTTAGCTTGATTAAAGAATAGTAATTGCTTCCACTCTTAACACTTCTATAAACCGCCAAGTCATCTCTTCCATTGGTCTTACTATAAACCTCAAATGTAACTGTTCCACGTTTACTTGGATTGTAAAGATAAACTTTTCTGCAGTTCTTTACGTTAGAACTCTTCATGTAAACAAAGTTTTCAGGCTTAAATGTATATGCACCTGTGGCTGCCTTCACTTTTATTCCATTTCCCATTTTCACGTAAACTTTTGCATGATATTTTCCAAAATGATAATCATGATTTGCAGCATTAACCGTTACTTTATAAGTACCATTGCTTTGTTTTACAGCTTTGTAGGTATGTGCATCTTTGCCCTCACCACTTACCCAAACCTTAACTAAGGCACCTGAAACACCCGACTTTGAGTCAATCTTTCCTACAGTCATTACAAATGTTCCATTCTTTGCGCTTGGACTTTTACCGCTTACCTTGGCTGTTGCACTAGTTATCTTAAATGTTGCCTTATTTAATAAAACCTTTGTTCCCCACTGCGTATAACCATAAGCATTTACTTGATAAGTTCCTACGCCTTTATACTGGAAGTTTGAAATCTTCATAGTCCCTGTATAAATATTTTTAGAAGAGGAATACGTGGACTTGTAAAATCTAGATTTTTTAGTTCCATCTGCCTTTCGATATACCTGATATGAAACTTTCTTTATCTTACCTGGAATATAAGCATTTTCTAATGAACACGTAATCGTCTTATCAGAATGATTCGTAACCTTAATTGTTCCTTTCTTAGCTCTTCTATCTATTTTAGTAGTACCAGAAACTAACTTCTGATTTCCTTTCTTGTCTGTAACAATAGCTTTTATTGTATAGCTTCCTAATTTATAACCTATGTCCTTCATAGAAACTGTTCCATAGTAATATGTCTTACTATCGTTTTGTGCCTTGCCAGAAAAAGAATGTACTCTCTTGCTTCCACTATAAACTTCAAATGTTACTTTTCTAACTCCATAAGGGTTTTGAAGCCCCTTAAGATAAATACCAAAAGACTGCTTTGCTTCTAATGAGTTCGTTACCTGAGTCGTAAAGCTGGTACAGGAAGGCTGTATAATAAAATGAGATTTTTCTTTTGTCTCCTGTTTGTTTCCATCAGAAACAACGAGCTTTACATAATAAGTTCCATATCCTTTTTCAAATTTGCTGATATCTGTTTTCCATATTAACTTTTTATTGCTGATAACTTGTTTTTCCCCAACTAAAACAGCTTTTGCTTCCGTACTGCCTGACTCTTTCTTCCATACATAAACACTAGCTTCTTTTCCAGCATCGACAGATGAACCACCATTCACGACAGGAGCATATTCGAATGTTCTTGTCTTAGAACCTGTATTTTTATCAACCGTAAACTTCCATTCTACTGGTTTTGATGGTTTCTGCGATGGTGACGGAGATGGCAACGGAGATGGCGAAATTGATGGTTTCACTTCATCATCCGAAAAATCGCAAAACTGTGATGCTACGACTACTTCACTTCCAATCTGTGCAGTGACTGTGTATTTTGTTTTCTGAAATTCTTTCATTTCAGAAGTTTCAAACATACCTTCATATGTATCGCCTTCGCAGTTATCCTTGCTTAATAGAATCTGTTCTTCGTAAGCCAATAGACCGTTATCTGTACGATTCACTCTCAAATTAAGATAAGTTCCCATCTGAGTATCACTTAAACCTGCAATCGTGTACTCACATATTCCTGCTGACTTATCAACCTCTAGTCCAATCTGAATATTAGATTTCGCACTAACATTCACCGGACATATAAGGATAATGAAACACATTAGAATTATACTATGTATCGCTGTCATCTTATTTCTTATAAAACTTTTCATTTCTTCCTCCAATGAACAACATATTTGAGTCAGTTTCCTAATAAACGCAACCAAGCTGTGCTAAATTGCATATTAGCAAAGTCAAAATGAGCCGGTAAATATTCCTACCGACTCATCTCGCTTATTTTAAAACTTCTTTCGTTCTTAATACGAATTAGTTTGCTTTTCCAACAGAACCAAATAATTCCATTTTTTCTTTTACTGTAGCTTTGATAGCTTCTGCACCTGGTGCTAAAAGTTTACGAGGGTCGAAACCTTTACCTTCTAAGTCTTTACCAGCTTCAATATATTTTCTTGTTGCATCAGCAAATGCTAACTGACACTCTGTATTAACGTTGATTTTAGCTACACCTAAGGAGATAGCTTTTTTAATCATATCTTCAGGAATACCTGTACCACCGTGTAATACTAAAGGCATATCCCCTGTTTCTTTCTGGATAGCCTCTAATGTTTCGAAGCTTAAACCAGCCCAGTTTTCTGGGTATTTTCCATGGATGTTACCAATACCAGCAGCTAACATTGTTACTCCTAAATCAGCAACCATTTTACATTCCTTAGGATCTGCACATTCGCCAGCTCCTATAACACCGTCTTCTTCTCCACCGATTGAACCAACTTCAGCTTCAAGAGAGATTCCTAAAACATCACAAGTGTTAACAAGTGCTGTTGTTTTCGCAATATTTTCTTCGATTGGGTAGTGAGAACCATCGAACATAATTGAAGAGAAACCAGCATTGATACAAGCCTTAGCACCTTCAAATGTACCGTGGTCTAAGTGAAGAGCAACTGGTACAGTAATGTTTAATTCTTCGATCATACCTTTAACCATACCTACGATTGTCTTGTAACCGCACATATATTTACCAGCACCTTCGGATACACCAAGGATAACTGGGGATTGTAATTCTTGTGCTGTTAAAAGAATTGATTTTGTCCACTCTAAGTTGTTAATGTTGAATTGACCTACTGCATATTTTCCTGCTTTAGCCTTTGTAAGCATTTCTTTAGCTGATACTAATGCCATAATAAATTCCTCCATATCTTTTTTGTATCGTGATTTATTCTAAAAAGAAGGTTATCCTTCTTAGCAATCGCTCCTATTATAACCTATAACTTCTAAAAAGGGAATATAATTACTGAAGGATTTTACTAATTACTTGATTTACCAAGCTACCATCGGCTTTTCCCTTAACCTTTGGCATCAAAACTTTCATTATTTTACCCTTTTCTTTCATGGTAGCGGATTCTAATCCAAGCTCGGCAATGCAGTTTTTTATTTCTGCCTCAATTTCAGCTTCATCCATCATTTTAGGAGCAAATTCGCTGTATACAGCAATTCTTGTTTTGCACTCCTCAATAATATCTGTTCTGTCAGCAGGAGTTAATTCCAAAGTCTCTTTCATTTGTTTGATTTCCTTTAAAACGACTTCATTTTCTTCTTCCACTGTCAAATCAGCACGCTTATCAATTGCTTTGTTCTTTAAAGCGGTAAGCAAAGCAGATAAAGCATCTTTTCTAGGCTTATTCTTATCCTTCATCGCTTGCATCATTAAAGACCTTACTTCATCAATACGACTCACTGTAAATCCTCCTTTAAACATTAATTTATATTTCCACATTACAGTTCAAACTATGCAACATGAACCTTACATAACCTTTCAGTTTAGTGACATCCTCCATCGCAGCCACAACCACAGCCGCAGTCATCAGAATCATGGCCAGAGCATGTAGACTGGCTTGATGGGATAACACCACCATCTAGAAAACCAGCCACCGCTACATTAATGTCTCCTGTTTGTCCTGGAACAACTTGAATACCATTCTGTAACAATGCCATCATTGCACTCTGTCCGATTCCACCACAGATTAATACATTTACGTTCTGGTCTTTCATCATCTGGCTTAGCTCGTCATGACCACTACCAGCAGCCGCAACATATTCTTTGCTTTCTAGCTGCCCATCCTGAATCTCATAAATTGCAAACTTTTCACAGCCACCAAAGTGCTGGAACACATTATCCTGGTCATCTGTTGTAACTGCGATTCTTAATACATTGTTTGTCTGACTGTTCTCACAATCACCTTTTTCTGCTGGATATGTTTCCTCAATATACTCTGCCGCCTTGTCTAACCAATTTCCTTCAAGACTTTCCACATCCTCTTTGTCAATTGTCTTTGCAATGGTCTGAGAAAGTGGCATCTCTGCTAATAACTTCAAATTATATTTTGATGCAACTTCATTAATTTTGCTTTCACCAAATACATGAATTTTGTGATTACAGTTATCACATTCTACATAGCTGTAGTTTTCAATTAAACCGATAATTGGCACGTCCATTGCCTTAGCCATATTAACTGCCTTACCAACAATCATAGATACCAGATCCTGTGGAGATGTTACGATGATGATTCCATCTAGAGGAATAGACTGGAATACTGTTAAAGGAACATCTCCCGTTCCAGGAGGCATGTCTACGAACATGTAATCAACATTTCCCCAAATCACATCACTCCAGAATTGCTTTACGGTTCCGGCAATCACTGGTCCTGNNATAGAACTGTTTTAAGATATTTGCTACCATTGGTCCTCTCCAGATAACTGGCATTTCCTCTTCTTCTAACAGAAGATTAACAGACATGATTTTTGTTCCGTTTTTACTTTCGATTGGGAAAATCCCCATTTCATTGCCTTGTGCTTTTTGATGTATACCAAATGCCTTTGGAATAGATGGACCTGTTACATCCGCATCCAAAATAGCAGTTTCATAACCTTTTTTTTGTAAGAGAACAGATAAGTACGACGTGATAAATGACTTTCCAACGCCTCCTTTACCACTAACTACACCAATCACTCGTTTTACGTTACTATATTGATTCATTGGCTCCAATAACTCTTCTTTTGATGGCTTTCTAGCGCTGCATGATTCCGAACAGCTGCCGCAGCTTCCACTACAAGATTCGCTCATTTTTCTGCCTCCTATATTTTCTATTCATAAACTGTTAGTTTTTTATCAAACTAAATAATATTATAACATAAATGCCTAAGAAATCTAGTATATTATATGAAACTTTCCACATTTCTCATTTTTTTCCAATTCCTATTATGAGTGTTTATTTTTAGTTTGGTTGTAAGACATTTCTAATATACATGGTAAATCTGCTACTATTTACATTAAAAAAAATGTAGCATTCTGGGGTAAACTATGATAAAATGCTATTTGGTTATAATTTCGCTAAAAGAGGAAAGCCTTAAGTAATGGAGGACAAATATGAGTGAAACAGTTAAGGTGTTTGAACAAAAAATGAAAGACCTGGTTTCTTTTGCAAAAAAGAATAAAGGGATAATAGAAGTTGACAAAGTAAATGATTTCTTTAAGGAATTGAACCTCGATGTCAACCAGATAGATAAAATTTATGAATATTTAGAATCTCACAATATTCTGGTTCTAAATGTTGCAGATGATGATGATCCTGATGACGATGTACTTTTACAGATTGAACAGGAAGATGAAATCAGTCCACTTGTGGATCCTTCTACAGCCTACATGTCAGATGACCCTGTGAAGTTATATTTGAAAGAAATCGGAAACTATCCGCTACTATCCATTCAAGAAGAAATTGAATTAGCTAAACGTATTGAAGCTGGCGACGAAGGTGCTAAGAAGATACTTGCTGAATCTAACTTAAGACTTGTTGTTAGTATTGCAAAACGTTATGTTGGTAGAGGATTATCTTTCCTAGACCTAATTCAAGAAGGTAACTTAGGTTTAATTAAAGCGGTTGATAAGTTCGATTATTCAAAAGGTTATAAGTTCTCAACTTATGCTACCTGGTGGATTAGACAAGCAATTACAAGATCTATTGCTGACCAGTCAAGAACCATTCGTATTCCGGTTCACATGTCTGAAGTAATTAACAAGACTTACCGTGTATCACGTAATTTATTACAGGAGTTAGGACGTGAACCTACCGAAACAGAACTTGCAGAAGCAATGAATCTTCCAATTGAAAAAGTTCGTGAAATTTTAAAAGTATCTTCTGACCCTATTTCACTTGATACACCAATCGGTGAAGAAGATGATAGTCATTTAGGTGATTTTATTAAAGATGAATCTATCGTAGGCCCTGAAGAAGCTGCTGCTTATTCCGTATTACAAGACCAGATTTCTAAGTTATTAGATACTCTTACAGAGCGTGAACAAAGAGTTCTAATCTTAAGATTTGGTTTAAAAGATGGACGTACAAGAACCTTAGAAGAAGTTGGTAAGGAATTTAACGTTACGAGAGAACGTATTCGTCAGATTGAAGCAAAAGCACTTCGTAAATTAAGACATCCAAGCCGTGCTCGTATGTTAAAAGGATATGATATTAATTGATTCTTAAGGTTTAAAAGCCCGAAACATTATTCTGCATATGATGTTTCAGGCTTTTTATATTAAAAATTTATATGCAATTAATACTTCTACCCTTCGTTTTCTTCAATGCTATTACGAACCAAACGATTCCACTTAATCTCTCCATTAAAGAACTTTTCAAATACAATGGAAGATGCTCCTCGAAGACCTGCTAACGTTCCGAATGTCGATGTAACAATTTCTACTTGCTTTCCTCTATTCATAAAAGTATATTCATTCACATTCTTTTGAATTAAATCTAATATATCCCTGGTAAACAGAGAACCTTCATTACCAAATATAATAATCTCAACATCAAACAAGTTTGTTAAGTTAGTAAGCCCTATAGAAACAGCACAAATAAACTCGTTTATTACATTAACGGCTGTTGCCTCTTTCTTTTCATAATGTTCCAATAGTTCGTCTAAACAACTTGTCCTACTTTTTGAAAGCAGAACTGGCAGACTTGCATATAATTCAAGGCATCCACGATTTCCACAGTCACATGGTTCTCCATTATAATCTATCGACATATGCCCTGCTTCTACTGCGAAACCGCGCCTTCCTGTAATAAGCTTACCTCCACTAATAACAGCAGTTCCAATACCATGGGTAATACCAATATATAAGTAATTACTGTTCTTTCTCCCATATCCATATAACTGCTCTCCTATAATAGCAGCTTGTGCATCATTGGATGCAAAAACGGGAATCTGAAATTCTTTCTCTAATATATCCTTAATTGGAACTTCTAAATCTCCTAAAAAATCTGTACTCCTCACTAATGTTCCTGTACAATTATCCACTAAACCAACGGTTGCAATTCCTATCCCAATTACATATTGCCTCTTATCACCTAAGTAGTCTAATGCCTTCTGTATAAGGTTACAGACATCACTTATGAATGTTGTTTTCACATTTGCTAAATCCAATTTGTATTGATCAACGTAAAATTCCCCATTTGCAATATCGGATAAGGAACAGATCAGCCGTTCTCTTGATACAAAAATACCAACTGCAATGATTCGATTTCGAATTACACTAAGCATAATGGGTTTTGGTCCAGTACACCCCATATTTTCTTTACTGATCGCTTCGGATTCACATATATATCCACTTTTTAGTAAATCATTTACAATATTCGTGATTGTCATTTTTGATAAGCCCAATTCCTTAGATAACTTAATCCTAGAGCAATCTCCGTTTAATGCTAAGTATTTAAGTACCTCACGTGTATTATTCTCCCTAAGATACTTTAAATTCTTCCCCTTCTTTTCCATCTTTTGCACCAAACCCTTTCGAACAACATATATACTTTTTATTATATGCAATTCCTTCCTTTCAGTCAAATAGTGCTTTTTTATACTATTTGTATATAAGCTGCATATTTCAAAAGCTGAAGTTTTCTATATCATAAAAAGACTGTTACTCTCTTAATAAAGAAATAACAGCCTTATGTGTTGCCACCATAACTTTTTACAGTATAGCAAATTATTCGTCAGTTTTCTACTTGATTTTATTGAAAGGTAATCGATACCTGCCACAAAATACTTTCATTTTGTGACAGACACCAATTTTTCTTTTATACTATTTATTTCGATACTTCTTACTCAAGTGAATAGTTCATAGGTGCATTTTTATCACTACCTGCATTGACAACAAAGTTGATTGTTACAGTTCCACCAGGAGCTAATGTCGCATCCCAAGATGGATTTTTAACTACAACCTTTGTACCTGTCTGACTTGCAAGTTCTGCTCCCCATAGACTTGTAATTGTATTATTATAATCAAATGATAATGTCCATCCGTTGAAGGTATGACTTGATTTATTAGATAAAACGATTTTTCCTTGGAAACCACTTCCCCAATCACTAACAATGCTGTATTCGCATGTTACACCTGCTGGAAGACCTGTTGTCCCTGATGGTATCTTGCTTGGTGCCACAGAAGGTGCTGTGCTTGGTTTTACGGACGGCACTACACTTGGTGTCACAGATGGGGCTGTACTCGGCGTCGCACTAATTGCTTCAAAAATAAATTGTTGATTTGGTGCTCCATATTTTGTCCACTGGCACACATTTGTTCCATCTTCTTTCCCATGATTGTAGACATCTAGTACTTTTGTTCCATTACTTGCCTTCGTTCCTATCGTATAAATATTAGATGTTCCTGTTGGCTGTAAAATGAACTGCTGTGCATTTCCTGAGTATGCATTATAAATCTGGATGTTTGCACCATCCTCATCTACTCCATTTGCAACATCAATCATAAAGTTCCCTAAACCACTTGTTAATGTAAAATAACCATTTTCTGTATTCTTTAGATACCATCTTTGTCCTGCTACGCCTGTTCCTGTACTAATCTCCACATTTGCACCGGCTTTTCCATCATTATTTGTTACTTGCAGATATTTTTCAGAAAGTATATTTTTGATATAATACCATCCTTCTTTCAATTCTGCTGGTGCAACTGATGGCTTAACTGACGGGCTTATGCTTGGGACTGTTCCATTCGTACTGAACTGCCAGGAATCAACATTCACGTCTCCTGATGCAACAAAGAATACTTTTTTTGTTCCTGTTACTTTGTTAATGTTTGCTGTTACAGTTTTGTAAGTATTATTGCTTCCTGTTGCAGGGATTGTTACATAACCAATTGCTGTACCAGAAGCACTTCCGTCACAAATCTTAATGACAGCACCATTTTGAGAAGCTGCTTTCATTGTAATGGCTGTTGCACCACTGTTGCCGAATGCTACACCAGATACTCCTGTCCAGTCACCTCTGTTATAAGATACAATTGTATTAGCACCAGAACCATTTACAAGAATGCCACCTTGCCAAGCAATGGTAGCAGCTCTATTGGACACATAAGGATTTAGATTTTGAACTTGTGCAACTCCTTGCAGCGTTGCTTTTGCTTGTCCCAATGTACCGTTGCTATATGGCATTTCATTCACAAATGTTGTACGATATCCTAAACAGGAACCATATACTTGTTTATTTAATGTTTCTGAATGATAGAATATGTAATATTTATTCTTAAACGGAATAATTGTATGGTGATTGTTTCCACCATCACCTAAAAATTCACCCTGATTCTTAAAGCATACGCCTTTTGATGTAAATGGTCCCATTGGGCTATTGCTTGTCATATAAGCAATTCGCGCATTTCCTAAAGGTCCGCCTGACCAGTTGGTACAATATGAGTAATAATATGTATTTCCAATCTTATTAATGCCTGAATCCTCAAATATCCAAGGTGCATCAATTGTTTGAGGTGTTCCAGCTAAACTTGTCATATCTGCACCTAACTTAACAACACGTGCTGTCTTTGGATTCGATGCTTTTCCAGTTGGAACTCCTCCTCCAAAATACAAATATCCTGTACCGTCTGTATCAACCAGAACAGCGGGATCGAACAACCATGTAACACTATCTCCACCACAGTTTGGTGTTGAACGGGAAATTAATGCTTTTCCAATTGGATCTCTCCAAGGTCCCGTAGGAGAATCTGCCGTTAATACTCCAATTCCATTGGCATTATTTGCAAAATATAAAAAGAACTTTTCTTTGCCATTTATAGTTTTGTGTGCAGCGCATGGTGCCCATGAGTTTCCAGCCCAGCTA
>DBKX01000339.1:10670-12959 GCA_002297865.1 Lachnoclostridium sp. UBA739
GATTGTACCGTGATCTGTCCAGTTCACTAAATCTGCAGATGACATACAATTAAGTTTCGTTATCTGTCCATATGAATTTTTGCTTGCATTTCCGGAAGTTACATCACCGTCATTGGTTGCATACACATAGACTCTCCCATTGTACTCCATGACACCTGGATCTGCTGAAAATCGTTGTGTCTGACATGGGTTATTATAAGATATGTTTTTGTAGCCCTTTGCTAAAGTAACTGAATTAAAGACATTGCTGGCATCTGCAGCTTCTACATCTACTGGCTTCCTAACATTAATGTCCGCGAAAGATGTTACCATAAGCCCGCATACCATGAGTGTCGATATCAGTTTCTTGAACCCCATAAAATTCACTCCTTCAATTTTATTCTCTTTCCTAGTTTCATCCTTTTTAATATACGATTCACTACCTCCTTTCATACTCCTTAAAAATATGCATTTTGTCATTTTCTTTCCATTCCTGCAATCTTACACATTGTATCCCTTTGCATATTCTGTAATTGGCACAAACAATCACAGTACTATCATATAACAAAATTCACCCTCAGACAATAACATCTAACCACCCTTTTCCCTACATGTTATGTAGTCAAATACTGCATTTTACCATGAAAAATCAATTACTTATTGCATTGAAATAGCTTTATTGTTACACTAAAGTCAGCATATTTTGTACATAGTTTCTTTTCTCAAAAACAACTTACACAGCACAAATCCCTACTCTAGGAGGAATTATATGAAACTATTGAGTATTGGGTATAATCATGTCCATGATGAATCCTTTGAAATTAACCGTCCTGACGGAATAGATAGCTGGCTGTTTCTATTTATACGAACACCTGGCCTCTTTTGTTATGATGGAAATGAAATTGTTGCTAAACCAAATTCTTTTGTTATCTTTTCGAGTGGTTTTCCTCACTATTATAAAGCATATAATGAAGTCTATGCTGATGACTGGTTTCATTTTATGGCAACAAAGGAGGATATTTCGTTGTTCCACTCCTTAAACATTCCTTTAAATACAGTTGTTCCACTAACTAATACAAACACGCTAAACGCATCCATCCGAAATATGATTTACGAATTCAACTCAGACAACCTTTATAAGACAGACTTAATTGATCTCAATTTTCATCTGCTACTTTACAAATTAGTGCGCATTTTACATAACAATAATACGTTTTATACAACGAAAGATTCTATTTACTTTACACGCATGCAGGCTCTGCGAGAGGATATCTATAATAATCCACAAATAGAACGCAGCGTAGATTCAATGGCTGCAGAACTTTCTATGAGTCGCTCTGCCTTTCAACACAATTATAAAAACATATTTGGAAAAAGCGTTATGAAAGACATCATTAACAGTCGCCTACGCAAAGTTAAATTTTATCTGTCAACAAGTGATATGACACTGGAGGATATTGCACAGCAATGTGGTTACCATAATCAGTTGCATTTAATACGGCAATTCAAACAATATTGTGGATTGACACCAACAGAATATAGACGATATCAATAAATGTGAGTGATATACTGTCTTCTGATGGGGCTGTCGCTTTAACGATTGAAAAATTGTGAAGCGGCAGCTTCATTTTTGCTGTTTCAGAAGAATCCACACCATGCTGTAGATTGTATGCCGGCTTTATCTGACCGTTTCCCACAGCGTCCTCTTTCATTCTCATAAATGTAGCATCATGGTCGGTTTTGGAATAATTGTTTCAATATTTAGCAGAAGTTTTAATTGATATCCGCCCGCATTTTAAGCTCTAACGCTTTCCTTTGTATTTCTTATACCAACCAAATATATGTAATAATAACAATAAGCAGAATAGCACCGAAACCAGCTTTCAATTTTATCGCTGACTGGACCTTCTTATCATTTTCAACTATCCCACGGTACGCACTCTCTGCTGCCGAATCGCCTTTCATGACAAGTTGAGCCTTTTGGTGTAACTGCTCCGCCTTTAAAAGCCAAAGTCTTGACCAGTATGCTGCATTTGGATTAAACTTTTCTGCAACAATATAATCTGTCTTTGACCTAAAAAATAATAATGCTTCTACAATAGTTGCTCTATCACCAGTAAAAGAATAATTTTCAATTAGAGAAGCTTTTTTCTTTTCTCCAGGGCTAAGGAAAGGTGTTTTATTATTGGCTACCAATGGTCAAATAAAATAGATTGGTAATGGGATACATAGAGTACATATATTTAATACAACCCACAAGAGTCGTTTAAAGCCATTCCAAGATGACCAGCCACCTTTATTTGTTTTTGG
>DBKX01000115.1:0-181 GCA_002297865.1 Lachnoclostridium sp. UBA739
CGATCTAATTGTAAGGAGGAATTAAACTATGAGTAAAGTAATGATGATTGTATTCAGTGTACTAACAGCATACTACTTTGTAACAGATGATTTCACATCTATGGTAATGTGTGGCTTATTCGCTTGGTTATGTGAGGGGGTGAGCCACGATGTATAAGACATTGCTGTTAGTTATCTTGTG
>DBKX01000115.1:194-6598 GCA_002297865.1 Lachnoclostridium sp. UBA739
ACTTGGTTATATCTATTCTGTAAAATCATGAATGCTATTTTTAATTAGGAGGATTTGAAAAATGAAAACAATGAAAGTAATTACAATGCTTATCGGTATTATCGGAACTATATATAATTTTGTACAGTATCAAACTGTACAAGAACATTTGCACAACGGCGACTATCTTTGGTTGATTATGAACGGTTATGCACCGAGCGACGTCAGAATTAATGCGGTGTATGCATTCATATTCTTCGTGGTTGCTATTGGTGGAATGATTGCTACTGTTTACCATAAAGAATAATAACCATGCAAAATAAGCATTAGACTTGTACTAACAATTATGCTATGATCTAACCATAGGAGGTAGACGAATGGAAACTGTACTAACAATGTTATTAATTTGTGTATGTGCTTATGTGGCTTTGAAAGAGGGTATCTAATATGTATTTTGACGATGAGACTAGAACAATCAATAATGTTAAGTCAATTAATATAGACGGCTTTACTATTACAGTAGGTGATTACAACCTACATCTAGACCCAACGAAATACAATACAAACGACGTATTTATTAGGGGTGATAAAGACGAATGGCTTACGGTAACTGCGTACGATGATGATGAATTCATATGGGAAATGACAGTATCAGATATTAATATCTTGAATGAAGATGAATTCACGTTCATTACAGAAGACTATAGAATTGATAGTTTTTATTTAGAGGAGGGTTTTAACCTTGTTATCAGTGAAAGAGATTAATAAAGAAACAGCACTAGAGCTAATTCAGAAGTATCATTATTCCAATACATTACCTAGACTAAACAAGTATTTCCTTGGTATCTATCAAGGTGCTGATTTGGTAGGGTGTGTTACTCTTGGTTATGGTACAAGACCACTACATACAATCAAAGCGTTGTTTAAAGACGCTGTAACTGAAGACTACTTAGAGATTGGTAGAATGTGCATGACTGACGAAATGCCACGCAATTCAGAAAGTCAGATGTTAAAAGTTGTTAAGCATTGGATTAGAATGAACCTACCACATGTCAAAGTGCTGTTCACTTGGGCTGACGGTATGCTTGGCAAATGCGGTTACGTGTATCAGGCAAGTAATTTCCATTATGTAGGACGTAGTGAAAGTGATATTTACCTTTGGGAGGGTATCAAAATTCATCCACGTCAAACTAGAGACTTGTTCAAGAAAGATGAGAACGATCAGCGTGTAACTATTAGACCTACTAAGGAGCAACTTAAACAGTATCACATTGAACGATACAAAGGAGGTCAATTTAAGTATTTCACGTTGCTCGGTTCTAAGAAAGACAAAAAGGAATGGTTGAACCGTTTACTTGTTCCAATTCTACCACCACCTAAAGAACAGGATTTACACTGGAAGACATACGACATCGAAACAGGTAAATGGGTAGAGTGTGGAATGCCACCGTATGCGACAGATTTCAGTCAAGAACTAGGAAAGAAAGAGTTAATTGAACGAATGAGGGCTAAATATGGAACTCTATGATTATCAACAAAAGATTATAGACGATACGGATTGTACTAACAAAGTTGCATACTATTTGGAAATGGGTTGCGGGAAGACGTTGGTAGGTTCTACAAAAGCTTGTTCTATGGGAGTTAAAACATTGGTGGTCGCCCCTAAATCAACAATCCAACAATGGATAGAACACTACAAAGAACAGCACAGCAACTGGTATACATACGATTTATCTAAACCTAAACAATTAAAAGCGTTCATTTCCGATCCTAAAGGGGTAGGATTTATTACATATGGGTTAGTATGGAGACGGAAAGAACTCAATGAATTAAAAGGGTTTACACTAATGTTAGACGAAAGCCATAACGTGTGTAATCCAACATCTAAACAAACTAAAGGTATCATGAAATTAAAATATGAGAACTTGATTTTATTAAGCGGTACACCTAACGGCGGTGCGTATGAGAAATTGTACACACAAATGAAAATGCTAGGTTACAAGTCAAATAAAAAACAGTTCGAAGATAGATATTGTAATATGTTTGAAATGAATAACGGTGGTATCAAGTTTAAGGTCTTATCTAAAGTAAACCCATATAAGAATTTAGATGAGCTTAATAGGATACTAAGAGAGGATTTACATTGCGTATTCATGAAAACAGATGACGTACTAACATTACCAGAACAAAGGTTTATCGAATGTGATATTGCTGTTCCAAAAGAATACAAGACGTTCCTTAAAGAAGACTATATTGACTTGGGTGAAAAAGAATATGTTGCGGATAGTCCAACAAACAAACTATTATATAGTAGATACTTATGTGGTTTAGATAATCCTAACAAGGTAGAGTATCTCAAAACACTATTAGACGGTATCACAGATAAAGTAATTATATTCTACAACTTTGAGGACGAATTACAATTATTACGTAAGACAATCAAGCTTAAAACGTTTGTATGTAATGGTGCAATTAAGCAAGTTATAGAATTTAGAGACTTTGTAGGACAATCTGTATTGTTGGTACAATATCAAGCGGGAGCAACTGGGCTAAATTTACAATTCTGTAATAAGATAATCTATTTTAGTCTACCTCTTTCATCGAATTTATTCGAACAATCGAAAGCAAGAACATGGCGAAACGGTCAAAAACATAAATGTACATATTGGTTATTGACTAGCGGTGTTGAGTGTGATATACTTAAGTCACTTAATAACAAACAGGATTATAATATTAAGTTATTTAAGGGGTGATTGTTATAGCAGAAGAGAAACAGCTAGAAAACAAATTTAAACGATTTTTAGAGTCGGTAGGGTTATATCGACTTGGTACACCAAAACAGAAGAAGAAAGTACCGCAAGTCGGATTTTGGTGGAAAAATCATGAGGGGAGTATGTTCGGTACTATAGTAGGTAGACCTGACATAGTTATTTTTATCAAAGACACTTATCTATTCGTAGAGATGAAAGCTAGCAACGGTAAGCCTAGCACAGCACAAATCAGAATTATAAACGAGATAAACAGTGTAGGAGGTAAAGCCGTTATATTTTATCCAAAAGATTGGAATGAGGTTACGGGGTTAGTTAGGAGGTTAATAAATGAAAAACAAGTACGATAATTATTTACGTGAGTATCTATCTGATAGATGTGATGTTGATGAATTAATTCAAGATCTAGAATGCGGTTGGTTCTATACGGCTTGGGCTAGTACATCATTCCATTGTAACTATGAATGCGGGTTGTTAGAACATACATTGAATGTAATTGATTACGCTTTAAAACTCGCTGATACGCTTAATAGTAAAGTATCAAGAGAAAGTATCGTGTTGTGTGCGTCTATGCACGATGTTGGGAAAGCGTTCGATTATTACGTAGATAACTTTCTTAAAAGTGGTAACTTAAGCGGGAGCAAACCTAAAAAGATTAATCCTAAATTAATGATTAAATCACATGCGTTACGATCGTTAAATTTCGCAAGTAAACATTTTGTATTAACAGAAAGTGAAAAAGTGTGTATATTGTCACATGATGGCTTCTATGAGAACACAAACCGTGAGTACATGTTAGGTCTTGATGAACTATTATACATTGTTCACAGTGCTGATTTATACGTTGCTAGATTTGTTGAACCTGTTAAGGAGTATAAGAAATTATGATTTACGAAAAACTTAATCACATTCAAAAAGAATTAAAAGCACCAAAGAACCAACGCAATAACTTTGGTGGGTACAATTACAGAAGTTGTGAAGATATTCTAGAGGGCGTTAAACCTTTGTTAGATAAATATAAATGTGTACTAACATTATCAGATGAAATTGCAATGATTGGAGACGATAATTATATTGTTAGTACAGCCACATTAATCGATAGTGAAGATAGTACTCAACTTGATGTACAAGCATACGCTTGCGAGCCAATCAATCAAAAAGGTATGTCACGACCACAGATGACAGGATCAGCAAGCAGTTACGCAAGAAAATACGCCCTAAACGGTTTATTCTGCATTGATGATAGTAAAGACGTAGATAGTATGGACAATACCAAAACTGAAGAACCTAAAAAAAGACGTTCAAGATTAAATAAAACTGTTGACAACGATTGCCCTTTTTAGTATAATGTTAGTACGTTAATTAATTATTTTATTTTCCAATAAGGAGGAATTACATTATGTTTGAACAATTTAACGTTAATATGGAACAATATCAATCTGATTTGGCTGAAATTAATAACAAACAGCAAGAGAAGGATGGCAAACCTAAGGAATACAAGAAAATCGAAGACGGTCAACATGAGATGACTATTCGTTCCTTGGAACTAGGTACTAATAGAGCGGGTGACAAACTTATGCTTAAAGGTTCTTTTAAAATGAACGAAAAAGGATACGAATTATTATGGGTTAATACTGTACTAACAGGTACAAAGAATGATAGCTTTATGATTAAAAAATCTGTTGACTTCTTGAATAGTCTAGGTGCTACAATGACGGTCGAATATACTGGGTCTTTCGATGATTTGGCTAAACAAATTGAAATTGTATTTGCCGATGTACGTAATTGCACATTTGTAGTAAATGTACAAACACAAGATAACGGATTTAAAAATATCGATGTAGTTGACGTATTCGAATAATAGATAGGGCGGTTAATAACCGCCCTTATTCTTTTATGTAATAGTAACTATGCAAAATGAGCATTTTACATTGCTGTTCTGTTGTGTTATACTTTAACCATAGAAATAAGGAGGTTAAAACCATGAAAGAATATTTTGTAAACGGAATTGATGAAGCTTTAAAATTACACTTAACTATTGATCATAAAAAATATAGCGTATTAATAGCAAGTAGAAAATACGCTAGTGATAAAGACTATTATGATATTTGTATTTATTATGGGGTGTGATACTATGATTGTGTTTGACTTTGAGACGTTTAAATATGATTGGTTATTTGTGTCATTGGATTTAAAGACTGAAGAATATACAATTATAGAAAACGATAATCAGAAAATGAAAGATTTCTATGAACAGCACAAAGAAGATGTATGGATTGGGTACAATTGTAAACACTATGATAAGTACATTTTACAAGCTATCTTAGAAGACGTTAATCCAAAAGTAGTGAACGACTATATTATTGGTGGTGGCGTAGGTTGGAAATTGTTTGATAATAAGCTACCAATTAACTTATACGATTGTATGATAATGGGTAAATCACTAAAACAATTAGAGTCTTATTTTGGTGTTGATATTCGTGAAACAGATGTAGATTTTAATATTAATAGACCTTTAACGGTTGATGAACGACAATCTAACGTAGAATATTGTATGAGTGACGTACGTAATACCGCATTAGTGTTCATGCATAATATATCAGATTTCGACGCACAACTTGGCTTAATCAAGTTAAGTAAGTCAAGTCTATCTGATTTATCTAAAACAAAGGCACAGTTGTCAGCAAAAATATTAGGTGCTAAACAATTGACACCAAAAGAATGGGGCGAAGAATGGGAATATACTTTTAACGATTGCGTAAAGAATTACAATTACAAACATAAAGAGGTAGTTGAATTCTATGAACGTTTAAGGGATATTCAAGATCCAAAAGCAAGTTTAGAAATTGATTTATATGGTGTTCCTCATGTATTCGCTTTAGGCGGTGTACATGGTGCAATTCCTAATTATATTTCAAACTTAACAGATAATGAGATTATTTATCATATTGACGTTGCTAGTTACTACCCTCATATTATGACGGAATGGGGTTACTTAACACGTGCAATTCCTGATGTACAAACATTTAAGAATATCATGGAATTACGTTTAAAATATAAGAAAGAAAAGAACCCGTTGCAAGCTCCTTTAAAGATTTGTATTAATGGTTCATACGGTCAAAGTGGTGCGGGTAAATATGAAAACGGAAAATATAAACTACTATCACCTATGTACGACCCTAAAAGAATGCGTGAGGTGTGTATTAATGGGCAACTCATGTTATTACAACTAATTGAAGATTTAAGTACATTCAGTGATGACTTTTGTCTACTTCAGTCGAACACAGATGGACTTGTATACAAAATTCCAAAAGATAAATTTGACGATATGGATAGAATTGTAAAAGCGTGGGAACAACGTTCTAGAATGGAAATGGAATACGATACGACAACATATCTAGCACAAAGAGATGTCAATAATTACGTGGCTGTTTTCGATGATGGTAAAATTGAACGTAAAGGAGGTGCTGTTAAAGAGTCTAAACCGTGTGACTACGATCTTAAAATAGTAAAAGACGCAGTAACAGAATACTTTGTTAATGGTGTAGACCCTAAAGAATATATCGAAAAAGAAAATAGATTAATGCCATTCATGAAAACCTATAAATTATCAAGTGCTTATCAGCGTGTACTATATGGTGATGAGGAACAGCAAGG
>DBKX01000115.1:6614-9279 GCA_002297865.1 Lachnoclostridium sp. UBA739
TATTCCGAGTGTTCGCAAGTCGTAGCCGTAAAGCTGAATGTTTGTACAAACAAAAAGACGGTAAAAATAAAGAGAAGTTTGCGGGTTGTCCAACACATTGTAAGATAGTAAACGAGGATATTAGAAAGGCAACTGTACCAACATGGCTAGATAAGAATTGGTATATTGATTATGCAAATAAAGAAATAGCGAAATTCAAGGGTGAGTGATTAACTCACCCTATTCGTTTATGTAATAGTAACTATGCAAAACATGAATTAGACAAATGTTAGTACATGATGTAATATATAGACATAAGGTAAATGAATTATTTAGGAGGTAACAACAATGAAAACAGCAAAAGAGATTTTATGCGACGCACTTGCAAGAAAACAAATTACAGTAGATGAATTTAAGAAAGCATTGGAGAGATTAGAAAAATGTTTATAGAATATAATGCAAATCCGAATAACGATAATATTGATGATTGCGTATTACGTGCAATAACGAAAGTTTTAGATATTCCATATTGGGACGTGTTCGACGAATTATGTGATATTATGGACGAAATAGATGGCGGTATTATTAATGAGCCTAGGGTATTCGTTAAATACCTAGAACGTCATGGGTACGAATATAGAGAAGCGACAGAAAAAATTACAGTTAATCAATTTTGTAAGAAGATGTCTAAATGTTCAGATGTAGACGACTGGAAAGCATTGTTATTAGTCAATGGTCACATGACGGCTATGATAGGTAGTGACATCTACGACACGTGGAATTGCCACAGATACAAAATTAATTATATTTTTGTAAAAAAGTAGTTGACATAATGTAAAACATAATGTAAGATCTAAGTATAGTTAAAGTTAAGAAAAAAGGAGATATGACAATGAAAAAAGTATTAATGACTGCTGTTATTTGTGGTTTAGGTGTTAATGTGGTAAACGGTGCAACTGTAGACCAAAGATTAACTACCGTAGAGAATAAGGTGAATTGGCTAGATCAAGATTTAATGACTGTAAACAATGATAGTGTTATTCGTGACTTAAATCTACAGAAACAAATCAATGAACTCAAACAACAAGGCTATGACGATAGTGAAATTAAAGGAGCATTGTATGACAATACAGTATCAATTCAGAACGCACACGATAGATTGCAAGCACACGAGGATAAATATAACGAATTGTCCGACAAAGTTAATGGATTAATGAGCGATTACAATGATTTTAAAACAGAAACGAAAAAAGGTATTTCACAAGCAATTGCTATTTCTGGATTGGAACGACCAACGTACAACGATGAGAAAAAATTATCAATTATGATTGGTACAGGTAGTTATAAAGGAACAACATCGGTAGCGTATGGTATTGCTTACACACCTAATTATGATACTGTATTTAGTATCAAAGGTTCCGAAGATAGTGTAGCGTGTTCTGTGGGGGTAAATTTATGATTGATAAAATTCTAACAAAGTATACACGATTGGAATATTGTACAACATCTGAAATGCATATATTATATACATTTCTAAAACGGTTGACAAAATGGCAACTCAAAGTGCTGTTTGATTTCTACATTTTGGGCAAAGAACGTACATTTGAAAAGTATTGTATTGATTATGATTTTTTAATTAATTTAGGAGTATTAGACAATGAACTTTATTAAAGACGTATTAAATCGAAATAATTCTTTGAAATTTGTTAGTACAAAATATGGAATTGCTGAAGAAGATATAATGGAAGAATATTTAAAACATAAACAGCAATATACGCAAGCTGAAATTGATAAAGTGATGAACGAGGTGTATTACAATGCCAAAAATTAGAAATAAGAAAATTATTCAAATTGACATGTGTACTAACAATATCTTAAATCGATTTGGAACAGTAGAAGAGTGTGCTGAAAAGTTGGGTTTAACATATGATAGAGTATATCAGATGTGTGAGAATAAACGAGGTTTGAAAAGACCACAGCTGCCATACTATTTACGATACGAGAAAGATGGCACTGAACCACACAGGGTATTTGCTGTTTATGATTTAGATTTTGAATTAATTGACACGTATTATAATTTAAATACTGTAGCAAAAGCCACTGGATTAACGTATCAGAGTTGTTTTAAACAAGTTAAAAATAATAGAGGTATAGAATTACGTAATAGAGCTATTGAACCGACTAGCGGTTTGTATATCACAGAAATGGAGGTTAAATAAATGGAATTCAACAAGGCAGTAGAAGAACTAGAGATTTTATGGGAAAAAGGAAATAAAGAAAGTTTGCACTTTTGTCGTTATATGCGTGCTGAAATTGAAAATCTAGCCAATGAATACATTTATGAAAACGAGACGGTTTACGATCCTGAATTTGAAGAACGGTTTGAATGGTTAGATGATGACGTATTCACGCATTGGCGACATGCTAAATTTGAAGCGGGTGAATGTAATATGCTTGGTTATCCGAAAGGAGAATAATAATGTGGATTGAAGAAACGAATTGGGACGAGATTGTAATTCATGTTACAGCGGGCGAACCTGTTCCACCAACGGTGGCAGATAGAATTGTTATTGATGATACAGATGGCAATACAGCAAATATCACGTACACAGCTATTACTGTGAATAATCCTAGAGTTGAAATTGAATTGGATACTTCTGTACTAACATGGTTACAAATTCCTAAT
>DBKX01000340.1 GCA_002297865.1 Lachnoclostridium sp. UBA739
CAATACTATGGGAGAAATGTTTGAAAAAATAATCCATATGGATGAGAAAGACGTGTTAATTGGTATTAGTTTTCCTCGTTATTCTTTGAGTACCCTTCGTGCTCTTGAGTATGCAAAGAAGAGACAGGCTACTATTGTTACCATTACAGATAGCTATAAATCACCGCTGACACAATATTCAGACTGCAATCTAATTGCCAATTGTGATCTGGTTTCTGTTGTAGATTCTTTGGTTGCACCGATGAGCGTGATTAATGCTTTAATTGTTGCAATTTTCTTAAAGAAGCAGGAGACTGTGTTAACTACGTTTTCGTCCCTTGAAGATATATGGAAGGAATATCAAATTTATAATTTAGATGAAGAGGATACTTAAGAAAGGCAGAGCAACATAGAATGAGTAAAATTATTGTAGTTGGCGGTGGACCAGCGGGAATGCTTGCAAGTATATTTGCAGCAAAAAATGGACATGAAGTTGTCGTGTATGAAAAAAATGAAAAATTAGGAAAAAAACTTTTTATTACGGGAAAGGGACGCTGTAATATTACCAATGCCGCTGACATGGAGATATTATTCGACAATGTTGTAACCAACCGTAAATTTTTATATAGTGCTTTTTATAGTTTTACCAATACAGATATGATTGAATTGTTAGAAAGTCTAGGCGTTCGTACAAAAGTGGAACGTGGCGACAGAGTATTTCCAGTATCGGATAAATCAAACGATATTATAAGGGCTTTACAAGGGGAAATGGAGCGTCTAGGTGTTAAAATTTATTTAAAAAAGGAAGTAACAGATATTCTAGTGGAAGATGGCGTTTATCAAGGCGTTATGTTGAGAGGAGAGAAGAAACCTGTTCCTAGTTCCTGCGTAATCGTTACAACAGGTGGTTTTTCTTACCAGGTAACAGGATCTACAGGTGATGGTTATCGTTTTGCTAAAAACATGGGACATACTGTAACAGAAATCCATCCATCCTTAGTGCCTTTGGTAATTGCGGAGTCTTTCTGTAAGGAAATGATGGGATTAGCTCTTAAAAATGTTGAAGTGACTATTCACCAAGGTAAGAAACAGATTTATCAGAATTTTGGAGAAATGCTGTTTACTCATTTTGGCGTCAGCGGTCCATTGATACTTAGTGCAAGCAGTTTTATTACAAAATATGTTGCACAGGGAAAAGCACTAACTTTGTCAATTGATTTAAAACCGGCATTGTCAGATGAACAGTTAAATGATAGAATAGTAAGGGATTTTGAAAAAAACAGAAACAAACAGTATAAAAACTCGTTGGATGAATTACTGCCGAAAAAAATGATTCCAGTTATTATACGATTATCTAACATAGATCCGGACAAAAAGGTAAATACTATCACCAAAGAAGAACGAAAAGTTCTTGTTTCCGTGATTAAGAAATTTACAATGGAGATTGTCGGGTTCCGTGGATTTAACGAAGCAATCATTACGAAAGGTGGTATTTCGGTAAAAGAAATTAATCCATCTACTATGGAATCAAAACTTGTGCCAGGGGTATTCTTTGCTGGGGAAGTACTTGATTTGGATGCGTTAACAGGTGGATTTAATCTGCAGATTGCTTGGTCAACAAGTTATATAGCTGGTGTATCTGTATACTAATATAGATTTTATCTAGGAGGAACTAGGATGAGTTATAGTATTGCAATTGATGGACCTGCTGGAGCAGGTAAAAGCACTATTGCGAAGACAATAGCCAAAAAACTGAATTTCATATATGTAGATACGGGGGCAATGTATCGCGCCATAGGACTGTATTTTTTGCGTGAAGGAATTACAGATGAGGCGGTAATCGAGGAAAGATGCAAGGAAGCAATTGTTACAATACAGTATGAGAATGGAGAACAGCAGGTTATATTAAATGGAGAAAATGTGAATGGCCTGATTCGTACTGAAGAAGCTGGAAAGATGGCATCTGCTGTTGCAAAATTAAAGGCGGTTCGCAGTCAGCTTGTAGAACTTCAAAGAGGCTTAGCAAAGACTGCTAATGTAATTATGGATGGAAGAGACATTGGCACCTTTGTTTTACCAAATGCGGAAATGAAAATTTATCTGACAGCAAGTTCAAGAGTTCGTGCGAATAGAAGATATCTTGAATTGTCTGAAAAAGGAATAGATTGTGACTTAGAGCAAATAGAAGCTGATATTATCGCAAGAGATGAACAGGACATGAATCGTGAATTTGCACCTCTAAGACAGGCGGAAGATGCAATTTTAGTAGATTCTTCAGAAATGTCAAAAGATGAAGTTGTCGAAAAGATAATTTCATTATATAATAAAGGAAGTAAGGATGGTAACGCTTGTGGAAATTAGAACAGCGGAAGGTGCAGGATTTTGTTTTGGTGTAGAGCGTGCTGTTAATAGAGTTTATGAAGAAATTAAAGGGGAAGCACCTGTTTACACTTATGGACCAATTATTCATAATGACGAAGTGGTTCGAAGTTTGAAGGAGCAGGGCGTGACTGTTATAGATGAAGTTGACGATATAAAAGAGGATGTGTCTGGTACGGTTGTAATTCGCTCCCATGGTGTTGGAAAAGGTGTTCAAGAATCCATTGAGGCGAAAGGATGTACAATAGTAGATGCAACATGTCCTTATGTAAAGAAAATTCATCGTGTTGTAAGTCGTGAAAGTCAAGATGGACGAGTGATTATCATTATAGGAAGTCCCAAGCATCCAGAAGTTCAAGGAATTAAAGGATGGTGTGAAAATGATGTCTATATTGTAGAGACAAAGGAAGATGCTGAAAAAATTTGTCTGCCTGAAAATACAAGAATCTGTATTGTGTCTCAAACGACATTTAATTACAAGAAATTTGAAGAATTAGTTGAAATTATTTCAAAAAAGAGGTATGATATACTTGCATTAAATACAATCTGTAATGCAACAGAGAAGAGACAAAAAGAGTCTCGTGAATTAGCAAAAAACTCTGATGCAATGATAGTAATCGGTGGGGAACATAGTTCTAATACCCAAAAGCTATATGAAATATGTAAAAATGAATGTAAAAATACTTACTATATACAAACAGCAGAAGATTTGAATTTGGCAGAGCTTAAATCTTTTGAACGAGTAGGTATTACAGCAGGGGCTTCAACCCCAAATAAAATAATTAAGGAGGTTCAAAAGGCATGTCAGAAATGAGCTTTGAACAATTATTGGAGGAATCTTTAAAAACAATTCATACAGGAGAGGTAGTCGAGGGTACTGTTATCGATGTTAAGGATGATGAAATCATCTTAAATATAGGTTACAAGTCAGATGGTATTATTACAAAGAGTGAATACACAAACACACCTAACGTAGTTCTTTCAGACCTTGTGCATGTTGGTGATACAATGCAGGCTATGGTATTAAAAAAGAACGACGGAGAAGGTTTAGTTCAATTAACATATAAGAGACTAGCTGCTCAAAAAGGTAACAAGAGATTAGAAGAAGCTTTCGAAAACAAAGAAGTATTAAAAGCACCTGTATCTGCAGTATTAGATGGTGGTTTAAGCGTTGTTATCGAAGAAACAAGAATCTTTATCCCAGCAAGTCTTGTATCCGACAGCTATGAAAAAGATCTTTCTAAATATAAAGGACAAGAAATTGAGTTCATTATCACAGAATTCAATCCTAAGAGAAGAAGAATTATCGGTGACCGTAAAGCGCTTATCGTTGCGAAAAAGAAAGAAATGCAAAAAGAATTATTTGATAAAATTTCTGTTGGTATGAAAGTAACAGGAACAATCAAAAACGTTACAGATTTTGGTGCATTCATCGACTTAGGTGGAGCTGATGGTTTACTTCACATTTCCGAAATGTCTTGGGGCAGAGTAGAAAATCCTAAGAAAGTATTAACAGTTGGCGATTCAATTGAAGTATTAATCAAAGACATTCAAGGTGAAAAGATTGCATTAAGCTTAAAATTCCCTGAAGCAAATCCTTGGATTAATGCAGAAGAAAAATTCGCTGTAGGGAAAGAGTTAACAGGAAAAGTTGCTCGTATGACAGATTTTGGTGCTTTTGTTGAATTAGAGCCAGGTGTAGATGCATTATTGCACGTATCTCAAATCGCAAAAGAACACATTGAAAAACCTTCTGATGTATTAAAAGTGGGACAAGAAATCACAGCTAAAGTTGTAGATTTAAATGTGGAAGAAAAGAAAATCAGTTTAAGTGTAAAAGCACTACTTGCTGATGAACCTGAAGAAACAGTTGAAGAATAATAAGAGGTTTACTAATGGTTTATGATTATGAGGTGTTCAAAAAACATATTTTGAATTTGACTAACATTGACTTAAACTGTTACAAGGAACGACAAATGAAGCGTCGTATAGATGCATTGATTGCGAAACATAAGATAACATCTTATGAAACTTATGTTTCGCAGTTGAAGAAAGATCGTGAGATGTTTGATGAATTCGTCAATTATCTCACGATTAATGTTTCTGAATTTTATCGTAATCCAGAACAGTGGGAGCTGTTGGAAAAGGATATATTACCTTTCTTATTTGAGAATCATGGAAAGCAGCTAAAGATATGGAGCGCAGCCTGTTCAACGGGAGATGAGCCATATTCCTTAGTTATGTTATTGTCAAAGATTATGCCACTATCAAATATTAAGGTTATTGCAACGGACATTGATAGTCAGGTATTAGAAAAAGCCCGTTTGGGATTGTATAACGAAAAAAGCTTAAAAACATTGCCACCTGAATTTCAATCTAAATATTTCACAAAGATAAATGATAGATCCTATCAAATTTCTGATAAGATAAAATCCCGCGTAGAGTTTAAAAAACATAATCTATTAAAAGATGATTATCCTCAAGGATGCCATTTGATTGTATGCCGAAATGTACTTATATATTTTACGGAAGAAGCAAAAAATGAAATTTATCTTAAGTTTGCTCAGTCAATGAAAAAAGATGGTATTTTATTCGTTGGCAGTACGGAACAGATTTTACAGCCAAATAAATTAGGATATGAATCATTCCGATCATTTTTTTATAAAAAAGTTTAAATACGGTGCAATAGCGCATTTGAATATTCATGTGCTATTGCATTTTTCTTTGAAAAAAAAGTAAGGGTGTGAGTTTGGCACACTTTGATAGGATTGATAAATTCTTTTACAGATATGGAAATTAGTTATTGATTTATAAATTGATATTTAGTATATTATAGATTAGGTAAGCGATATGGAGGCAAGAGTATGAGTGAAAGAATACGAGTTGCATTAGACGCTATGGGCGGTGATAACGCACCAGACGAAATAGTGAAAGGTGCAATTGAAGCAGTTCAAGAAAAAGAAAATATCAAAGTTTTCCTTGTCGGAAAAAAAGTTAGTATAGAAAACGTGCTAAGTAAATACGAATATAACAAAGAGCAAATTGAGGTTGTTTCAGCAGAAGAAGTAATAACCAATGATGAAGCTCCAGTTATGGCGATTCGTGGCAAGAAAAATTCTTCTATCGTTGTAGGAATGAATCTTGTGAAGAGTGGGGAAGCGGATGCATTTGTTTCAGCTGGTTCCACTGGTGCCATCTTAGTAGGAGGCCAAGTTATCGTCGGAAGAATCAAAGGTGTTGAAAGACCACCATTAGCTCCTGTTATTCCAACTATGAATGGTGTTTCGCTTCTAATTGACTGCGGTGCTAATGTCGACGCACGTTCCTCACATTTAGTGCAATTTGCTAAAATGGGGTCTGCTTACATGGAGAAAATAGTAGGTATTAAAAATCCTCGTGTGGCAATCGTTAATATTGGCGCAGAAGAGGAAAAAGGCAATGCTCTTGTAAAAGAAACATTTCCACTACTTAAAAACTGTAGCGATATTAATTTTATCGGAAGTATTGAAGCAAGAGAAATTCCAAATGGTGCTGCTGATGTAATTGTCTGTGAAGCATTTGTTGGAAATGTAATTTTAAAATTGTACGAAGGTTTAGCCAGTGCTTTAGTGGGAAAAATTAAGGATAGTTTGATGGAAACTACGAGAGGTAAAATTGGTGGCGCTTTAATTAAACCAACCCTAAAGAACACATTTAGCAAATTTAAAGCCTCAGATTATGGCGGAGCGCCATTACTTGGCTTAAAAGGACTAGTTGTGAAGGCACATGGTAATTCAAACAGTACAGAAATTAAAAACTCTATTATTCAATGTGTGACATTTTCTGAACAAAGAATTAATGAAACGATTCGTGAGATGATAGAGAGTAGCGAATCCAAGAAGTAGAAAGGTGAATATTATGGAATTTGAAAAGTTAAAAAAGATTATTAGTGAGGTACTTAACGCTGATGAAGAAGAGATTACAATGGATACTACATTTGTAGATGATTTAGGAGCGGATTCCTTAGATGTTTTCCAAATCATCATGGGAATTGAAGAAGAATTTGATATTGAGATTTCAAATGAAGATGCAGAGAAAATCATTACAGTTGGTGATGCTGTAGAACAGATTAAGAATGCAACAAACTAAATTCATAGGATGTAGAATTTTCTATGTCGAAGATAGAAGGGCTGTCCCGGATGAATGCTTGGGCAGCCTTATTATATGGCTTGAAAAGGAAGGAACGAGGATGGATAATCAATTGTTAGAAAAATTAGAAGAGAAAATTTCATATCATTTCAAGAACAAGAATTTATTACGACAGGCTGTTTCACACAGTTCTTATTCAAATGAAAAGAGAATGAGTAAACTTGCTAACAACGAAAGATTAGAATTTCTAGGAGACGCTGTGCTGGAAGTGATTTCAAGTGAATTTATTTTCTTAAATTACAAGCAGATGGATGAAGGTGAAATGACAAAACTTCGTGCAAGCCTTGTTTGTGAACAGTCATTGGCATACTGTGCAAGAGAAATCGAACTTGGAAAATTCCTTTTATTAGGAAAAGGAGAAATGAATACCGGCGGACGTGAAAGAGATTCTATTCTGTCAGATGCGTTAGAGTCAATAATTGGTGCGATTTATCTAGATGGTGGTTTTACTAATGCAAAAGAGTTTGTGGAAAGACTCGTATTGTCAGATATAGAAAGTAAACAGCTCTTTTATGATAGTAAGACTATTTTACAGGAAGTTGTACAAAGTGAGTATAAGGAACCATTACATTATGAATTAATTCACGAAGAAGGTCCAGATCATGATAAATTGTTTACAGTGGCAGTATATATAGGGGAAAAAGAAGTGGGAATTGGAAGTGGAAGAACCAAGAAAGGTGCAGAGCATGAAGCTGCTTACCAGGCTATATTAAAAATAAAGCAGAAAGAGGAGTAGAATGTATTTAAAGAGTATCGAAATACATGGTTTTAAGTCATTTGCCAATAAAATGCTTTTTGA
>DBKX01000044.1:0-597 GCA_002297865.1 Lachnoclostridium sp. UBA739
GGAAAAAATGCACACGTATTGGGCAATTGGTTCTGATTTTCCACATGAAGTTGGCTTGTTTTTGGGATATCCGGTCTGGGATGTGAAAGGATTCATCGAACATAAAGGTCAGCAATATAAGCTCTGTGGGTACTGGAAAGTATACGACGATGTACCAGGTGCCCTTTGCAAATTTGAAGAATATGATTGGATAAAAAAATGCGCCTTAGAGCGGTTTTATAAAGATTTAAATAGAAATAATCAGAAAATCTAAGAAAAAGGTATCCAGTTCGTTGAAAAAGTGGTAGAATTTATTGATATGAACAAGCAGATAGGAAAGAAGGTTTAATGATGACAAAAATAAATATTATCTCTGGCTTCTTAGGAGCTGGAAAAACAACATTAATCAAAAAGCTTTTAGATGAAGTATATAAAGGACAAAAGGTTGTCTTAATCGAAAATGAATTTGGTGAAATCGGTATTGATGGTGGTTTCTTAAAGGACGCTGGTATCGAGATTACAGAGATGAACTCAGGTTGTATCTGCTGTTCCTTAGTTGGAGATTTTGGAAAATCCCTAAAGGAAGTATTAGAAAAGTTTAAACCAGATCGTATTAAG
>DBKX01000044.1:609-7019 GCA_002297865.1 Lachnoclostridium sp. UBA739
TATTATTGAGCCATCAGGTGTAGGAAAATTATCCGATGTTATCAAAGCAGTAAAAGATGTGCAGAAAGATTTATCACAGGTTGAATTAGACAGTTATGTGACTGTTGCAGATGCAGGAAAATGTAAAATGTATATGAAGAACTTTGGTGAGTTCTTTAATAATCAGATTGAGCATGCATCTACGATTATTCTAAGCAGAACCCAGAATCTTAGTCAGGATAAATTAGAACAAGTTGTAAAACTAATTCGAGGAGTAAATGCAGAAGCTACTATTATCACAACTGCATGGGATTTAATCACAGGTGAGCAAATTGTTGCTGCAATGAAGAAAGAGAATTCTTTGGTAGATGAACTGTTAAAAAAGGAAGCAGAGAGCCATGAACATCATCATCACGACCATGACCATGAATGCTGTGGACATGACCATGATCACGACCATGAATGCTGCGGACACGACCATGACCACGATCATGACCACGAATGTTGCGATCACGATCATGCTCATGATCATAATCATGAATGTTGTGGACATGACCATGATCATCACCATCACCATGCAGACGATGTATTTACAAGCTGGGGTACAGAAACACCTCATAAATACAAAAAGGCTGAAATCGAAGCTGCTTTAAAGAAATTATCCGAATCCGAAGAGTATGGTATTATTTTACGTGCTAAGGGTATGGTCGCAAATGAAGATGGAACTTGGATTTACTTTGATTTAGTTCCAGGTGAATATGAATTACGTGAAGGTAATCCAGATTATACAGGACGTCTATGTGTAATTGGGACAAACCTTGATACCCACAGATTAGAGGAATTATTTCAATTAGTATAGCTTGAGTTTGAAAGGATATTAGAATGGAAATACCAGTTTATGTAGTTGCTGGCTTTTTAGAGGGCGGAAAGACAACTTTTTTAAAAGAAACATTAGAAAGTGAAGAATTCACAAGTACGGAAAAATCTCTCCTTATTACTTGTGAAGAGGGAGAAGTAGAGTACGAAGAAAGTTTCTTAAAGAAAGTAAACACTTCCCTAGAAGTAATTGATGAGCCAGAAGATTTGACTATTCAAAAATTAGAAACTTTTAAGAAGAAATATCAGCCAGATCGTGTACTGATAGAGTATAATGGCATGTGGAAATTAGAAGAACTGATGAATATGGATTTGCCAAAAGACTGGACAATCGTACAGGTAATTAATATCATCAATGCGGATACATTTCCACTGTATCTGAACAATATGCGTTCTTTAGTTATGGAAGAGTTCACAAACGCAGATATGATTATATTTAACCGTTGTGAGGATGATACACCAGGCGCTTCTTACCTTAGAAATATAAAGGCTGTGAATCGACGTGCAGCAGTGTATTTTGAAACAAAGAGTGGAAAACCATTAGAAGTAGAAGAAGAACTGCCATTTGATTTGGATGCTGACGTGGTTGAGATAGATGATATTGATTTTGGCGTTTGGTATATTGATGCCATGGAAGAACCTAAAAAATATGATGGCAAAACAGTTCGTTTTAAGGGGCTTGTATACAAGAGTAAAAAATTTGCCAAAGGAACTTTTGTCCCAGGTCGTTTTGCTATGACATGTTGTGCAGATGATATTGCATTCTTTGGCTTTGTCTGCAAAGGCGGGAAAGAATATCATGAAATAGTAAATGATTTACAAAATCGTGACTGGGTTATGGTAACAGCTAAAATTCGTCATGAGTTCTGTAAAGATTATATGAGAAAAGGACCTGTTCTCTATCCAATTTCAATTGAAAGAACATCAAAACCGAAAGAAGAATTAATTTACTTCTAGAATTGTTATAAGGCCCTGGAGTAAAAAAACTCCAGGGCTTTTATTATCGGCCAACACCAGTAATTTTCAGAAAAATAGCGTTAGCATAGGTATATGTACTAAGTGGGCGATAAAGGGAGTCATCATCATGGGCTGCGATTTGAATGTCGTCACCAACGGAGAGAACATATAAACTATGATAGAGTTTATCATATTGGTCCTGCAGTTGTATAATGTCACCTGGAACAATTAAGGAACGCTCCACTATCTTGGCTTGAGGGCCGGCTGACTGATTGATCTTTAAAAAACGGTTTAAGAAGGTAACTCCAGTCCAGGAAGGACTTCGACTTGATACCGAATTATAATACCATCCAAAGGTTGGAGTATAGTTCATTCGCTTTGCGCCAGCGTATAAACATTGGGAGATGAAATTAGTACAATCCCCCCCTATTTTATCAAAATTATAGTACGCAGGGTTACGTTTTAAAGCCCATTTAACAGCATAAGCTACACCGGCATTTCTATCATAAGAAAGTAAATCTGGCATTGAATCACCTCATAATATATTACGAACAGCAAAGAAATTGTTGCATGTTTTAAAAAGGAAAAATACATTTGAACGATGGAAGATGATGGAATAGGTGGAAATGGGGTGACAAAAATGACTATAAGTCATATAATGGGTGGGACAAGGAGGAATACTAATTTTGAGAGATTCGATTATACAGTGGGTACTATTTTTCTTTATATATTGTTTCATTGGCTGGGTTTGGGAAACGATATACGTTTCAGTACGCAAAAGAAAATTTACCAATCGTGGATTTATGAATGGCCCAATTTTGCCTATTTACGGATTTGGTGCCATAACAATATTACTTGTAACAATTCCCGTTGATACTTCCATAATACTAACATTTATTGTGGGCATGATAGGCGCTACGGTATTGGAGTACTTGACGGGAGTCGTTATGGAGGCTCTATTTAAAGTTCGTTATTGGGATTACAGTAACCAAAGATTTAACTATAAAGGACATATATGTTTATCTAGTTCCATTGCATGGGGAGTTGCCTCTGTTTTGCTCGTAAATGTTATACAGGTACCAATTGCAGGATGGGTTAAGGCAATACCGCGGTTAGTACAGGAAATTACGACAGTATTTCTAACTATCATTGCGTCATTTGATATGGCAATGTCCATACGTGATGCATTAGATATTAAAGAAATACTTATGAATATCAAGCAGAATAACGAAGAGGTACAGAAATTACAAAAACGCCTGGATGTATGGATTGCTGTGATAGATGATGAAACACAGAATCTGAAACAAAAATTGGAACAGATGGTTGAGAGTAGACAGGATGATGAAACTGGTTACTTTGGAAGAAAACTTGAGAATATGAAGAAACGTTTTGAGGTAGTAGAAAAAGCAGCTGGACAATTCGATTGGAAAGTTAAAGGTATGCAGCACAATGAAGTAAAGATGGAGTTTGAAGGCATGAAAGAAAAACTTTTAATATTCATTACGAAAAGAGATTTGCGAAAAATCCGATTGGGAAAACATGCTGGAAGATTGTTAAGGAGAAATCCATATGCTGTATCTAAAGATTATGCGTCTGAATTAAATGAAGTAAAAAACCTAAACAATGATAGATAAAATATAATAAATTATAGTATTTTATGGAAAATTGACAGGATAGAACTTAAATATACACAAATTTATTTGGTGAATATGTATAGAAAAATGCTAATTTCATTTGCATATTTTTCTAATTTATGATAGACTAATCTCAATTGATAAATAGAAATGTCTAATCAATTGAGATTGGTTACTTACTAATTGATTTTAAGAAAGTTCTTATCAGATTTTATATGGGGAATGTAATTTACGGAAGAACCCCTAACACACACAATTACTGTATTATACTCAACTAACGGCTGGTCTAATTGTACAGTATTTACATAAAGAATTTAGCTTAATATAAAGGGGAAATTAAGGTAGTAAGTGGAATTATGATGTAATACACAAAAGCATTAAGACAACACGGATGGTACATCGTTTATTTGAGAAGTGAAGGAGATGTAATTTACGTTGGGGACAAATAATAATTCAATGAGAATAATAAAAGATATCTATTGGCCAGAAAAGATGAAACTCTATTTTGAACAAACTATGCGTGCGACACCATCTCAATTTCGTAATATTGCTAGTGGCAGCTTAGTTCGTGAAATAGAAGATAAAACAAGGGAACGTAATGGCACAGAGGTTGAAGAGCAGGATTTGCTGAACGCTTTTCTGGATACGATACCTGTTTATTTTCGTAGTGATATGCTCAAACTTTTATCCGATTTAGGAATCAATACAAACCGGAGCAAAGAAGATAAGGTACCAGTGAACGACATTGCTGAGATGAAAGAAGCGATTAACAAGGCGGTTAGTTTAGCAGGCGTTAATTGTGATAATCAGATTTTAGACAGCATAATTAAAGCATACGAGGTAAGCTTAAGTAATATTCGTACGAATATTGTATTGGGTACGACAACTAGAAAGGTAGAACATAGAGGACTTACTGTACATTTTTCAGATATATTTAATCAGTTAAATCCTTATAAAGTCGCGGTAGAGAATCAGCTATTACCCAATAATGGAATGCCAGCAGATAAATACATAGATGAAGTTTTGGAAACTGTACCTGTTTTGGGGTATATGATTGAATTTAACGTTGCGGTCGGAATTGAGTCGATCGGTATTATGTGTGCATCCCATTTGCCACAAAAGCTTGAGAAGATGGCTGCTTTAAAGAATTCACCAGAAAGTTTAAAGGTAAATTTCCCAATTTTAAATAATAGAGGAATAAGATATGCCAGTATTTATGGTGTCAACTACTTAAAAGGAACAACATGGATATATTGTATGGGAAATCAAGTATCTGGTTATTCTTGCGAATGGGTACAAAGTCTGTTAGAGGATTTTGCTTACAAGATTCCAACAAAGACAATTTTAGAACTTTGTCTTAACGCGAATTCGATTACGATTGAGTTTTCTTATATTAAGAATCAGCCAGATTCCATTACATTTCAGATGTGCGTGAACTCATTTGATGAGATTCCTAAGAATTTGAATAACTTTATTGAGAACTTTGGAAAGAATCTTAACTTCCGTTCTGAGAAGAAAAAGTATTTGTATGCAATTACATTTACGAAGAGTGGACAGTATCTGCATTTAAAAGGCGATTATTCAGGAACAATGGTAGATTGTCTAACGGGTCCGTTTAATCAGAAGCCATCAGAGGATTGGAAGTAAAATAATAAAAATAATGTTGGTACCAAAAGTATATATGTTATATAAACCTAGGTAACTTCAAAAGGGGGAGAAGTTGCCTAGGTTATTTTAAATTTGTAAGAAATTTTATTATAATTTCAAGTTATGTTATGAAAATATACATTTCGACCAAAATTGTGGATGTATTTTGGGGACTGTGATAAATTATATACAAATAAAACGATTGGGAGGGGATTAGATGCTAAGCAAAACAAGAAAACGCGTCCTTGCGTTTGTATTAAGCTTTGTATTTGTCTTAACAGGTCTTGGGTTTAACGTGGGCAGCCCTAAAGCAGCAGCTGTTACCGTAACAAATTCAACACTTTCATTATCATTTGAAACAGGAAATGGATGGAACGATGGAACTGCTTCTTATCAGCAATTTAACTGTACTTTGGCAAACGGAACCGCCGGAATCGTAACAGACTGGAAAATAAGTTTTCAGTTCAAGGCAGGAGCTACCATGAACCAGGGATGGTGCGGAGACTATTCAATTGATGATACTGGTCTTATGACAGTAGAACCAAGTGATTCCAATGCAACATTAGGAAAATCTACTTCAACTACATTTGGGTTTATTGTAAAAAATGCAGGTGATGTAACAGAAGACAGCGTAGCAATTGTAAGTTATAAATTAGATGGTAAATTAGTTACGGGTGCAGAACCTGAAGAATCTGAAGAACCAGTAGTAAGCAGCGAAGTACCAGAAACAAGTGAACCAGTCATTACAAGTGAAGTGCCAGAAACATCAGAGCCAGTAATCACAAGTGAAGCACCAGTTTCTAGTGAACCAGCTGTTTCTGTAAAACCTAGTGTGAAACCATCAAAAGACCCAGTAAAACCAGCAGAGGGTGATGACTGGCTTTACACAGATGGCAGCAAAATCGTAGATAAAAATGGTAATCAAGTATGGATGACAGGATGTAACTGGTTCGGATATAATACAGGTACAAACTGTTTCGATGGTATATGGGCATGTGATTTGAATAGTGCATTAGAAAGTATTGCAGACAGAGGATTTAACCTTTTAAGAGTACCTATTTCCAGTGAATTATGTTTAAATTGGGAAGATGGAGTCTATCCAAAACCATGCTATAACGATTATGTAAATAACTATTTAGCTGGAATGAACAGCTTACAGATTTTTGATTATGTAATTCATAAATGTGACCAATTAGGTATTAAGATTATGTTAGATATACATAGTGCAGAAACTAATGCAGCTGGACATTATGCTCCATTATGGTACACAGAGAAAATTTCAGAAGAACAGTATCTTGAATCTCTTGCTTGGTTAGC
>DBKX01000044.1:7046-10132 GCA_002297865.1 Lachnoclostridium sp. UBA739
ACAGATATAAAGATGATGACACGATTATCGCTTATGACTTAAAGAATGAACCTCATGGAAAAGCGCAAGAAAAACAGAGAGCTGTTTGGAATGATTCCACTACAGACCCTAACAACTGGAAACACATTGCTGAAAAGGCAGCAGCATCTGTATTATCTAACAATCCTAACGCTTTAGTTATGGTAGAAGGTATTGAAGTTTATCCAATGGATGTTGAAAATAACTCTGATTTCCACTCAACCAATCCAAAAGAATACTACGGAACATGGTGGGGCGGTAACTTAAGAGGCGTTAAGGATTTCCCAGTTGATCTTGGTAAATTTCAGAACAAATTAGTATACTCTCCACATGACTATGGTCCAGGCGTATTTGAACAAGACTGGTTCAAGGGAGACTATACATTAGAATCCTTATATGAAGATTGTTGGAGAGACAACTGGATGTACATCCAAGATGACAACATTGCACCATTGTTAATTGGTGAATGGGGTGGATTCATGACACAGCCAAACTTAAAATGGATGACATATTTAAGACAATTAATCATTGATAACAAGATTAACCATACATTCTGGTGCTACAATGCTAACTCAGGTGATACAGGCGGATTAGTAGGATATGACTTCTCTACATGGGATGAGGAAAAATACGATTTCGTCAAAGAAGCATTATGGCAAGAAGGTGGCAAGTTCGTTGGTTTAAGCCAGACTACAAAACTTGGTAAGAACGGTACTTGCGTAGGAGAGCTTTATAATTCATAATCCAATAATAAAATAATCCTAAAAACGCTCAGGCATTTATGTCTGGGCGTTTTTTATACCTAAGAAATTCTCTCCGAGCGTTACCTTAGAATTATAAAAAATAATCTATTGCAAAGAGTTAATAAAGTAGAGTATCATAGTAACGATTAAAAAACTATATATGCAAAGGGGAAATGAATGTGAAAGGTGAAAAAATACTTACGAATCCCGTATGGGTTGTTATTATTGCAGTTTTCTGCAATATTTTGTGGGGAAGCGCATTTCCATTCGTAAAGATAGGTTATGAGCTTTTTCAGATTACCACTTCAGTAAGTGATAAACTGTTGTTTGCTGGAGTACGATTCTTTTTGTCGGGAGTAATGCTGTTAGTGGGATATTTACTGATATATAGAAAATTACCTTCCTTACACAAAGATAACATACAGAACGTAGTATCCCTTGGAATCGTGCAAACGACATTTCAATATATCTTCTTTTATATTGGGTTGTCTAATACCACGTCAACGAATGGCTCTATTGTAAACTCAACCAATGTATTCTTGTCTGCAATTTTAGCACATTTTGTATACACGAATGATAAAATGACCTTAAGAAAATGGGTTGGATGTGTAATTGGTTTTTGTGGAGTCATTTTTGTTACATTGGGACAGGGAAGTACAAGATTCTCTCTTGATGGGGAAGGTTTTATTATGATAGCAGGACTTATGTTTGCAGTTGGCTCGGTGATATCCAAAAAGGCAACGAAGAAAGATGAGTCTTGGGTTGTTACCGCATATAATCTGACTTTGGGCGGTGGAATTTTAATACTGGCAGGAATTATGTGTGGTGGAAGCCTTCATGAGATTACATTACATGGAAGCATGGTTTTACTTTATCTTGCTTTACTTTCTGCTATTTCATTTACTTTGTGGACGATGCTTTTGACTTATAACAATATAGGTAAGATTTGTATCTACAATTTTGTGATACCGGTTTCTGGAACTCTCTTATCAGGACTGGTACTACATGAAAATATTTTAAAACTTCGTTATTTGATAAGTTTGATTTGCGTATGTACGGGAATTTTTATTGTAAATAGCGTAAAACATGATAAAATTCCTAAGTAATGTTTACAATAGGGAATGATAGAAAAGAGGGAAGTACATGACACAAGAACAGGTTGTGAACATTGCCACAGAGATTAGTTATCTTATGCTCAAGAACGGTGCTGAGATATATCGAGTGGAACAATGTGTTCGTTTTATTGCAAATGCATATGGATACCATGATGCAGATTGTTTTGCAATTTTAACTAGCATTGTTGTAACGGTTGTAGATGGAGATCGGGTATGCACAAGAACAAAGCGTGTTAGTGATCGTGCGACGGATTTAAACAAAGTGGTAGCGCTCAATGATTTGTCACGATCCATTTGCAGGCAGTGTATGGATTATGAGACCGTAATGGGAAAAATAAAAGAAATAAAAGCAGCAAAGCCATATCCATTTTGGGTTTCAACAATTACTTTTGTTGTAATCTCTTTTTTCTTTGGTCTTTATTTTAAAGGAACATGGACCACAGCGTTAATCTGTGGAGCAGTTGGAGTTGTAGTGCATCCAATTCAGTGGTTTGGAGGAAAAATTCAGACAAATATATTTATCATAAATATGGTGACAAGTGCTGTTATTACCGTTTTGCTATGTACAGCTTATGTTACGTTTCACCCTTTTCAGCTTGACATCATGATTATTTCTCTAATCATGAATTTAGTGCCGGGGGTTGCATTAACACATTGTATGCGTGATTTGATATCCAATGAGTTAATTTCAGGACTGGCACGTCTGGCGGAAGTGTTTATCAGTGGTGCTGGAACAGCAGTAGGTGTATTTCTTGTGCTTTCCTTATTTGGTTTAAAATTATAACGAAAGAGAAGGTGACAGAATTGTTTATACAAGTTTTTTTAGAATGCTTTTATTGCTTTGTAATTTCCGTTGGATTCTGTATTATCTTCAATATAAAGGGAAGAGATATTTTTTATGGTGGGCTTGGAAGTGCGCTGGGCTGGTTTTTATATCTCATTTGTTATAAAAGATTTGCTTCTATTGTAGGTGGTTATTTTTTAGCTACTATAGCCACTACACTTTACTCAGAATATATGGCAGTCCATAGGAAAAAGCCATCTACTATATTTTTAATTCCTTCTATCATACCATTTGTTCCAGGAGGGGTTGTATTTCGTGCTATGTCTGCCTGGTTAAATGGGGATCAGAATACACTGCTGATTCAGGGAAGGTATTCTATTACGATAGCAGGAGCTATAGCAATGGGAATTATATTAGGAATCTCGT
>DBKX01000044.1:10163-11202 GCA_002297865.1 Lachnoclostridium sp. UBA739
CCAGGCTGCAAAGAAGCTGTATAAAAATATTTCGTACAAAGATTGACCAAAAGTGATAATGATTCTCAAATATTTCATTGACAAAGAGAAAACCAGAGGGTATCATATAAATGAAAGTGATTCTCAAATAAACGAAGGGGCGGTGAAATAGAATGAGTGTAGTTATTGTAGGTGGTCATGACAGAATGGTGGCTAAATATAAGGAGATTTGCAAAAATTATAACTGTAAGGTAAAGGTTTTTACCCAGATGACTGGCAAACTAAAATCACAGGTAGGTTCGCCAGACTTATTGATATTATTTACCAATACAGTTTCTCATAAAATGGTACATGGTGCCTTGATGGCGGTAGAAAATCAGGATACGATTGTTGCCCGTTCTCATAGCAGCAGCGCCTGTGCGTTATGTGATATTTTAGATAATTACGCAGTCTGTTCGTAATAATATAAGATATAAGATGATAAAGTTATGTGCTGTTTCATCAGTGCATAACTTTTTTTAAAGTCAAAAAACTAAAAGTTAGGAGAGCTAATGTGTCGAAGACACTATGATTTTGGAAAAAATATGTTATAATAACCTTGAAACTAGAAATTATAATTAGTGGAGAAAAGGATGAGAAAAATACAAAAAAATGAAAAAAGCAGATGGCTAAATTTAGGAATGACCTTTGGTATTTTACTTCTGGAAACAGTAGTTGGTTATGTATTTGCAACGTTTGATTTAAGTGAAATACATATTTTTACAATTTATGTGCTGGGAATTTTAGTGACTGCAATGGTTACAGCAAGTCAGTTTTACAGTATTATTTCTGTCTTTGGAATATTTGTATTTAACTATTTTTTTGCCTATCCATTGTTTTCATTTAGTGCTTTTAATATAGGATATCCAATTACTTTTATAATTCTTTTAATTGCGGCAATTATGACTGGGACCCTTGCTAAGAAAAATGCACAACATTCGAAAGCATTAATTCAGACGGCCTACCATACACAGATCTTATTAGAGATGGAACAATTATTACAAAAGGCAAAATGTCAACA
>DBKX01000044.1:11236-13400 GCA_002297865.1 Lachnoclostridium sp. UBA739
GAATTATTGAGGTCATAGCCAACCGCTTAATGAAGATTTTAGAGCGAAATGTAATTGTATTTGTAGTGGAGGCTGATATATTAGGAGAACCCCAGGTGTTTTTGACAGAACATAGCAGAGCACTGTCTTTTTCATTAAATCAGATGGAATTAGATACTGCGCTTTGGGTGTTTCATCATAACAAAAATGCAGGAGCATATACAGAGGTATTTGAACAAGCAAAAGGAAGTTATATGCCAATATGTACAGAAGAGCGGATTTATGGTGTTATCGGAATTGATTATCAGAGTGAGCCAGTATTTTCATCAGAAGCTAGTTTGGTATTGGGGGAATGCGCACTAGCATTTGAGAGAGAGTACTATAATCGTGCAAGAGAAGAAGCATCAGTTCAAGCGAGAAATGAAAAGCTTCGCTCTAGTTTATTGCGATCCATTTCCCATGATCTTCGAACACCGTTAACAAGTATTTCGGGAAATGCGGCAATTCTCTCAAGTCAAGGGGAAATTCTAACATCAGATAAAAGAAAAACGCTAAGCTTAGATATTTGGAAAGATGCTACGGCACTCATTAGTATGGTAGAGAATTTGTTAGCCATTACGAAGCTAGAAGAAGTGAAAAAAAATATCTCAATGGCACCTGAATTGCTTGAAGATATTCTTGTAAGTGTCGTAAATGAAGCTAAGAAACGTTATCAAACCAATGAGTTTTTCTTAAGTATGCCTGAGGATAATATGATAATTGTGTCCTGCAATGCACAGCTTATTTATCAAGTTATGTGCAATCTTCTTGATAATGCTGTAAAATATACAAAAGAAGGTACGGAAATATATATTCAGGTAAGTGAGAATGATAAACAGGCTTTAATAGAAGTGGCTGATCAAGGTGATGGAATACCAGAAGAAGCAAGAGACAAAATCTTTGAAATGTTTTATACAACATCGGGTAAGGTATCTGATAGAGGAAGAGGGTTTGGAATAGGTCTTGCTCTTTGTAAAGAAATTATTGAAGCACATGGTGGAAAGGTATGGGTTGAAGATGCAGTATCACATGGTGCGGTATTTAAATTTACCCTAAAGAAAGCGAGGTTGACGATTCATGACGAAACAAAGACTCCTAATTGTTGAGGATGACCTTCCGATTCAGAATCTGATTACAACAGCAGTAGAAATGCAGGAATATTTTTATGAAACAGCCCAAACAGGAGCACAAGCGATTATGTCAGCTATGTCTAAGAAAACAGATATCATGCTGTTGGATCTAGGGCTTCCTGACATTGATGGAATTGAGGTTATCAGGAAGATTCGCTCGTGGTCACGTATGCCGATTATTGTAATTACGGCTCGAAGTGAGGACAGTGATAAGATAGAGGCTTTAGATGCGGGAGCAGACGATTATCTGACAAAGCCTTTTTCAGTAGAGGAGCTATTAGCGAGAATTCGCGTAGCGTTTCGGAGGCTTAGTTATTACGAAGATAATAAAGATGCAGATTCACATATTTTTATGAATGGTAACTTGAAAATTGACTATGCTGCAAGTTGTGTATTTCTTGGTGAGGAGGAGATTCATCTGACACCAATGGAGTATAAGTTATTGTATTTATTATCCAAAAACGTGGGAAAGGTTCTAACACATACATACATAACGTCACAGATTTGGGGAAGTGCATTTGAAAGTGATATTGTCTCACTTAGGGTATTTATGACTACGTTACGAAAGAAGATTGAACCACAGGCAGATTCTGTGAAATATATTCAGACGCACATCGGAGTAGGATATCGCATGATACAGGTTTAATTTTAATGCTATCTTAATACCAATGGACAAAATCCAATACTATCTTAATAATAAATTATATATAATAATCTCAGATTAAAGCAATCTGAGATTATTTTAATCGTGGAGGCGCTATTATCATGTGCTAGGAAATTTATCATCTGCTCCTTTTCTGGTACATAAAAGTGTCTTAAAACAATATACTGTACGGAATTATGGTAAGAAAGTTAGGTGCTAAAGGACAGAAACAGTCCTTTGGCGAGGCAAGGTGTGGGTTCCTTATCGCTGGCTTTAGCAGCGAACGTGGGTGGGGAATCCGCGCTTTGTTACTTTATAAGAAAGTTAATCTGATTTAAAAAATCAGGGGATAGGTCAATGTCATTAAGTTAAG
>DBKX01000024.1:0-1065 GCA_002297865.1 Lachnoclostridium sp. UBA739
TCTGCTCCTAGCACTGTTTTGATATATTTTTCTGTCTTTCTCTTAAGTCTGGTTCCTTGATCTATCATTCTCTCTTTCACAATCTTCTGCTCTTTTACTGGTGTACATTCAACCGCATTCTCCGCATTCTCAATGGAAACTGTCGTATCACACTTTCTAATACAGCCATTGCTTTTTCCTAATATCAGCTCCTGTCCTGACATGAATTTTGAAGTGATAACATGATCGAAATCTTCCTTCCTAAGTTCAGCCATCCAGTTCATTTCACTAAGCAATGGACAATCCTCGATACGAATGTCTCCATCTTCATGCAGCCACCATCCTTCTAAGAGTCCAAAGATCAAATGCGTTACTACAGAATTACAAACCATCTCATTTAAAATAACAATTCCACCTGGTTTCAGTAAATGTTTCATATTTTGTATGGATTGGCTAATACTTTTTGTTGCATGGATAACATTTGTTGCAAACACAATATCGTATTTACCTTCTAAATCCTTGTCGCATCCATTGGAAACATCATAAATGCGCAGCTTCACAAAAGGATACTCACTACAATATTCTTTTTCTGCAAAAGACAAGAACGCTTTCGAAAGGTCAGTATAACAATACTCATCTACATAGGATTCTAATGGTTTCAACGCTTTGAACACCTGATAACTTGTTCCACCAGTTCCTGCTCCTATTTCGAATATGGATACAGTGTCACCTTGTCTGCTCTTTTGTCTTACATACTCTTCAATATAACAAGCCAGTTTATAATTGGCGAAATGTACGGTCTTATCATATTTATAAATTGGTTCTACTAATTCCATGGACCCATTTGGGAAAATTACATCTGTTGCCTTACATCTTCCCTCAAGAATTACTGGGAGCTTTTCAATCACTGGAATGATTGCATTGGTATACCTGCTTATTTCCTCATTTTTTCTCCATTCCAGTGTCTCTTCTCTCCATTTTCTTCTTATTTCAAATACGTCTAAGTCAAGTGCCCCATTTACTATAAAATCATCTTTTGTCTGCTGTAACACATTAAATTTCTGTAACAGATGAATTGTACCTAAG
>DBKX01000024.1:1084-5609 GCA_002297865.1 Lachnoclostridium sp. UBA739
ATTGTTTTACTTTCTTTAACCAGCCATCTAAAGCATGTTTCTCCACTCTATTGTTGTGAATCAAGCCAATGTCTGTTAAAACTACATATAACATCTTCACAATCATATCTTCTAACTCTGGTTCAAACTCTGGTTTTAGCTGTCCAGCTTGTTCGTCTAGCCCTACCACAGAATCTATATTCTCAAACGTAGTATTGGAACTGTCTGGCAGTATGCTAAGTTCTACACTGCTTTGCAATGGATTTTTCTTATAATTTTCATTTATCTTCATATAACCAGCCTGTTGCAATGGAGAAGCAAGCAAGCTTTCTATAAACTCCATGGCATCTGCTTCGCGTATAGAGTCAACTCCTAAACGTTTCATCTTTTCTCTATATTTTCGTGAAGCAACAATACCTTGATTTCCCCAGTAACCCCAATTCACAACTTTGCAATCACAATTCAATTTATAGGAAAGCATTTTAGCATAAGCATCTTTCATCGAACAGCCTGCTGCATAATTGGCCTGGCCTAACGCATTTGAAAATGCTTGTAGCGATGAGAAGAAGAGCATAAAATCTAATTCTTCATTTTGGAATACTTGTGCCATACGCAGGCAAATCTTCATTTTGGTATCATAAACTGTTTCGAAATCCGATTCTTCCATATTGGAAATACGGTTATCTGCCAACAGAATTGCTGAATGTATCACTCCATTTATTTTACCATGTCTTGCTTTCAACTGATTATAAGTAGCCGTTAGCTGTTCCAAACTGCTTGCATCACAAGAATAGTATTCTACTCTTCCAATTCCGTTTGAAAATGCATCTATTTTGTCTTGTATTACATCAGATACTTTCCTTCTTCCAAGCCAGACAACAGTTGCATTATAAGTATCAATCAAGTATTTACTATAAACCTCTCCAATTCCTCCATTACCACCTATCATGACGTACACGCCCTGATTTCGATATACCGTTCTATCTTGTCTTACTGGGAATTTGACTGTTTCCAGTTTGTATCGATACCACACACCATTACGACTTAATAACACTGCATTATGAGCAAGAGTCAAGTCTCTGACAAATGGTACTGGTGTTACAAACTGATTATCTAAGTCACACATGCAAATATCCCAGTGTGGATACTCAACTGCTACTGTTCGAACAATTCCCTGCATACCAGCATTTTTCGGATCGCAGACTTCTTCGTTCAAAAACGGAACAGTCTGATACGTGATAACACAAACGGAACAGTTTTGATTCTTATTAAGTCTCATGTCCATAGCTTTTATCAGCCTATAAAACTGTAGAATTCCACTTTTCTGCTTCTCTAAGAAGTCTTCCTTCATTAGTATGGAAGGATTATTTTTGCCCATAACAAACAGAATTTTGTTTACTTTCGATACCTTTGTAAGAATACTCTCATAATCCTTCTCGGTATAATTTTCTCTTACCTCATATACATTCTGATACGTTTTCACCTGGTTTCGTATATCAAAAGGAGCATCTTCACACAGAAATATAATGTTTTCTTCTTTATCCTCTAGCGTCATTATCTCTACTTCGCTCGTCTTTTCATAATAGACATGGGTTATTAACTCATTTTTACTATCTTGTTCCTTGTATTCCTTTGTCTTAAGCCCTTTCATTTCAACACAAACGGTACCATCTTCTTTGCATAAATCTATCTGATATTCCTCTGATGAATCTAGGCTTGTTCTGTGTACAACTGCCCACATACAAGGCTGTGTTCCATCCAATATAAGAATCTCTTTTGCTTTAAAAGGAATTGCTAGTCTACCCTGTTCTTCCTTTTCTCCACTTGCTAACACAAACCCTGCACATGACTGTAATGCGCAATCTGCCACAGCAGGATCTAGGGACATGCTTTGCTTCTCGCTGCTTTGCTTTGTATCAATCTTTGCAACTAGCACGTCTTGACCCAAATAGAGTTTTTCAACAGAACGATGTTCGTTTTTGTATGTAATGGAATACTGTTCATATCGTTTATATAAATCTTCTGGATGCAATGACTTTGTACAGTCTTTCATAATTTCATCACGCTTCATATTCTGTTGTACAAATGGTACTTCACAAACTTCTCCCTTACAATATATCGCCGAATCATCTTCTTTGAAAATTCGAAATAGTACTACTTTCTCTTCTGCTTTGTATTCCAGTCTTAACGATATGGTCAACTTGTTTGTTTTATTCTCTTCTGCAACTAGTGGATGCAGCCACATAATATTCTTAATTTTTATAGCCTGTTTTTCCCTATTAAGAGACAGTGCCTGTGTAACAACCATACGTATAATTTCAATATAGGCTGTCGCTGGAAGCATCTTCTTACCACCAACAATATGATTAACAAAATAACTTTCTTGCCCCGTTAAGGTAACTACATATTTCTGCTCCGCAAGAGTTGAGACATTTTCAATCGCAAACTTTTGTATCGTTCCACTTGGTCGACACATAATCTCGTCCGTCGTTCTCTCTAACCAGCATACTTCCTTTTCAAATGGATAACAAGGAAGACTCATCTTCTGCGGAAATTCTCCTTCATATAATAACGACCAGTCAATTTTTCCTCCTTGCATCCATAATGAAACAACCTGTTTATAGTCTTTCCTTTCAAATGCAATGGCTGCCTTTTCTTCCTGCACTTTTCGCTCTTTCTTGGTCATACGCTCGGCAGTATCCACATGTCCTGTTATAATACGTTCTTCTGAAATATGTTCCACATATTTCTTTAAGAGACTGCCAACATCATCCAATGTGCTGCCCAACATTGCAACCCTCTCATCCATCGCTTCTCTTCCAAATTGGAGAGTATATGCTGCCTGATAACTATTTTCTTCTGATATCAACCCATCCTGTATTGCTTTTAATAAATTATTTGCCTGTTGTTCTACCTGCCATTCATTTTTTGCGGATAAAACAAAAATAAGTGGTATTTCCTTTCTATCTTGTGTTTCCAAGCTAGTTGCTTCTTTTTCCATATACTCTTCCAAGATAAGATGAACATTAGTTCCACCTGCTCCAAATGCTGAAACACCTGCCCTAAGCGGTATCTCTCTTTCAATGCCCTCTATTACTTCCTTCTGTCGTTTCCATTCTTGCACTCTCCTTTGGACGTAGAATGGAGTTTTTTCCAAATTCAAATTGCTATTTAACACTTCTGCATGAAGAGAAGATACTAATTTTCTATGTTTCATCTGTAATAGCACCTTAGTAATGGAAGCAATTCCAGAAGCACCTTCGCAATGCCCAATGTTTGATTTTACTGAACCAATTCCACAGTATTGCTTTTCGTTTGTCGCTTCTTCATATGCTTTTGTTAAACCAGCAATTTCAATCGGATCACCCAATGCNNNAAATGCGGTTCCCGTACCATGTGCTTCTACATAAGATATCGTTCTTGGATTTACATGTGCTTTTTCCAAAGCTCTTTTAATTACATTTGCTTGTGCATTCGGATTAGGCACCGTATATCCATGGGTTTTACCACCATGATTGATTGCCCCACCTTTTATCACGCCATAAATATGATCCTTATCTTTTATTGCATTTTTGAGTGACTTCAATACAACTGCACCAACGCCTTCGCCTGGTACATAGCCTTTCCCATTTTCCCCAAATGCTCTGCATCGTCCATCTTCAGAAGTAAAATAATTCTGACCAAGTGCCAAATACTTATTGGCATGAATTGAAATATTTACGCCTCCTGCGATTGCAGCCTGACATTCACCATTTCGAATTGCTTCACATGCCAGATAAACTGCTGTTAAAGAAGATGAACACATCGTATCAATTGCGATACTAGGCCCCTGAAAATTAAATGTATAGGAAACTCGATTTGCTATCGCAGCAGCACTGCCACTAACAGTTACAGGATTTCCCTTCATTTGCTCTTCAACTCCAAGGAACTGGTATTCCTCATTCATAACACCCACGTAAACACCTACATTTGCTCCATCGCAAAACGCTGTCTGTGGTGCTATATTTTCACGGNNGCATCCTGCATTGCATGATAGGAACATTGTAAGAATAAACGTTCCTGTGGGTCCATCGTTTGGGCATCCCTAGGTGAAATACAAAAAAATAATGGATCAAATTTATCTACTTCTTTCAAAAAACCACCATATCGACTATAGCTAACTTTTTCATCTTTCTTATACTTATCGTAACTCCATCTACCATCTGGTATCTCAGTAATACAGTCCTTGCCTTCTAAAAGATTGCTCCAAAACTCTTCTACGTTCTCTGCCTGTGGATAAGAGCCGGCTAAACCAACAATTGCAATTTCTTCCTTATCGACTTCTTTCATACTTACCCTAGACTTAACATGTCCCACATTTTTAAATTCATGTTTTACTTGTTTTGTGCTTGATTCCGTACTTGGTTTCCCTTCGTTCTTCTCAGAAAACAGCTTGTTAAGCGCACCTTTTTTATTGGCAATTAAATATTCACTTAAATCCTCAATACAACGATGTTCATAAAGTAATGTCTTAGATAATCCTCCTATGTCTCTCTCTAACTTTTCA
>DBKX01000360.1 GCA_002297865.1 Lachnoclostridium sp. UBA739
AAAGGTACAAGGTTATGTACAGGCAAGTGATTTCCCTAAAACATTTCAAGACCGATGCATTCATTTTAACCAATTTGTAAATGAAACGAATCGTGGTATTGCGGTTGCGGCAATCAATATGAACTGGAGCAATCGTATGGCGGAAAGTCGTGTGGCTATCGCGGGACAGCTTAGTGAAGTGGCATCCATCATTGATGATTTCTCAAAATCATTAAATGAAACAGTAGAAGTGAGGGATGAAAATGAAGATATAATCAAGAAAATTTTAAAAGCGTATCAGTTGGATGTAAAGAAGGTGTCTGTAATTGAAAAAAGAAATAACAGGAAACAGCTTTATTTATCCATGAGAACCAGGAAAGGACGCTGTGTGACAACGAGAGAGGCAGCGGATTTGCTTTCAAAGGCATGCGGAAGGAAAATGTTACCATCTGCGGAAAGTAAAAATGTTATTGGGAAGGAGTATGACAAGATTAGTTTCGTAGAGGATACGAAATTTCAGACAATTACAGGGATGGCAAGAACATCAAAAGATGGAGAAATTGTTTCGGGGGATACATTTTCTTTCATGAATCTGGATAGTGGAGAGACAGTGATGATATTGTCAGATGGAATGGGAACGGGAGAACGTGCAAGCGAAGAAAGTGAATTGGTAATTGAGTTACTGGAGGAATTTTTGGAGGCTGGCTTCACGGAAAAGTCAGCAATTAAACTCATTAACTCAATTCTAGTAGTAAATTCGGATGACCAGACGGTTTCAACGTTAGATATTAGCTCTATTAATCTGTTTACTGGTGTTTGTAATTTTATCAAAATAGGAGCATCAACAACATTTATTAAGAGGAATGGGTGGATTGAGACAATACAGTCCACGAATCTTCCGGTAGGAATGTTTAACGAAATTGATATAGAGGGAAGTGAGAAGAAGTTATATGACGGTGATTATGTGATAATGGTTTCAGATGGAATGTTGGATTTTGTCAGTGAAGTAGATAAGGAGGAAGTGTTCAAAAATATCCTGGCAGAGATTGATGTGACGAATCCACAGGAAATGGCAGATACAATTTTAGAACGGATACTAGAGAAAGAGGAACATGGAGTTCGTGATGACATGACAGTTTTAGTTGCAGGTTTTTGGGAAAAATCTAATTGAAATGTGCATTGAATAGGGATAGAATGTTGTATAAATAAAAAAGCTTGTGGAGACTGTGATGATAAAAAAAGTAGAAAAGTATATAGAACAGTACCACATGATTGAAAAAGGGGATAGAATTGTGCTTGGCGTTTCAGGCGGAGCAGATTCTATTTCTCTTTTCTTTGTCATGTTGGAACTAAGTGAAAAATATAATATAGACATAGTGGTAGTTCATGTGAATCATGGAATTCGTGGAGAAGAAGCGAAACAAGATGAGGAATATGTACAAAGACTATGCAAAGAGCGAGGTGTGGAGTTTGAATGTGTTCGTGTCAATGTGAAGGAACTGGCGAAGCAACAGAAACTATCAGAGGAAGAAATGGGACGTAAGGTTCGATATGAGGCATTTGCTAAAATAGCTAAAATTTATAACTGTAATAAGTTAGCGGTTGCGCATAACCAAAACGATGTAAGCGAAACAGTTCTATTAAATCTTTTTAGGGGGAGCGGATTAAAAGGACTTGTTGGGATTGAGCCAGTTAGAGGGAACATAATTCGTCCACTATTGTGTGTAGAAAGAAGTGAGATTGAAAAATATCTCTTAGAGCGGAACATAGAATATCATAATGATGCAACTAATTTTGAAACAAACTATACTAGAAATAAGATTCGATTAAAAGTTCTTCCTTATGTTGAGTCAGAGGTAAATGAACGCGCATCCGAACATATTGCAAAAAGTGCGGGTATTCTTTCTCAGGCAAGTTCCTTTATTGACATGGAAGCTTGTAAACTGTATAAGCGCTGTGTCAAAGAACAGGATGGTGTGTTTGAGATTAGGTTAGAATCTTTTGAAACAGGACATATCATCCTTCAAAGGGAAGTAGTTCGAAAAGTTCTTTTTGCAATTGCGAAAAAACAAAAGGATATCGAAATGTCTCATGTAGATAGTGTTTTAGAATTAATTAAAAGGGGAGCAGGAAAACGAGTAGATCTTCCATATCATATGGAAGCAATTCATTATTATAATAAGGTGGTATTGAGGAAAAAGACTCTTGTAAAAAAAGAGAAGTTAGAAAAAGAAGCCGTAATTCCTGGTTCTATAAGGATTCCGGGTACTAACATGGAGTTATCGTTTGAATTGATTACGGTCGAGGAAGAGAATAGAAGAGAACTGGAAAAATTGTATGCTGTTAAGAAAAATGACTATACGAAATGGTTTGATTATGATAAAATTAGAAATACGGTTTTAGCAAGATATAGAAAAACAGGAGATTATTTCGAATGTAATAGTAACGGAAACCGCAAAAAGCTAAAAGACTTTTTTATTGACCAAAAGGTTCCAGCTGAAAAAAGAGAACGTATACTCCTTTTGGCAGATGGTAATCATATTATTTGGGCAATCGGATTTCGCATTAGTGAATATTACAAGGTCAGTAGCGGAACGAGAAGAATACTAAAAGTTAAAGTAGACGGAGGAAATGAACATGAAGGATAAGATTAGTGTATTGATTTCGGAAAAAGATGTTGAAGAACGTATTAAACAGTTAGCAGACCAGATTACGAAAGACTATGCAGGCAAAGAGGTGCATTTAATCTGTGTGCTAAAAGGAAGTATTTTCTTTACTTGTGAATTAGCAAAGAGGATTCCGCTACCGGTCACTTTAGACTTTATGTCAGTATCCAGTTATGGTAATCAGACAGAAAGTTCAGGTAGAGTAAAGATTGTAAAAGATTTAGATGAACCAATTGATGGAAAAAATGTTATTGTAATTGAGGACATTATTGATTCGGGCAGAACTTTAAGTTATCTAATGGATTTGCTTAATGCAAGAAAACCTGAATCTTTAAAACTTTGTACATTACTTGATAAGCCAGACCGCAGAGTAACAGATGTAAAAGTAGACTATGTAGGTTTTGAGATTCCGGATAAATTCGTTGTCGGATATGGCTTAGACTATGCACAAAAATATAGAAATTTGCCGTATGTCGGCGTAGTAGAAGAGTAAAGGGGGTAGACGTTTGAAAAAACAAATGAAAGGCTTTGGCTTTTATGTCATAGCGATTGTTATATTCATTGCAGCAACATTGCTTATGGATTTGTTCCCTAACGGGAGCGGTAATGCATATAACAGATTTGACTTCGAGAAAGATATTACAACGAATAAAGACAAGATAAAGAGTATTGATGTATATCAGAATCAGGAAACGCCATCAGGTAAGGTGAAGATAACGTATACATCGGGAGACAAAAAAGAGCTTAATATCTCAAGTACAATAGAGGCAGAAAAGCAGTTAGAAGATGCAAATGTTATCTATACATTGCATCCGATTAAAAAAACAAGTTGGGTTATAACCACGCTTTTGCCATACTTACTTGGTTTTGTATTATTGTTATTCTTGTTTTCCTTTATGATGAATCAGGCATCTGGTGGTGGTGGAAACTCTAAAGCAATGAATTTTGGAAAGAGTCGTGCCAAGATGTCCATAGACAATACCGATACAACATTTGATAATGTAGCTGGTCTTCATGAAGAGAAAGAAGAGCTTGAGGAAATTGTTGACTTCCTAAAAGAACCGAAAAAATATATTCAGGTTGGTGCCAGAATTCCAAAAGGAGTTTTATTAGAGGGCCCTCCAGGAACAGGTAAGACTTTACTTGCAAAAGCAGTAGCTGGAGAATCGAAAGTTCCATTTTTCAGTATCTCTGGTTCTGACTTTGTCGAGATGTTTGTAGGTGTTGGTGCGTCTAGAGTACGTGACTTGTTTGAAGAAGCAAAGAAAAACAGTCCTTGTATTATTTTTATTGATGAAATTGATGCAGTAGCAAGACGTCGTGGTACAGGTCTTGGCGGCGGTCACGACGAAAGAGAACAGACATTGAATCAGTTGCTAGTTGAGATGGATGGCTTTAGTGTAAATGAAGGCATCATCGTTATGGCGGCAACAAATCGTGTAGATATATTGGATCCAGCTATTTTAAGACCAGGTCGTTTTGACCGTAAGGTTGTAGTTGGGCGTCCTGATATCAAAGGAAGAGAAGAAATATTAGAAGTTCATGCGAAAAACAAACCTCTAGCAGAAGATGTGGATCTAAAGCAGGTTGCGCAGACAACTGCTGGTTTTACTGGTGCAGACTTAGAGAAATTATTAAATGAATCTGCTATTATTGCAGCAAGAAGTGAAAGAGCATTTATTGTTGCAGAAGATATTAAGAAGGCATTCATTAAAATTGGAATTGGAACAGAAAAGAAAAGTCGTGTTATTACAGAGAAAGAGAAGAGGATTACGGCTTATCATGAAGCTGGTCATGCAATTTTATTCCACTTGCTGCCTGATGTTGGGCCGGTGTATACAGTGTCTATTATTCCGACAGGTCAAGGTGCAGCAGGTTATACAATGCCACTGCCTGAGAAGGATGAAATGTTTAATACAAAAGGAAAGATGCTTCAAGATATTATCGTTTCTTTAGGGGGAAGAATTGCAGAAGAAATGATTTTAGATGATATTACAACAGGAGCATCACAGGATATTAAACAGGCAACTAATTTAGCAAGATCAATGGTTACAAGATTTGGATTCTCTGATAAGATCGGGCTTATCAATTACGAGTGTTCTGATGATGAAGTCTTTATTGGTCGCGATATAGGGCATACTAAGAACTTTGGTGAGGGCATAGCAAATGAGATTGATGAAGAAGTGAAGAAGATAATAGATCAGTGCTATGTAAAAGCAAGGGATATTTTAAAACAAAATGAACATGTACTGCATAGCTGCGCAGAGTTGTTAGTTGAGAAGGAGCGAATTGGTAGAGACGAATTCGAATCTTTATTTGTTACAAGCGACGGTGTTTGAAAAAACTAAATTGTAAATTATTCGTAAAAACAAACAAAAACTTTTTAGTTTTTGTATAATGTTTGTGCACACTTTTGGTATTGTCAATGCTATAATATCAATCGTAAACCCCAATACATTATATAGTTTTTGCTACACCCCATAAGTAACAAAAATACCTTCTCCAAGAAAGGGACAGCTGTTCGGAAAGCTGTCCCTTTTTTCCTATATATTTTTATTGCAGATTTTGCGATGCAAATACGAAAAAGGAGTGTTAATCATATGTCAGGACAAATTAATATAAATCGTTTATCAAGATATCAAAAGTTAAATCTTTATTTTGAGACAGTTATTTCAGCGCCAAACAAAGAAGCGTTATTTAGTGATGGTACAGAATTGTATAGAAGTCCATGCGAACCACAGTTCCATGATACAGTAACTTTGAGAATGCGAACGGGGAAGGACAATATTGATAGTGTAGTACTTGTTACGTCCAAGGAACGTGTTCCTATGACATTGGGCAGAGAAGAAGATTTATTTGATTATTATGAAGCTCAGATTCAAGTGGAAAAAGAAAAGATTGAGTATTATTTTGAGATAACAGCGGGGCCGATGACTTGTGTATATAATAGTTGTGGTGTAATGGATGAAGATAAGCCAGAATTTAGATTTAGCATCATGCCGGGATTTAAAACACCAGATTGGGCTAAAGGAGCGGTATTTTATCAGATATTTGTAGATCGTTTTTACAATGGGGATAAAAACAATGACGTTGAAACAGGAGAATATTGCTACATAGGCGAGCAGGTGAAGCAGGTTAAGGATTGGAACAAGCTTCCTGATGCAATGGGCGTAAGAGAGTTTTATGGTGGAGATTTACAAGGTGTTTATAAAAAACTAGACTATCTACAAGAACTTGGCATTGAAGCGATTTATCTAAATCCAATTTTTGTATCTCCATCAAACCACAAATATGATATTCAAGATTATGATTATGTAGATCCTCATTTTGGAGTAATTAAAAATCAAGAGGGGGACTTATTAGCTCCAGGAGTAAAAGAGAACAAACGTGCAACAAAATACATCTCTAAGGTAACATCCAAAGAAAACCTAGAAGCTAGTAATGAATATTTCATTAAGTTCGTAGAAGAAGTGCATAAACGTGGTATGAAAGTAATCCTAGACGGAGTGTTTAATCACTGTGGTTCTTTTAATAAATGGATGGATAGAGAACGTATTTATGAAAATGAAGAAGGATACGCTTTAGGAGCTTATGTTGCAAGGCAGAGCCCTTATCATACATTCTTTAAGTTTTATGATACACAGTGGCCATATAATGCAAAATACGATGGCTGGTGGGGACACGATACGTTGCCAAAATTAAATTATGAGGATTCACAAGAATTATTTGATGATGTAATGAGAATCGCCCGTAAATGGGTTTCGGCACCTTATAATGTTGATGGCTGGAGACTAGATGTGGCTGCGGATTTAGGTCACTCAAGCGAATTCAACCACAAATTCTGGAAACGTTTCCGTGAGGAAGTAAAGAGTGCAAATCCAGAAGCGATTATTTTGGCAGAACATTATGGTGACCCATCTTCTTGGCTGCAGGGGGATGAATGGGATACTGTTATGAATTATGATGCTTTTATGGAGCCGATTTCCTGGTTCTTAACAGGTGTTGAGAAGCATAGTGATGAATTTAGTGATGAGCTATTTGGAAATGCTGAGATTTTTGAAAATTTTATGATTCAGAATATGGCGAAATTAAATACACAGTCCATACAGACTTCTATGAATGAGCTTTCCAATCACGATCATTCTCGTTTCTTAACAAGAACTAATCATAAGGTAGGCAGAACGTCTACTGCTGGACCACATATGGCTAGTGAAGGCATAAACAAAGGGATTATGCGAGAGGCAGTTGTTATGCAGATGACATGGCCGGGTGCACCTACTGTGTATTATGGCGATGAGGCAGGTGTTTGTGGCTGGACAGATCCTGATAACAGAAGAACTTACCCATGGGGAAATGAAGATCAGAGTTTAATTGACTTGCACAAGGAGTTAATTCGTATTCATAAAGACTACAATGCCTTAAAATGTGGTTCTGTCTTGTTCTTAGGTGGTGATAAGCACTTTATAAGTTATGGTCGATTTGATATGGAAGACCATTTTGTAATCGCTGTTAATAATAGTGAAGTGAAGAAGTGTGTTGAGTTGCCAGTATGGAAAATTGGTATTCAAGATCATATGATGCTTGCTAGTCTGATTGCGACAAATGCAGACGGATATTCCTTGAATGCTACAATCTACCACAGTATAAATGGTATGTTATCCTTAACAATAGAGCCATTTTCTGCGGTTGTGATAAAAAACTTAAAAAATTAAGAAAAAAAGAGTTGACGTGCGAAAAATATGTGGTATAATACATTCTTGTCAGGACACGTATGGATGGATTCCCGAGTGGCCAAAGGGGGCAGACTGTAAATCTGTTAGCAACGCTTTCGAAGGTTCGAATCCTTCTCCATCCATCCGCCGGCGTGGCGGAACTGGCAGACGCACAGGACTTAAAATCCTGCGGGACTAACCTCCCGTACCGGTTCGATTCCGGTCGCCGGCAGTAATTGATAGAAAGAAGAAGCATTGAGTATTCGATGTTTCTTTTTTTTGTTAACCTTAAAGATATACTAAGGAAGATGAGGAACAGAAAATAATAAAAAAATAAATTATCGCTTGACAAATATCTAACAACATTGTACAATAGGCAATGTTGTTAGACATAATAAGACAACGCATTACAAGAGAGTATCAATAATTCTTGTTTGCCCAGATAGCTCAGTCGGTAGAGCAGGGGACTGAAAATCCCCGTGTCACTGGTTCGATTCCGGTTCTGGGCACTATTCCAAAGAGACGTCGGTTTTTATCGCGTCTCTTTTTTTGTATATAGGAATGGAATCTCCGAACCATTTCCTATATATCAATAGAAAAATACAGTGGATAAGGAAGATTCGTATGAAAATATTATTAACAGCCATCAATGCTAAATACATTCATTCAAATTTAGCAATATATGAGTTGAGTGCTTATGCTGAGAAATACAAAGAAAACATCGAACTGGCAGAATACACGATTAATAACCAGCAGGAATTTATATTAACAGATATATATAAAAGAAAACCAGATGTAATCGCATTTTCATGTTACATCTGGAATATTGGAATCATTGAAAACTTATTAAAAGAAATAAGACAAGTTATGCCAGATACACCTATTTGGCTGGGGGGGCCAGAAGTTTCTTATGATGTGACGCAGGGACTTCTTGCTACACCATATGCAGATGGTATTATGATTGGCGAAGGGGAATGTACGTTCAAAGAGTTGGCCCAGTATTATGTGGAGAAAAATATTGAATTAAAAGATATTCGAGGGATTGCTTACAGATGGAATGGTGAAATTAAAGTAAATCCATATCGTGAGCCAATGAATTTAAGCGATGTTCCATTTCCTTATAGTGATTTTGAACTGTTTAAAAATAAAATTCTATATTATGAAACAAGCCGCGGATGTCCTTACTCCTGCAGTTATTGTCTATCCTCTATTGAGCGTGGTGTTCGTCTTCGCGATTTGGAATTGGTGAAGAAGGAACTTCAGATATTTTTAGATGCTAAGGTTCCACAGGTTAAATTTATTGACCGAACATTTAACTGTAATCCAGCTCATGCCATGGGGATTTGGAACTATATTCACGAACATGACAATGGGCTAACGAATTTTCACTTTGAGATTGCTGCAGATATTTTAAGAGAAAATGAACTTGAACTTCTTAATAAGATGAGGCCGGGACTGGTACAGCTTGAAATTGGAGTACAATCGACTAACCCTGATACTATTAAGGCAATTAATCGAAAAATGGATTTTAACGTGTTGACAGAAAAGGTAAATGCAGTTCATCGTGGCAATAACATTCATCAGCATCTTGATTTGATTGCAGGACTTCCATATGAAGGATATGAGAGTTTTGGAAAATCATTTGATGATGTGTATGGCCTTCGTCCCAATCAGCTTCAATTAGGTTTTTTAAAGGTGCTTAAGGGGTCTCCGATATACCCACAAGCCCAGATGCATAATATTGTTTATAGAAAGACAGCTCCTTATGAAGTGCTATTTACAAAATGGCTTCCTTTTGATGATGTACTTCGTTTAAAAGAAGTGGAAGATGTAGTAGAAGTCTATTACAATAGTGGGCAGTTTGAAATGTCTATTCAGTTTTTAGAACATTTCTTTCAGACACCATTTGCATTGTATGAAGCGTTAGGGGAATACTATGAAGCACATGGACTGTTTGGAGTGAATCATACAAGAATAGCACGATATGAAATTTTGTTAGACTTCTTTAAAGAACGTGTGATAGAGGGGGATGCGGAGGTATTTGCGGAAATATTGGTTTATGATTTGTATTTGAGAGAAAATCTTAAGAGCAGACCAAAGTTTGCGAAAGATTACGGAGAATATAAGAAGTTATATAGAGAGTTTTATGAGGATGTAGAGCGAGTTAAAGCGTTATTGCCAGGATATGAGGATTATTCTTCTAAAGTATTAAGTCGAGTTACCCATGCAGAACACTTCTCGATTGACGTACCAGCTGTTGCAAAGACAGGTGTTGTGGTGAGGGAGGAAACTATCATTGTATTCGACTATAAGAATCGAAATCCTCTAGACCATCAAGCAATGGCGATTTCCATATAAGAAAGAGGTGCAGTATGGCGAAAAGAATTACAAAGCAGGAAAGAGAACGTATTCAAACTGTCTTAGATTTGTTAGATGAGCATTATACTACAGAATATAAATGTTACCTGAATCATGAAAATGCAGAGCAGTTACTAATAGCCACAATGCTCAGTGCCCAATGCACAGATGCGAGAGTAAATATTGTAACAAAGGATTTGTTTCAGAAGTATAAGAGTATGGAAGATTTCGCAAATGCGGATTTGAAAGAATTAGAGCAGGATATTCATTCTCTTGGCTTCTATCATAGCAAGGCGAAAAATATTATTTCTTGTGCACAGGATGTAGTAAATAAATTTGGAGGCAAGGTACCACGCGAACTTGACGAACTGACATCACTTGCAGGCGTTGGCAGGAAAACAGCCAATGTAATTCGAGGAAATATTTTTAATGAGCCAAGTATTGTAGTGGATACCCATGTGAAGCGAATTTCTAATAAGCTTGGTTTTACAAAGGAAGACGATCCTGAAAAAATAGAGTTTGACTTAATGGATGTGTTGCCAAAGGATCATTGGATTCTATACAACATTCAAATTATTACCCATGGCAGGGGATTATGTACGGCTCGTAGTCCCAAATGCGAGTCTTGTTTTCTTAATGAGCATTGTAAGGATTATCAGAAAAAGTTAAAACAGAAGCAGAGAAGAGAGCAGGCTAAGGCAGTGAAGGTCTTGCAGACAAAAGAAAAGTGACATAAAATAATAAGCAGTGTTCCTAGTTCGTTGTCTAGGACACTGCTTATTTTAATTATCCTTAATCTCTTTTAAGGCCGATAATATAGAGGACTTCATTAAGGTCTGTAAGGTATCAGCTTGTTTTATAAGGGCAGTTATTTTATTAATTTCATTATTTTTGTGATATATTTTAGCAAGAAGGACATAATTATTTTTGATATCAGTTTTGCACAGAATACCGTATTCCAGTACGACCCTGGCATCTTGTAACTGGCCTTGTTCATATAAGTATGTTCCCCAGTTGGATAATGTTCGAATAAGCTCTGTGAAGTTGGCGTCATAAGCAGAAAGAGCATCAAGGTTAGCAGGACCATAAGCTGCTTTTAAGTCTGTATTAGACTGTCCAACCAAATTTACAATTTTTTTTGTGGATAGGTCTTTCATAGTGGCTTGAATTTCTAGTAATTTAGGGTCTGTTGTTTCTTTGAAGGGTAATTTTTCCGTGTCAATATGAATATATGGTAAATTGCTAAGATCCATTTTTCGAACGCTGTTTGCATCATGTTCAGCTTTCCAAAATTGTTTGGATTGATTTTCTTCATTTTTACTGGCACGGTTCTTTAAATGATGCAGTATCCAGATCCATATAAATACCACAGGAAAAAAAGTTAGAATTGACATATTTGCACAACCTTTCTATAATCGAGAGGAACGAGTATTTATTATACTCATGTTATCGTGACTGTCCTTTTTATTTGTTATACTAGGACGAAGTTGCATTTAAATTAAAAGAGGTGAATTGAATGAATAAGAAAACACAAAGAACTGTTTCCGTTATAATCGTAGTAGCAGTTGTATTAGCTATGATTGTACCTCTAGTAGCTTATGCATTTTAAATATGAATACCTTATTGAGGTATAAATGTTATATGTGGAATTGTTTAAAACCCCACATATAACTTAGACTATACATAAATATTAAGCAAATGTCAAACAAGGGCATTCATGTGATTCTGACGCAATTTTTGCTTGATATTATCTATAGTTATGATAAAATGAAACATAAGTCTTATTGGCAAAAGGGGATATTAAGATGAAGCGAAAAACAAAGATATTTGCAACCACGCTTGTATGTATGCTGGTGTGCATTGTTTTAGCTCTTGCAGGAATGAAGGTTTATGCAGATGGTAAGTCAGGTACAATACCGAATGGAGTGTATGTAGATACTGTTTCACTGGGAGGCAAGACAACAGAAGAGGCAAGAGAGCTCGTAGATGAGTATGTGAAAAGCTTAGCAAGTAAAAGATTTACTTTAGTAGTAGATGGGCATAATGTGAAAACCACATTAGAGGATATCGGATTTTCATGTGTAGACAATAATTATATTGAAGAAGCATCTAATCTTGGTAAGACTGGTAATCTAATCAAGAGATATAAGGAGTTAAAAGACATTGAAAAAAAATCTCATGTTTATAACTTGGAATTTACAGTAGATGATGCCAAGGTTACAAGTTTTATTGAGAGTAAATGCAAAAAGTATGAAGTGGACCCGGAAGATGCAATATTAACACGAAAAAATGGCACATTTCATATTAAGGCAGAGGTCTTAGGAAGAACGATTCATATAGAGGATACCACTGAGAAGATTAAAGCCACTTTAGCTGACCATTGGGATCATGAAGAGATTAAAGTGGATGCTGTAGTAGCGGATGCAGAACCAGATATCACAAAGGAACAGTTAAAGAAAGTAAAAGATGTTCTTGGAGAATATAGTACAACTTATGCAAGTTCTTCTGCTAACCGTGCAGCAAACCTTGATAATGCAGCAAAATTAATCAATGGTACTGTAATTATGCCAGGAGAAGAATTTTCAACAAGCGGAGCATTAACACCTTTTACAACAGATAACGGATATCAGCAGGCAGGTGCATACTTGAATGGTAAGGTAGTAGACAGTATTGGTGGAGGTGTTTGTCAAGCGGCAACCACACTTTACAATGCCTTGTTGAAGGCTGAATTAGAGATTACAGAACGTTACAATCACTCTATGATTGTAAGTTATGTTCAGCCATCTATGGATGCTGCTATTTCAGATGGATATAAAGATTTAAAATTTAAAAATAATACGGACGCACCAATTTATGTCGAAGGATATACAGCGGGCAGAACGATTTACTTTAAAATATACGGTGAAGAAACAAGAGATACAGTGAATAGAACTGTGAAATATGTTTCTGAAACAACAGAAACCATACAGCCAGGACCTGAAAAGGTTACAAAAGATCCTACAAAACCAGCTAGTTATAAAGTAGTTGAGCAAGCAGCTCATGTTGGTTATAAGGCGCGTCTTTGGAAGTATGTTTATGTGAATGGAAAGGAAGAAAGCAAAGAACAGGTTAATTTTAGTTCTTATGCAGCCGAGCCTGCTTATGTAATAGTAGGGACTAAGGAAGAAAAGAAAGAAGAAAAGAAAGAAGACGAGAAGGATAAGGATAAAGATAAAGACAAGGATAAAGTAGAATCAGATAAAGATAAAGACAAAGATAAGGACAAAGATAAGGACAAAGACAAAGATAAGGACAAAGATAAGGACAAAGACAAAGATAAAGATAAAGACAAAGCTGATTCTAATAAGTCTGCGGACACAAAACCTAGCGCAAAACCTAGCAAAAAGCCTGCTTCATCCGATACTTCTTCTAAAAAGGATACAACAACCAGCGAAGAAAAATCGTAGGCTTGTAGGAACAAGCTTCAAGTTGGAGAAATTCATCGGATAATTAAAAAAGCAGTAGTCAAAAGGAAACAAGGGAAACTGCAAATTAAGAAACCCAATGATTGAGTAATGCAAAGAGGATAGCGGCTGTTTGTCAAAATAGCTGTTATCCTTTCTTTAAAAAAAGACAACATGTTAAGAGGAAGGTGTGAAGGCATGAAAATTGGAAAAATACCAGAGACAGTTCTAAAACGATCTGTATTCAAACAGATACATCATCGTCGTGATGAGGTACTAGTTCGTCCAGGAGTAGGTGAGGACTGTGCGATGCTTCAGATAGAACCAGATGAGATTTTAGTTATGTCAACAGACCCTATTACTGGTACAGCAAATGAAATTGGAACATTTGGTGTTCATATTACAGCCAATGATATTGCATCTAGTGGAGCAGAACCAATTGGGGTATTGTTAACAATCATACTTCCAGCAGATGCCAGTGAGTCTGATTTAAAAGAAATCATGAAAGAAGTTGAATCAGTTTGTGCAGAACTTAACATGGAAGTTATGGGTGGTCATACTGAAATATCAAAAGCTGTAAATCAACCTATCCTTTCTGTGACAGGTGTTGGAAAGATAAAAAGAGATGAGATGATAAAGACAGCAGGCCTAAAACCAGGTCAGGAACTTGTCATGACAAAATGGGCAGGATTAGAGGGAACGGCAATCATAGCCAGAGATAAAGAGGGCGAATTGAAAGAGCGTTTCCATGAAGATTTTATAGAACGTGCACAAAATCTATTTAAAAATTTATCTGTAGTAAAAGATGCTATGATAGCGAAGAAAATTGGTGTTACATCCATGCATGATGTAACAGAAGGCGGTATCTTTGGAGCTCTATGGGAAGTTGCGGCTGCTTCTAAAGTTGGAATTGAGGTAGACCTTAAAAAGATTCCAATTAAACAGGAAACTATTGAAATATGTGAGGTATATGATTTAAATCCATATATGCTTATGTCTAGTGGCTGTATGCTCATTAGTACGGATAGAGGAAATGCATTAGTGGAGGCATTGAAAAAAGAAGGAATTACTTCTGCTATTATAGGTAATGTGATTGAAGGAAATGACCGAATTATTGTTAATGACGACGAGAGAAGATATCTTGAACCACCAAAGACAGATGAACTATATAAGGCAATTCATTAGAGGTAAGGAGGGTACCAAAAATGAGAAATGCAATTTTAAAGGTTATTGATAAAAATAGTAAAGTTTCTGTAGAAGATTTAGCCGTAATAATAGATGCTCCCGAGGCAGAAGTGAAAGCGGAAATTGATAAGATGGAGGAAGAGGGAGTAATCTGTGGTTATCCTACATTAATTAACTGGGATAAAACAGACTGTGAAAAGGTAACGGCTTGGATAGAGGTTAAGGTTACCCCTCAGAGGGGCCGAGGCTTTGAGAAGATTGCAGAACGTATCTATCGTTTTGACGAAGTGGAGAGCGTATATTTAATGTCTGGAACATTTGATTTGGCAGTACTCATAGAGGGCAAGAGTATGAGGGAAGTTGCTAATTTTGTATCTAGTAAACTAGCTCCATTAGAAGCAGTATTAAGTACTTCAACTAATTTTGTTCTTAAGAAATATAAAGAACATGGGCTTGAACTGGTGAATCATAAGAGGGTAGATGAAAGGATGTTATATACGCCATGAGAAATCCATTATCAAAAAAAGTTACAGATATACAACCTTCTGGTATCAGAAAATTCTTCGATATCGTAAATGAAATGGAGGATGCCATTTCATTAGGCGTTGGAGAGCCAGATTTTGATACACCTTGGCATATAAGAGAAGAGGGGATTTATTCATTAGAAAAAGGAAGAACTATTTACACCTCTAATGCAGGGTTAGTACAGTTACGTG
>DBKX01000025.1:0-10064 GCA_002297865.1 Lachnoclostridium sp. UBA739
TGTATACTAAGTAAGCCGAAAACTTTGTACGTTCTGCCATAGAACCAGATACGATAGTAGCAGCAGTAGCGCAGAACACAGTTTGGAAAATCAGAAACACACCAAATGGTAATCCATTAAAAAGTCCATCGGCATCACCTAATTTAGAAGGATTAAAGAATCCACTTGTTCCGATGATAGGATTATCACCACCAAACATAATTGCAAATCCTATAACGAAGAAGAATAGGGAGCCCATAACAAAGTCCATCATATTCTTCATAATAATGTTACCAGAATTTTTTGCTCTGGTAAAACCAGCTTCAACCATTGCAAAACCAGCTTGCATAAAATAAACAAGAAATGCTCCGAGCATTGTCCAGACAATATTTATGTAAAATTGTGCATCCATAATAACCTCTCTTTCTATGCAGCGAATCTTATAAATAAGATGTGCATGTAAACTAAATTTTCGATTAATATCGCAACCCATAATGTAGTAAAAAAAGAGGATAATACTTCTAAAAAGCATTATCCCCATTGATAATAATCTGTTTTATGTATATTTTCATATGTACTATTATAAAGCGTTTTCACCACGTTCACCTGTTCGAATACGAACAGCATCTTCAACATCGTAAATAAATATTTTACCATCACCATAGTTACCTGTATTAATATTTGCAACAACTTTTGTCACAATCTGTTCTGCAACATCATCGTCGATGACGGTCTCCACTTTTACTTTTGGAAGTAAGTTAACATTAAATTCGGTACCACGATAAACTTGTTTGTAACCTTTTTGATTTCCGTAACCCATAATGTTTGTTATCATAATACCATTTGCTTTGCTTTCATCTAAAATAGATTTTAAATCTTCTAGCTTCTCTGGTTTAATAATTATTTCTAACTTTTTCATCTGAAATACCTCCTTTAATTGGATTTACCTCTTAATTAACGTTAATCTAGAAAAAAAATAGGCGTCTCTTATCTCTAAGAAACGCCCTTGTTTTTTATTGAAATTAATTATACAACAATTTTTTTTGTTGTCAATGATTATTTTAAAATTCATAAATTTTTTTCTGCTGTGTCGAAGGAATAATTATTTCCTGGAAGTATAACATTTAACACAATACCTAAGATAGATGCAACCGCAAGTCCGGAAAGATTAATTGTGACTTTACCCATTGTGAATTCAATTCCGCCGAAATGATTAATTACTAAAGCACTTACAATAATCACAGCAATTATAATGATATTACGGACTTTCTTAAAATCAACATCCTGTTCTACAAGATTTCGTACACCGATCCAGGAAATCATACAGTAAAGGACTAAGGATATACCACCAATGATTGCTGCCGGAATAGAACCAATAAAGCTTCCTACGATTGGGAAGAAGGATAGTATAATGGCAAAGCAAGCTGCGATTCGCATAACGAGAGGGTCATAAACCTTTGTTAAAGCTAGAACACCTGTATTTTCTCCATAAGTGGTGTTAGCAGGTCCACCAAATAAAGCGGAAAGACTAGTAGCAAGAACATCGCCAAGCAAGGTTCGATGTAAACCAGGTTCCTTTATATAGTTTTTTCCTGTTGTTGCACCGATGGCAGAGATATCGCCAATATGTTCCATCATAGTGGCAAGTGCGATAGGCATAATCGTTACAATAGAACTAAAATTGAATTTTGCAAATGCACTTGTTGTAAGTGGCACAGCAATGATTTTATCACTTGTAATGCTTGAAAAATCAATTTCACCCATAAAAATAGCAATGACATAAGAGACGATTACGGCGATAATAATTGGAATTATTTTAACCATTCCTCGTCCAAATACATTGCAAAGTATAATAGTGGCTAAGGCAATACCAGCAAGAATCCAGTTGGTGCTGCTGTTTGTAATAGCACTAGGTATTAAGATTAAACCGATACAGATAATGATAGGTCCTGTGACAACAGGTGGGAAAAAATACATGATTTTATTGACGCCATAGAATTGAATCAGTGCGCTGAATAAAACATAAACGAAACCAGCTACAAAAACACCACCACAAGCATATGGTAACATTTCGGTATTTGGCGTATTGTCTTGAATCATTGGTGCTACACTAGCATAGCCACCAAGGAAAGCGAAAGATGAACCAAGAAATGCAGGGACTTTTCCTTTTGTTAAGAGGTGAAATAAAAGAGTACCTACACCAGCCATAAAGAGAGTTGTTGTAACACTTAATCCTGTAATCATTGGTACCATTATAGTTGCACCGAACATGGCAAATGCATGTTGAAGACCAAGGATTAGGGTTTTCGTCCATCCGAGTTGGCGAACATCATAAATTCCAGTTGAAGTTTCTGAGCTTTTCATTAGTTTCATAAATTCCTCCATCGAAAAAAATACAACAAGTTACATTAATTTTGTCCAAATTCCCTATATCATATACGAAAACTTGTTTTTTGTCAAATTAGAAAATACGAAAAGGGTTTAGTAATAAAACAATCAATTATTTCATTGAATGTTTTGGTAAAATATTGTATAATAGGAACATCTTAATCATTGAATTTACGAAAAATTTCGTAAAGTTCGTGGAGGAAAAAAGTTCAAATAGAGAAGGAGAATCACGATGAAATTTGGATATTTTGACGATGTGAAAAAAGAGTATGTCATTACAACACCTACCACACCATATCCTTGGATTAACTATTTAGGATCTCAGGAATTCTTTTCTTTGATTTCCAATACAGCAGGTGGTTATTCTTTTTATAAGGATGCAAAACTAAGAAGAATTACACGATTCCGTTACAACAACGTACCATTAGATTTAGGTGGCGGACGTTATTACTATTTATATGACGAAGGTGATTTCTGGTCACCAGGATGGGCACCAGCAAAGAAAGAACTTCAGTCCTATGAATGCCGTCATGGTATGGGATATACAATTATCAAAGGAAAGAGAAATGATGTTTCTACTGAAGTAACATTCTTCGTACCTTTGAACTTTAATGGGGAAGTACATAAAGTCGTAATTAAGAACGAAAGCGACAAAGTGAAAAAATTAAAATTATTCTCATTCTTAGAGTGGTGTCTATGGAATGCAGATGATGATGATAGAAATTTCCAGAGAAACTTTAGTACTGGTGAAGTAGAAATTAAAGGCTCTGCTATTTACCATAAGACTGAGTATAAGGAAAGAAGAAACCACTATGCATTCTTTTCTGTAAATGCACCAATTGCTGGTTTTGATAGTGATAGAGAAAGCTTTATTGGAACATACAACGGATTCGAGGCTCCTCAGGCAGTAGTCGCTGGACAATCTAACAACTCTGTAGCTGACGGATGGTCTCCTTGTGCTTCTCATTGTCTTGAGATGGAATTACAGCCAGGAGAAACAAAAGAATATGTATTTATCTTAGGCTATGTTGAAAACCCTGTTGATGATAAATGGGAATCTAAAGGGGTAATCAATAAGAAGAAAGCAGAAGCTATGATGGCACAGTTCGCTACAACCGCTGATGCAGACAAAGCTTTAGCTGAATTAAAAGCAGACTGGGATAGATTATTATCAAAATATATCTTAGAGTCCGGCGAAGAAAAACTGAACAGACAGGTTAATATCTGGAACCAGTATCAGTGTATGGTTACATTTAACTTATCAAGAAGTGCTTCTTACTTTGAGTCCGGTGTAGGCCGTGGTATGGGATTCCGTGATTCTAACCAGGATATCTTAGGATTTGTTCATCAGATTCCAGACCGTGCAAGAGAAAGAATCATCGACATCGCTTCTACACAGTTACAGGATGGTGGAGCTTATCATCAATACCAGCCTTTAACTAAGAGAGGAAATGATGCAATCGGCGGTAACTTTAACGATGACCCATTATGGTTGATCCTTGCTGTTGTTGCATATGTAAAGGAAACGGGAGATTATAGTATTCTTGATGTTATGACTCCATTTGACAATGATATGAGCGTAGCAACACCATTAAAAGACCACTTGAAGAGATCCTTCGACCATGTTATCAATAACTTAGGACCTCACGGACTTCCACTTATTGGACGTGCTGACTGGAATGACTGTTTGAACCTTAACTGCTTCTCAACAGAACCAGGAGAATCTTTCCAGACAACTACAAGTAAAGATGGTAGAGTTGCTGAATCTGTTATGATTGCTGGTATGTTCACATATATCGGTGGATTATATGCAAGATTAATGGAAAAAGTAGGCGATACTGATGAAGCGAAACGTGCGGACACTGAAGTTGACAAGATGCGAGACATTATCATGAAGGATGGCTGGGATGGAAAATGGTTCCTTCGTGCATACGATGACTTTGGTAAAAAAGTTGGTAGTGAAGAGTGTGAAGAAGGTAAAATCTTCATCGAATCACAGGGCTTCTGCGTAATGGGTGGCTGTGGAGTTGACGATGGAAGAGCTATCCAGGCACTTGATTCTGTAGAAGAACGTCTTGGAACAAAATACGGTTTAGTACTTAACAACCCAGCGTTTACAAGATACGTTGTGGAATATGGTGAAATCTCAACATATCCAGCTGGTTACAAAGAAAATGCCGGTATCTTCTGTCATAACAATGCTTGGATTATGTGTGCAGAAGCAGTTGTAGGACGTGGAGATAAAGCTTACGATTACTACACAAGAATTGCTCCAGCATTTTTAGAGGATATCAGCGAAATTCATAGAACAGAGCCATATGTATACCCACAGATGGCAGCTGGTAAAGATGCAAGACGTTTTGGTGAAGCTAAAAACTCCTGGTTGACAGGTACAGCTTCTTGGAATTTCGTTGCTATTTCTCAGTTTATCTTAGGTATTCAGCCAGACTTTGATGGTCTTAAGATTGACCCAGCAATTCCACATGATTGGGATGGTTACAAGGTAACTAGAGAGTTCCGTGGTGATATCTTTGAAGTAGAAGTGAAGAACCCTAACCATGTATCTAAGGGGGTAAAATCCTTAGTAGTAGATGGTAAGGAAGTTGAAGGAAATGTAATTCCAATGTTCAAGGATGGTAAGAAACATAGCGTTGTTGCTACAATGGGTTAATTGTTGAAATGCAATAGAATAGCGAGTTAAAATTAAGGGAGCATGTGCTGGTTTGGGGGCACATGCTCCTTTGATTGTAACTAGATACAAAAAAATCGGTCAAGGCGTAATGCTTTGACCGATCTTTGATATTTCAATTATGAGCGCATATCGGGGAGAGGGGTAGTGATGATTAAACTAAGTTATTGTACCAGTAAGTAGCCTGATTACCTCTTGTTTCATCTTGGTTAGAGTTTGCAGGTCTCTCATAGTTGTGTAAGAATGCACAAGCTAAGTAGTAAGCGGACTGAGTTGACTGAGTAAACTGTTTAAAGGTTAAGTTGTAGTTAGAAGTAGCATAGAACTGTTCACCATGTTCTACTTCATAGATAATACGTTTTAACTCACTGTCCATATTTGCAACAGTCAAACCATTGCTGTTAGCCCAGTTGATATACTTAGTAGCAGGAGTCCACTGTGTTAAACCGAAACCACCACTAGTATTACCAGATTTTAAACTCTGCCAGATACCTGGGTTAATGGTACTTTCTGTTTCCATGTTTCCAAGCATACCGCATACCGCATTTTTAGTCCATCCTCTACTACGTAAGTAATCTAAGATGTATTGTGCGTTGACTTTCATCTGGCTTTTGCTTAAGTAGCTGTTACTACAGTAAACAGAACCTGTAGGTACTTGTTCGTTGCCACCGTCTGAAGGATATGCATTATAACCAAACAAATACTGCCAAGAGGCAGGACCGATAATTCCGTCTGAAGAAATACCCATTTTGCTTTGGAAATTTCTTGTAGCAGTATCAGATCCACTACCGAAAGCACCGTCGATGGAAAGACTTTCAAATTTGCTTAATAAGTACTGAGCAGCCTTTGCCGCATTGTTATTAGCACCTTTTTGTACAGTTACAACTAATCGAGAAAGGGTATTTGCTCCTGCAATACCATCAGCTGAAAGTCCTTGGGAGGATTGATAATTGGTTACCGCTGTTTTGGTACCAGGTCCAAAACTTCCGTCGATGGAAAGTGATTGTCCCCGATAAGCGAGTAAACATTGTAATGCGTAAACATTTTTTCCTGAATTGCCTGATTGTAAATTTGGCCATTGTGGTTTTGAAGCCATAATTATTACCTTCTTTCATTATTATTTGATGAAGTACTTTTATCCTGCGCGCTGATTAAGAAGCATCTTCATACATAAAAAAAGGCAGTATTATGTGAAATGTAAACATAAAAAGGGCAAAAATAAAAAAAGATAAAGAAATTAGGTGGCTGATTTTGTTAAGAAGTAAAATTAGCATTATGAGCAACTTTAAAATTAAGTTGATTGAACTGATATTAGCTAACAAATTAAGTTTAATTACAATAGTAAAATATTGAATAAATAAATACAAATAATTTAGCTTTATCCATAATTAGTTATATATAATCTGATAAAATGTTAAAATTCTTTTGTTCAATTCGACAATACAAAAAATAAGCTAATTATGGTAAAATATAATTGCGTGAGGAAATAAGATAGAATACTTAAAATTAATTTAAAAGGGCAACTAAAAGAAAAGTAATTTTAAGCTTAAGAAGGGAGCAATATAAGGTGAGAAAGAAATATTTGTACAAGAAGATTGGTGCAATGATGCTAGCAGCAGCAGTTATGGGAACTACTGTTACACCAACACCTTTCACAGGATTCGTTGCAAAAGCAGCTTCAGAAGAATCCGAAGCTACAGTGCTAAAACAATGGAGTTTTACGACTGGAGCAGATGGATGGGAGTACGGAACAAGTTGGGAATATCAATATGATGGTATTGAAAACTCTTCTGTTTCCTGGGATGATGGAAAATTAAAAGCAACAGTTGATTATAGTAAGAATGCAGCAGACAGCTGGAGTCAAATGGCAATTAAGACTTGGGTAAATAACACAATGGATCTGACAGGACTTAATGTTTGTACATTTGATTTCTATTATGATTCAAGCTGTATGACACAGGGAAGCTTCATGTTTAAGCTTTTCTCGAACGGAGCAGGAATTGATCAATCTGTTACATATGATAAAGCAGATGAAAAAACAGTAGAAGGAACAATCAAAAAAGTATCCATTACTGTAGATTTAGGTGAATTAACATCAGAAGATATTGCAACTACAAATGATTTTGCTATTTGTTTAATTGGTAATCAGACAGACTATACAGGTGATGTATGGTTCGATAACATCAAACTTTTATCTACAACAGTACAGGAAAAACCTTTAAATGTAATTAAGCAGTACACGTTCAATAATTCAGCGGAGAGCTGGTATTATGGAACAGGATGGGAATACAATTATAGTGGTGCTGCGAATTCATCCGTAGGTTATGAAGATGGAATGTTAAAGGTAATGGTAGATTACTCAAAAGATTCTGCTCAGACTTGGAGCCAGTTAGCTGCTTGTGTTTGGGAGAACAGTGGTATGGATCTTACAGGAGCAAATACAGCTTCCCTAGATTTCTTCTATGACAAAACTTTATTAAAGAGCGGTTCCTTTAAATTAAAATTATACTCCAATGATCACCTTGAATGCACAACAGACGTTGATTTTTCTGATGCAGTAGAAGTAGAAGGAACAAACTTAATTAAAGTTCCAGTTAAATTCTATTTTGAAACATTAACAGATGCTGCTAATATAAATGATTTAGCAGTTTGTATCATTGGTAACAGCACAGCTTACAAAGGTCCGATTTACTTAGATAACATATCAATAATGAAAGATGCAGCCGTTACAAGTTCTTATGTAAATTCTACAATTAAACCTACAGGTGCAAAATACAAACAAAGTATTAAAGACGGCGTACTTACTACATATGATAAAGATGGACAAGAAGTTTATACAAAGCTTGCTACACAGGTTCCAACTGTTGATAAAGATGCAACAGATGTAGCAAAACAGGCATACGCTTACTTAAAAGCAGTTGGTTCTACTGATACAGTTATTTACGGACATCAAGATGATACATTTGCAAAAGCTGGTTCCAGTGCATTATCTACATCTGATACATACGATGTAACTGGTGCATATGCAGGTGTGTTTGGTATTGATGCGTTAGCTTTAGCAGGTCAGGAATACTCCGCTAGCAGATTTAATAGTGAAATCGTGCCAAAGACTGGTGCACAAAGAGTTCCTGAAACGTTAGCCGGTAATGTTGAGGCAGCAGCAAAATTAAGTAATATGGCAATTGAAAGTGGCGCAATTGTAACACTTTCCGCTCATATGCCTAACTTCTCTAAGACAACAGCTGGAAATTATGATGGAGTTCATTCTTATACAAAATATAATTTCAGTGGTTATACTGTAAATGACTTATCTGGTAATGTTATGGATCAGATGCTTCCAGCTGGACAGTACAATGATAAATTCAATTGCTATCTTGATATGATTGCAGAATATGCAAAACAGGTGAACGGTGCAATTTTATTCAGACCATTCCATGAAAATACAGGTGGCTGGTTCTGGTGGGGAGCTTCTTGTTGTGATCCAGAAACATATAAGAATGTATTTCGTTATACAGTAGAATATCTGCGTGATACAAAAGATGTTCACAACATGTTATATGAATATGGCCCAAGTTCTGATGCAGAAAGCGTTGAAGATTACGGAGTTCGTTATCCTGGTGATGAATATGTTGATATTGTTGGATTCGATATGTACAACTCTAATCCAAAGAATGATGACACATTCGTAAATCAGTTAAAGTCACAGTTAGATATCGTAGGTGAATTTGCTGCACAACACAATAAATTATTTGCTGTTACAGAAACTGGTATGGCTTCTAGCAGTATAGATAAGGGTGATAACCAAACAGCTGTACATAAAACAGGAAACAAAGATAAAGACTGGTATAAGAAAGTTTCAGAAACTGTTGGAAAATCAGATGCAAGTTATTTCTTATTATGGGCTAACTTTTCTGAAAACGATGGTTTTTACTCTCCATATGTAAAATCTGTAAATGAGGATGGCTCTTTATATGGTCATGAATTACTTGATAATTTCATTGATTACTATAATGATCCTAGAAGTGCATTTACATCTAATATGGCAGATGCTATGACTCAGTTGAAAGATGTTAAGATTGATACAGTTTCTATTTCAGATGCTGTTAATGGTTACATTACATCTCCAGCATCAGGTGCTAGAATCTTAGAGGCAACTGATATAACAGCTAAACTTTCTAATATTGCAAGCACAGATAAAGTTGAGATTTATTTCTATGGTGCAGATGACAAGATGGCAAAAGTAACAGCTGTAACTATTGATGGAAGCAACTACAAAGCAACATTAGATACCGCAACATTAAAATCTTTAGGCGAAGCAGTTGGAACTATGGCTCTTGTTGTAAATGGTGAAACAATTCAGACAATTAACGCAACTTATAATATTCCTGAACCAGTTGAAGATCCATATGTTGTAGATAATTTTGATACATACTATGGTGTGGAATCTTTATTAAATAAGGCTTGGTCTCCAATGAAACTTGCTGGCTGTTCTCTTAATTTAGAACTAACAAAAGAAGCAGGTAAATTCTATGATGGAACACATGGTTTGAAATTCACATACGATGAATCAACAGATGGCTGGGCTGGTGCAACAATTACAAAAGAAGCAAACTGGTCTGGTTGTAATGCACTACAGTTATGGACAATTCCTGATGGTAACAATCAGAAAACTGTAGTTCAGGTTACTGCAAACAGCAAAGTATATGAAGTTTATTTAGATAAATATACACAATATGCAAATTCAACAGAACCAATGTTAATCACAATTCCATTTAGTGAATTCTGTGAAAGAGATACAGTAGGAAATCCAAAAGGTGGTTTAGTAAATGATTCTTCTGCAATTTCTTCTATAGGCCTTTGGGTAAATGCAATCGAAGGTTCAGCAGCAGTAAAAGATGATAGAGTAACAGGAACTATTTACTACGATGCAGTGAAAGCCGTTAAGAGTGATTCTTCTGCAATTACATTTGAGAAGACTGGTACTACAGAGCCAACACCAAGTGTAGAA
>DBKX01000025.1:10113-15456 GCA_002297865.1 Lachnoclostridium sp. UBA739
CAACACCAAGTGTAGAACCAAGTGAAGAGCCAACACCAAGTGTAGAACCAAGTGAAGAACCAGCACCAAGTGTTGCACCAGTAGATGGAATCAATCCTAAGGTTGAAGTTACAACAAATCATAGTGGTAATATTTCGCAGGTTTACTCTATTACAAATGGAGGAAAAAAAGCATTTGATTTATCCAAACTTACTATCCGTTACAACTACTCTAAAGATGGTAACAAAGCACAGCAGTTCTGGTGTGATAGTGCAGGTCTGTCCTTAAGCACAGCACCATACTATGTAAACTATTCTTCTAATGTAAAAGGTACATTTGGAGATGGATACTTAGAACTTTCTTTCGATGAAGTTTATATGATTGATGCTGGAACATTAAACGTTCAAGTAAGATGGAACCAGGAAGACTGGTCAAGTTATACAAACTTCAAAGAAGGAAATGTAGAAGTTTATTATGATGGTCAGTTGATTAAGTAATTCATAATAAAAAGAGTTTGAATTTATATTGGAGCTTTTGCAAAATGAGTATAAAAAACTTATGGAGCAAAGGCTCCTTTTATGCTTTTCTAAATCTAAAATTTATGTTACACTATCGGCGTATAAAGATTAATGTAACCGTACACATGAAGTACATAGAAATGGAGATATTATGGATATAAACAAAGAAGCAGACTTGCTTTCTAATTATGTGGTTCGCTTAAGAAAGCATTTTCACATGCATCCAGAACTAGGAATGCAGGAGTTTGAAACTTCGAGACGTATACAAGAAGAATTAAGAGACATGGAAATCCCATTTATCAAGGTTGGAGAAACAGGTGTAATCGGCTTTGTAGGTAAAGGGGAAAAAGTAATTGCGTTGCGAGCCGATATGGACGCTCTTCCAATTACTGAAAGTACAGAAGTAAGTTATAAGTCTCAAAACGAAGGTGTCATGCATGCTTGTGGACATGATGCACACATGGCATCTCTCCTTGGAGCAGCAAGAATTTTAAAGAAATATGAAGAGGAGTTAAATTGCACAGTAAAATTAATTTTTCAGCCTTCAGAAGAAAATTGTAAGGGTGCCAAGTTAATTAGTGATCATGGACATTTAGATGATGTAGAAGAAATCTTCGGTTTACATGTATTTGGAGATATACCTTGTGGAATTGTTAATATTCAAGAGGGACCAAGAATGGCGGCAACCGATATTTTTGAGATTCACTTAAAAGGACGTGCGGGGCATGCAGGAAAGCCACAGCAATGCGTAGATGCAACAGTAGCAGGAGCAGCATTAGTGATGAACTTGCAGACTGTTGTCAGTCGTGAATTAGACCCTAACGCCTCTGCAGTATTAACAGTAGGTAAGTTCGTTTCTGGTACTGCTCACAATATCATATCAGGAGAAGCAACCATACGTGGAACAGTGCGCACCTTTACACATGAGGATGGAAGACTAATCGAAAATGCAGTACATCGGATCGCTGAAAGCACAGCAGCATCATATCGTGCTAAAGTTCATGTAGATTATCAGCGTTCTCTTCATCCAGAGGTTATGAATGATAAGAAAGTAACCGAGTATGCTTTAGAATGTGCTAAGAGAGTCTTGCCGGAAAACATGTTTGTTGAACAGCCTAAGATGTTTCTAGGAGAAGATTTTTCCGTATACCAGCAACGTGTGCCAGGGACGTTTGCATTCGTGGGAGCAGGGAATGAATCACTTGGAAGAGCTTACCCAAATCATCATGATAAATTTAATATTGACGAAAAAGCAGTTATTATTGCAACAAAACTATATGTGTCTTTCGCAATGTTCCAATAACATTCGCAAAATGTTGTCATATAATAAGAAAAGTTATTGCAAATGTAATATTTTTGCTATATGATACTAGAGTATCAAATTGACCATTTTAGGTAGAAACGAGGATAAGAAAAATGAAAAAACATATGATATTATTCTTGGCATTTACATTTGTAATGTCTATTGCACTCAGCGGTTGCGGAGGCGATAAGAATGATGGAAATAGTGGTTCAGTTGTGGTAGGAATTACACAGGATCTTGATAGTCTTGACCCACACAAAGCGGTTGCGGCAGGAACTCATGAGGTATTGTTCAATGTATTTGAAGGTCTGGTAAAACCAGATAGCAAAGGAAATTTAAATCCAGCTGTGGCAAGTAAATGTGAAGACAATGAAAAAGGTGATGTTTACACATTTACAATAAGAGACGGAATCACATTCCATAATGGCGAAAAAGTCACAGCAGATGACGTTGTTTATTCCATTAAACGCGCAGGTGGTTTATTAGAGGGTGAGTCCTCTGATATTAATATTAATAAAGCACTTCAAGGTAATGTAAAATCAGTGGAAGCGAAAGATGATAGTACAGTTGTATTAACATTAAACACTCCTGATACAGAATTACTAGCATATATGACAGAGTCTGACTGTGCGATTATTCCTGCTAACTATAATGACCAGGAAAAAACACCAGTTGGTACAGGCCCTTATAAGTTTGTGTCTTACGCCCCATTAGAAAGTTTTGTAATGACAGCGTATGATGGATATTGGAATAAAGAAGCATTCCCAAAGATTAAAGACGTAACATTTAAAATCAGCTCTAGTACAGACGCTGCATTCTTAGAGTTACAGTCTGGTGGTATTGATATCTTCCCTTATCTAACAGATGAACAGGCAAATCAGCTGTCAAAAGATCAATTTAATGTTGAAATTGGTAACATGAACCTAGTTCAAGGTTTATTCTTAAATAATAAAGTGGAGCCATTTAATAATATAAAAGTTCGTCAGGCATTAAACTATGCAATTGATAAACAGGCAATTATCGATATGGTTGCAGGTGGTAATGGTACAATCATTGGAAGCAATATGTTCCCAGGACTTGCAGCTTATTACAATGCAGATATGGCGTCACAATATAAAGTAGATACAGAAAAGGCAAAAGAACTGTTAAAAGAAGCTGGATATGAAGATGGATTAACATTTACCATTACAGCACCTTCTAACTATCAGTTCCATGTTGATACGGTACAGGTAATTGTAGAACAGTTAAAAGCAATTGGTGTAACAGCAAAACTGAATCTAGTTGACTGGTCAACATGGTTAAGCGATGTTTATCAAGCTCGTAACTATGAAGCTACTATCGTTGGTTTAGATGGAAACTTAGCTCCAAAGGATATCTTAGATCGTTACGACTCCAAAGCCAATAATAACTTTGTTAATTACAGTAATGAAGAGTATGATAAGGTATTAGAGAAAGCGGTATCTACAACAGATGAAACTGAAAAAGTTGAGAATTATAAAAAACTACAGGAAATTTTAGCGGAAGATGCAGCGTCAGTTTATATACAAGACCCTGCTAAATGTGTAGCGGTGAATAAGAAATTAGGCGGTTATCAATTCTATCCTGTATATGTGCAGGACATGTCTAGCATGTATTTTGTAGAGAAATAGCATTTAGCCAAAGACCATGAAAAGTGCCAGGACATGGAGATGTCTAGCATTTTTTCGTGGTCTTTTGTGTAAGTAAAGGATGGATTAATACGATGAAGTGGATTGGGAAGAAAGTGACATCCATGATAGTAACCTTATTTTTAGTCTCAGTTATTGCATTTCTAGCTTTTGAGGTAGTTGCGGGAAATAGCATGTTGTCTAAAATGGGAATGGATGCATCACCAGAGCAGATAAAAGCTTTAGAAGAAGAATATGGATTAAACAAGAGTCTCCCAGAACGTTACGGAGATTGGTTTGTTCATGCAATACAAGGTGATTTTGGAACATCTTATCAATACAATGTTCCAGTTACCGATTTAGTATCAGACCGTATGGCAGTTACAGTAGGATTAGGATTACTATCAATTGTGCTCATTCTAGCGATTTCAATTCCTCTTGGACTGTTTGTGTCACGACATGAAGGTGGAATGTGGGATCATGTTATTTCTACATTAAACCAGGTATTCATGTCCATACCGAATTTCTTTTTGGGAATGTTAATCTGTCTGGTATTCGGAATTGTTTTTAGGTGGTTTCAGCCAGGAGCATATATTCCCATGAAACAGAGTGTGTCAGGATATTTCTCATATATCATATATCCAGCTGTCGCAATTTCAATTCCTAAGATTGCTATGGTTGTGAAGTTCTTAAAAACGTCTGTGATAAGGCAGATGAAAATGGATTATGTACGAACTGCAAGAGGGAAAGGAAACAGCGAACGGAACATTTTATATAACCATGTGCTTAAAAATGCACTAATTCCAGTTATTACGTTTCTTGCAATGATTCTTGCTGAGGTTTTAGCAGGAAGTATTGTTTTGGAGCCAGTATTTAGTCTCCCAGGGCTTGGAAGACTCCTTGTTGTTTCGATTTCAAGTCGAGATTATCCAGTTGTGCAGGCAATTATACTTTATATTGCAACAATCGTAATCGTATTAAACGGTATTGTGGATATTTTATATCAGGTATTAGACCCACGAGTGAAAGAAACCGTATAAAGGATGGTAGACCAATGAAAAAGAAAAGTAAAAAATATTATATTGGAATGTGTATGATGTTGGCAGTCCTGTTGCTTGTTATGGTGGGAATCTTTTATACTCCATACGATCCAAATGCAATGGAAGCCAGTATTAAGAACATGCCTCCAAGTTTAAGTCACTGGTTCGGTACAGATAATTTTGGACGTGATATCTTAAGCCGTGTCATGGAAGGAAGCAGAATTACATTTTTTATAGCCATATGTACAGTTGCCATAGGGTGCGTAGCAGGAAGTTTCATTGGCGCTGTTACAGGTTATTTTGGTGGAATACTAGATACCGTTGTTATGCGTTTGAATGATGTTTTATTATCTTTTCCGTATATCTTATTAGGACTTGTTTTCATTAGTTTTTTAGGCGTTGGACGATATAACATTATCATTGCGATGGGAATTATGTTTATTCCTAGTTTTGCCAGAGTGGTGCGAAGTGAATTTGTGATTCAGAAAGAATTAGATTATGTAAAAAATGCTAGGCTTATGGGAGCAAGTCATTTTCGCATTATGTTTGTGCATATACTTCCTAATACACTGCCTATCATATTATCAGCCATTACAATAGGATTTAACAATGCCGTATTAACAGAAGCAGCCCTAAGCTTTCTTGGATTAGGGGTTCAGCCGCCAGATCCGAGCTTGGGAAGAATGCTGTCAGAGGCACAGGCGTATCTGACCAATGCACCTTGGTATGCCCTTGCACCAGGTCTTATGATTATTTTTACAGTACTTGGATTTAGTTTGATAAATGAAAGGGAGTGAGACACATGGAAGAATTACTTAGAATTAAAAATCTTAAAATTGCTTTTCCAAAAAAAGATG
>DBKX01000025.1:15467-24487 GCA_002297865.1 Lachnoclostridium sp. UBA739
ATTGTAGATGATGTCTCATTTTCTGTAAAACAAGGTGAAATGGTAGGAATTGTTGGTGAGAGTGGTTCTGGAAAATCTATGACGTCACTTTCCATTATGAGACTATTGGCAAAAGAAGCATCGGTACAGGGTGGGAATATATTTTTTCAAGGAAAAGATATGCTTACTATGTCACAGACTGAGTTAGAACAGGTTCGTGGAAATGATGTATCCATGGTATTTCAGGAGCCAATGACATCACTAAATCCTGTTTTAACAATTGAAAAGCAGTTAGAAGAAGTATTTGTACTTCATGGAGAATCATCAAAAATGCAGGATACGAAAAAAGAAATATTAGACATGCTAGAACAGGTTGGATTATCACAAGGAGAAGAGTTGCTAAAACGTTATCCTCATGAGCTTTCTGGAGGAATGAGACAAAGAGTTATGATTGCTATGGCAATGCTTCTAAAACCAAAACTTCTTATTGCAGATGAACCCACAACTGCATTGGATGTTACCATCCAGGCTCAAATTTTAAATTTAATTGAAAAATTAAATAAAGAGTATGGAACTTCCATATTGCTGATTTCTCATGATTTAGGTGTAATAAAAAAATACTGTTCCAAAGCGATTGTAATGTGCGACGGAAAAATTGTGGAAGAAGATACCGTTCACAATCTTTTTTATCATCCAAAACAAGAATATACCAAAAAGCTGTTAGAAGCTGTCCCAAGCCGAAAAGTAAAGAATCAATTTTCCAGTCAAAAAGAAAAGGTGACAATGCAATCCATAACTCCAAGCATTTTACAGGTTGAAAATTTATCTGTGAGTTATGCTAATAAAAAGGGGCTGTTCGGTAAAAAACAGACGAAGGAAATAGTAAAAGATGCATCTTTGCATGTAATGGAAGGTGAAATTGTAGGTATTGTTGGAGAAAGTGGCTCAGGCAAAACAACACTTTCTAAAGCAATTGTTGGATTAGCGGATAAAAGCAAGGGGAAAATTAAGATGAAGGAAAAACGTCCTGTAATGGTATTTCAAGACCCTTATTCCTCTTTGAATCCATCTAGAAAGGTAGGTTGGATTATTGAAGAACCATTGCGTATACAAGGTGGAATGCCCAGAAAAGAGAGAGCAAAACGAGTGGAAGAAATGCTTTTGCAGGTAGGACTTCCAATCGAATATAAGGAGCGTTATATCTGGCAGTTAAGTGGTGGTCAAAGGCAGCGTGTAAGTATAGCAGCCGCTTTGATTACCAATGCAAAATTTATCGTGTTAGATGAACCTGTTTCCGCCTTAGATGTTACCATACAGGCACAAATTTTAAAGCTTCTGATTGAGTTAAGAGAAAAATATGATCTGTCCTATTTATTCATTTCACATGACTTAAATGTAGTATATCAGCTTTGTGATCGTGTTTACATTATGAATCAGGGGCAATTAATCGAAAATGGTACAACAGAAGAAATATTCCGTTCACCTAAAACGGAATACACGAAGAAATTGTTAAATTCTGTTTTAAGTATATCGTAATTAAGAATTGAGGGAGTGTAATGACTGAATTTTTAGTTCGTTGTTTTATTAAGGATAATGAGAATGTAAAAAGTGCAAAAGTAAGAACTTCTTATGGATTGCTTGCAAGTGTAGTAGGCATCATATGTAATTTAATTCTATTTGGAATAAAGATAGTAATAGGTACGCTTTTAAATAGTATTGCGGTTACAGCCGATGCATTCAACAACTTATCAGATGCAACGTCTAGCATAATTGGTTTTGTAGGAACGAAACTTGCAAACAGGCCAGCGGATAAGGAACATCCTTTTGGTCATGGAAGATATGAATATGTAGCTGCACTAATCGTAGCATTTTTAGTACTTGAAGTGGGGCTTAGCTGCTTAAAGAGTTCCTTTTCAAAAATACTTCATCCAGAACCATTAGAATTCCAGTTCTACTTAGTAATCATTTTGGTGATCTCAGTCTTAATTAAGGTCTGGTTAGGAGTATTTAATCGAAAATTAGGGAAGCGAATTAATTCTGCAATTATGAAGGCAACATCTGCTGATGCATTTGGCGATGTGGGCATTACCAGCGCGACTGTTCTATCTGTATTGTTAGTAAAATTTGCAGGACTTAATATAGATGGGTACATTGGTCTAGTCGTATCCGTATTTGTCTTGCTTTCAGGCATTAACATTTTGAAAGAAACCATACAGCCACTTCTTGGGTTGGCCATATCCGTTGAAGATTATGAGAGAATTTCCAGATTTGTAGAGAAGTATGATTTAATAGTGGGGAGCCACGATCTGATTCTTCATAACTATGGGCCTTCCGCTCTCATGGCAACCATTCATGCTGAAGTTCCTGATACAACATCAATGGATAAAGCTCATGGTGTCATTGATCAGATTGAGAGAGATGCAAAAGAGCAGCTTGGTATTTTGCTTGTAATTCATATGGACCCTGTTGCGGTTGATGATGAGCAGGCCATGGCAGCAAAAGAAATTGTAATAGATGAAATAGGTACCATTCATGATTTCCGTATGGTGAAAGGAGAAGAAGAATCAAAATTAATCTTTGATTTAGTAGTTCCTCATAGCTATTCTGTCACCAGGGAAAATGATTTAATTAATAAATTAAGGGACAAGGTACAAGAGGTTAATGGACATTATGAGTGTATCATTACGTTAGAACACAGTTACGTTGAAGAGAGGAATACACGTAGCAAGAAATCCAAGTAACAGAAAGAGAGAGTTTTATGATAGTAGATTTCCATACACACATTTTTCCGGACAGCATTGCAGAGAAAACTATATCAAAATTAAGTGGACTGATAGGTCAGAAGCCTTATACAGATGCTACATTAAAAGGGTTGCAACAATCAATGAAGGATGCAGGGGTTGATTATTCCGTAGTACTTCCTGTTGTAACAAGGCCGGCTCAGTTTGAAACCGTCAATGCTTACGCTGTTGAAGTCTCAAAGAATCCAGGGATTCTTTCTTTTGGCGGCGTACATCCAAAATCTGAAAGTTACAGGGATGAAATTGATAAAATTGTGGAACTGGGGTTAAAAGGGATTAAGCTGCATCCTGATTTTCAGGATACGTTTATTGAAGAACCTTGTTATATTGATTTAATTGCGTATGCCTTAGAAAGAGAATTGATAGTAACGATTCATGCAGGAAGGGACGAAGGATTACCGGAACCTGTTCACTGCCCACCAGATAAAACTCTTTATATGATTCAGGAAGTGCAGAAGAGAGTGAGTACAAGAAAATTGATTCTTGCCCATACTGGTGGCCATACTATGTGGGACGAAGTGGAGGAATATCTAGTAGGCCAGGATGTTTATATGGATATTAGTTATTCCAGAAGTGAGATTGCACTTGAACAAATGGTTAGAATTATGAAAACTCATGGAGCAGATAGAATTCTGTTAGGGTCAGATTCACCGTGGGATGGTCAGCTTGAAACGATTCAGTTTGTTAAGTCGTTAGATATAACCGATGAGGAAAAAGAATTTATATTAGGTTTGAATGGAGCTAGGTTGCTAGGGCTCTCTAATAGTATAGAATGAAAAACTAATTTATAATTTAAACTGACAGATTTGTGTTTTTAAAACGAGGCAGGTCTGTCAGAATTATATTGGAACCCTTGATTTATAGGGGGTTTGGGTGTAAAAAAGGATGAAATTGAAAAAAATAAAAAAAATTAAAAAAAAGACTTGCATTTTGTTTAAGTATCATTTATAATAATCATCGTTGAGTCGGTCAAGCGGCAGACAAACAATAAAATACATTGGGCTATCGCCAAACGGTAAGGCACTGGATTCTGATTCCAGCATGTGAAGGTTCGAATCCTTCTAGCCCAGCTTATAACCATCACATTAATATGTGGTGGTTTTTGTTTTGTACGAAAAATTTTATTTTTCTATGCAATACTATACTATGTTATATAAGAAATTGTGCATAATCTGTCCTACGTCTTACATACAATTTAAAATGGAAGTAAAAGTATTTATTTAAAGTTTATTCACATTAGGCTTGAAAAACAAGAATATTAGGTATATTATCTATGTAGGTACTTTGCGTATCGTTTGATAAGGAGGAGATGATAATATGGATAAGGATTCAAAATTAACAGCTACTACAAAGGGTAAGGCACCAGAAGTTTTGAAAAAGGTTGATGAAAAAAAGGTAGAAGTCGTTAATGCAGAAGCTGTGAAAGCGAAAACAGAGAAAGTGGAAGCAAGTAAGAAGGTAGAGGATAAACCTGTAGCATCAAAACTAGAAGTTAAAGAAGAAGTAAAAAAAGAGGATGCAGTTATCGATAAAAAAGCAGTTGAAGAAACCAAAGAAGTTCCTAAAGAGACAACTCCAAAAAAGAAAGCAGAGAAGACAACTAAAACTAAGAAGAAGGAAACTGTGAAGAAAGCAGCAGTAAAAAAAGAAACTGCTAGTAAGATAAAGGTATCTACGTACATACAATATTTTGGCAAGGAGATTGAACAGAATCAACTTGTTGAAAAAGTAAAAGCCAATTGGATTAATCAAGGTAACGATGCAAAGGCAATCAGGAATTTAGAGCTTTATGTGAAACCAGAGGAAGGTGCTGTTTACTATGTTGTGAATGGTATTCCAGATTCAGGAAAGATTGATTTTTAATTAGATGAAATAGAGAGAAAGGAAGAAGCTGCAACTTTCAGCTTCTTTTTTTTGCACATTTTAAAGAACATCCTATAAAGAACTTTTTATTTATGCAGAAATGTGCCATAATGAAACAAACAGAACAGGCAAACTGATCTGTTTCATGAAAAAGAGAGCAGGGCATGGAATATGAAAAATAAGATTATTTTTTGGGGACATGTAAATGAAGGGGAAAAAGTGCATTTAGTATCATGGGATGGAGAGACGGGGAGTCAGTATTATAAAATAGGAAGAACGCTAATAGAATATGCGGTAGTAGCTACATATGAACAATTGAGAGATGAATTAATCACGAAAAAACCAGTTATTTTATGCTTAGAACACATGCAGGAAACAGAGGTCAATAAAATAAGGAAGAAATGTCAGAAGGTTGTCTTTATACCAGAGATGCACACGATTGCTATCAACGAATTGATAAACATAGCGTTATTCAGTACAAGAAGTTATATGGACGGTAACAAGACTGTCTTAGCAGGAGTAGAAGAGAATGCAGAACATATTGCGTTGCAAGTGCTTAAGAATTTCAAATTTATTGAGAAAGCGAAAAAGTATGAATTAATTATTGGTAGTGCTGAAAATCTTAATGTAGATGAGCTGAGTATAATAGAAGATATTGTGAAAGAGTATTCCCTTGAAGAAAGTTTGTTTTTTATTGAACAGGTAACGGTTAAAGAAAAGGAAAAGGGGTATTATTTTATCCTACATATAGTTTGTTAAGATGTTAAAAACACGAAATTGAAACAATAGGGGGCTCTCCTAAATGGGAGAGTCCTTTTTGTATACGAAAAAATACAATGCAAAACTCTTAAATAATTTAAAAAACTATTTATCAAATTCAAAAAATTGAAAGTGTATGTCGAAAAATGTAATATGTAAACGAATAAAAGAAAAAACATTTGTGTTAAATTAATCACAAAAAATTGGGAGAGGTTCAATGTTTGAAATAATCAAAAATACTCTGACAGATGATGCCCTTTTAGGTGCTATTTTCTCATCTGTATCTATTATTATGTTAGGTTTCTTTTTACGTAGAAAAGAAATTCTTAATGGTCAGGCAGGAAAAATTCTTTCTAAAATCGTATTAACAATTGGTTTACCTGCACTTGCATTTACATCCTTTATGAAGGATTTAGATCATGACCAGTTAAGACAAGGTATGAACATTCTTATCTGGGGATTTGCATTATACATCCTTTTAATTCCTATTACAAAGCTTTTATATGTAAAAGTGAAAGGTGATAAACAAGATGTTTATCGTGTGTTAACAATCTTCGGATCAACAACATTCTTCGGAACACCTATTGTACAAGCGGTTTATGGGGCAACAGGCGCTATGTACGCAAGCATTTTTAACATTCCTTATCGTGTATTCTTATATTCTTACGCTTATGTAAAAATGTCAGGCGTTAAGATGGATAAGGAAAACATGAAAAAGAATGCAAAGGAAGTTTTCTTAAATCCAATTATTCTTGCAACATTTGCAGGTTTATTAATCTGGATTTTCCAGGAAAGCCTTCCACAGGTAATGATTGCAACAGAAGCAGGCGAAAAGAGCGTTGCATTCTTACGTATCGACCAGACATTGCCTTGGTTCTATAAAGCTTTAGATTACCTTAAATCCTTAGCATCACCATTAGCTTGGCTTTCAATTGGTGCTACTTTAGCTGAAGTACCTTTCAAGAAAGCAGTTGTACAAAAAGATGCATGGGCTTACAGCTTAAGCAAAGTTTTATTAATCCCAGCAATCAACATTGCTATCTTAGTAGTATTATCTACAACAGGTATTTTACCAGTAGCTTTCGAGGCTGTTGCAACAACAGTTATCATGATGGCTAAGCCTACTGCAACAGTTGCAGCAGCATACGCAATCAGTTTTGATCGTGAAGCAGTATTTACTTCAAACTGTTCTTTACTTTCAACAGTAGCTGCCGTAATCGCAACACCAGTATGGCTTATTATTCTAGAAATTGTGAAAAACATTAATTTATTCGCATAGATAAAGTGGGGACTCCAAACAAGGGGTTCCCTATTTCACCCTTATAAACAGTAAAAAATAGTAAAAGTGAGGATATCGTATGACTAAAATTGTATGTTATGGAGTAAGACCAACAGAAGTACCTTATTTCAATGAAATCAATAAAAAATTTGGATATGATTTAAAATTAGTAGAATTAGGTTTAAACCATGAAAATGTAGAAGAAGCAATCGGTGCAGAAGCAATCATGGTTCGTGGAAACTGTATGGCAGATGCTAGAAACCTTGTTCTTTTAAAAGAAAATGGTCTTCAGTATGTATTAACAAGAACCGTAGGTTATGATCACGTTGATTTAGCTGTGGCAAAAGAATTAGGTTTAAGAGTAGCACGTGTACCAGGTTATTCTCCAAACGCAATTAGTGAATTAGCAGTAACTCTTGCAATGATGTTATTAAGACACACAGCTTACACTGTAAGTAGAACAAGTAACAAAAACTTTGTAGTAGATAGCGAAATGTTCAGCCGTGAAATCAGAAACTGTACCGTTGGTATCTTAGGTACAGGACGTATCGGTCTTACAACAGCTAAGTTATTCAAAGGCCTTGGCGCTAAAGTAATCGGTTTCGACGTATTCCAAAGTGATGCAGCTAAAGAAATCGTTGAATTCAAGACTATGGATGAAGTACTTGCAGAAGCTGATGTTATTTCCATTCACATGCCATATTTCAAAGATTCTAACCACCACTTAGTAAACGATGATTTTATCGCAAAAATGAAAGATAATGCAATTCTTGTTAACACAGCACGTGGTGAGCTTCAAGACTTAGAAGCTGTTCTTCGTGGAATTGAAAGTGGCAAATTAGGTGGATTTGGTGCTGACGTATTAGAAGGTGAAAAAGCTGTATTCTTCAAAAACTTTGAAGGACAAGAACTTGAAAACCCAGTTCACCAGAAATTAGTTTCCTTATATCCAAAAGTACTTGTAACTCCTCATATGGGTTCTTATACAGATGAAGCGTTAACAAATATGATTGAATTCTCCTTAGAAAACTTAAAAGATTTCCTTGAAACAGATACTTGCAAGAACGAAATTGCATAAATTTGTTTTCAGACAGGCATTATAAGTATAGGCTTATAGTGCCTGTCTTTTCGTGTTGCGCAAAGTTAGATAAGGCNNNNGTAAATAAAGGAAGGAAAAGAAGGATGAGTAACATTTTGATTGTGGAAGCCGATCCTATGGTTGCACATATTATGAAAAATTACTTAGAAAAAATCGATAATTTTAATGTATATGGACCAGTTGCTACAATAGAAGAAATTACATCAGTTTTAAGAGAACATGAAATTAGTCTGATATTTTTGGATGCATATCTCCCAAAACATAGTGGATTTGAAGTACTACGTATTCTTAGAGAAAAGGAATATTATGAAAGCATAGTTATGGTAACTGCAGCAAATACTGTGGGGGAGGTACAGAAGGCATATGCTTATGGAGTAATAGATTATATTATGAAACCTTTTGAGATAACAAGGTTAGATAAAACCGTGCAAAAATATATGGCAGTTAATAGGCGTTTAAAAGATAAAAACGTTTTAAGTCAAGAGGATTTAGATCGAGATGATGTATCTTGCAACCACCTTGATTTGCCGAAAGGATTAAATCGTACCACGTATATGAAAATTCTAGATAAATTAAAAGAAGATTCAAGTAAAAAATGGACACTTCGTGAGCTGGCAGCCGATATACAAATCAGTAATGTTACCATAAAAAAATATATGGACTATTTCGTGCAGACGGGAATAGCGGAGGCAAATTTGAACTATGGACAGGTTGGAAGACCGGAATATCGTTTTTTTTTAAGAACATAGTGGATTTATTAAACAATATGTTTTATAATGTTTACAGAGTTAAACGCTTATAAAGAAAAAATAATAGCTGCCTGGCTTTAGGCAGTTATTTATACGGACAGGAGGAACTTGGTATGATGTGTTTTGATAAGTACAAATATTTAGGACTTTTAGGTTTACTTTCTTTAATTGGTTTGAAAGGCTTTGTTACACACAATTACATATGGTGCATTTTCTTAGTGAATTATTTATGGTTTACCTTCTTCTATGAAAATAGCCCGGTTTATAAGATGAAAATATTCGCAGATAAATAATAAGAAAAGATAACATAGGAAAGGTTCAGTTCTTCAAAACTGAACCTTTCGTTTATAATATTAACCTAATCAAGATTTAATTTATTTGAAAAGATATAATTTGTAACGAATAGCATGATAGCGGAGAGTGCTAACATCAACAAACTGCTTCCAGAGCCTAACATTGAAAAGTAATTAAGTGGTACTTTATCAATTGTT
>DBKX01000304.1:0-1872 GCA_002297865.1 Lachnoclostridium sp. UBA739
TCAGGCAGACAGCGGTTACATATCCATTCGGGGGGAACGCACAGCAGATATGAGCGAAAAAATGCTGACAAGATATCGTAGAAAACACCTAGGCTACATATTCCAGATGTATAATCTGATACCAAACTTAAATGTAAAAGAAAATATTGAAGTGGGTGCATACCTAAGTGATTCACCATTAGAGATAAACGAACTGTTACAGGTTCTTGGTCTTTTTGAACATCGCTTCAAATTACCAAACCAGCTTTCAGGTGGACAACAGCAACGAACTGCAATAGGTCGTGCTATCATTAAAAATCCAGATATTTTATTGTGTGATGAACCGACAGGTGCCCTAGATTATAACACATCAAAGGAAATTTTAAAATTAATTGCGGATGTGAACCAGACTTATCATAATACTGTGATTATGGTAACGCATAACGATGCGATAAAATATATGGCAGATCGAGTAATTGAGTTAAAAGATGGTACGATTCGAAAGAATTATCAGAATGAAGAGAAGGTACCAGTGGAAAAATTGGAATGGTAGGAGGTGCAGTATGGGAAATCCATTGATAAAACGAATTCCAAAAGAGATTCGTGAAGATATTGGAAAATATCTTGTGATATTTTTATTTCTTACGCTAACGATTGCTATGGTGTCAGGCTGTTTAGTAGCAGGCGGCAGTATGAAACGTGCTTATGATGTGAGCTTTGAAAAATATAATATAGAGTATGGTAATTTTGAAACAGATAGGAAAATAGATAAAGCTGTTAAAGAAATATTAGAACAGGCAGGCACTATATTATATGATAACTTTTACATACAAGAGAAGACGAAAAACAAGAAAAGAACTAGTACCCTACGCATTTTTAAGAATAGAGAAGAAGTGAATAAAGTCTGCCTGATGAAAGGCAAGCTGCCAAAGTCGAAGGATGAAATTGCAATTGATCNNTGATCGTATGTATGCAGACAATAATGAGGTCAAACCAGGAGATAAGCTGAAAGTAGGAAAACGAAAACTGACAGTGAGTGGATTGGTTGCACTTTCAGATTATAGTGCTCTTTACGAGAGTAACAATGAACTTATGTTTGATGCACTTTCATTTGGAGTAGCAGTGATGACAGAGGAGGGGGTTAAGGAGTTTAGAGAAGATAATATTCATTATTCCTATTCTTTTCTTTATACAAAACAGCCGAAAGATGAGATTAAGGAGAAAGAGCTATCAGATGATTTTCTAAAGGTTCTTGCATCCAATGTGACATTGGAAACGTATATCCCTAGATATATGAATCAGGCAATTAATTTTGCAAGAGATGATATAGGAGGAGATCAGGCAATGATGGTTGCATTATTGTATATTCTGATTTTCATTATTGCATTTATCTTTGCCATTACAACAAGTAACACCATTTCCAAGGAAGCCACGGTAATCGGAACACTTAGAGCGTCTGGATATACAAGAGGTGAACTGGTGAGACATTATCTTACTATGCCAGTAATCGTTACGTTGTTTGGGGCAATTACAGGAAATATTCTAGGATATACGGTTTTTAAGAACCTCATAGCAGATCTATACTATGGAAGTTATAGCCTGACTACCTATAAGACCATATGGAATAGCGAAGCATTCATTAAGACAACGGTTGTACCATTGGTTTTGATGGTAGTGATTAACTTAGTAATCTTAACTAGAAAAATGAGAATGGAGCCTCTTAAATTTATACGAAACGACTTATCCAAAACGACTAAAAAAGCGATTAAATTACCAAACTTTAAGTTTATGGCAAGATTTAGTCTTCGTATATTCTTTCAGAACATTCCATCTTATCTAATGCTTTTTGTAGGAATCTTTTTTGCCAGTGTAATTTTGCTTTTTGGTATGATG
>DBKX01000304.1:1892-12648 GCA_002297865.1 Lachnoclostridium sp. UBA739
TCAAAATGAAGTGGTTGACAATATGTTTGCTGACTATCAATATGTGTTGAAAACTCCAGAAAGCACAAAAGTAGAAGGTGTCGAAAAGTATGCAATGAAATCATTAAGGCGCGATGTGGAAGATGGAGAAGAGGTTGCAGTATACGGAATTCAAGAGGATAGCAAGTATGTAAAGGCAAAGATACCTGAAAAATCCGTTTATGTATCGACTGGATATGCTGAAAAATACTTAGTTGGAAGAGGTGACAGCATCAAATTAAGAGAAAAGTACAGTAATGAAATCTATCAATTTAAGGTAAAAGGAATTTATAACTATCCTTCCACTATCTGCATATTTATGAATTTAGATGAATTCTGCACGACATTCGATTATAAAGAGGGATATTTTAATGGATATTTTTCCAAACAGAAGATTAGCGATATTCCAAAGGCTGCAATTGCCACAACTATAACGGAAGAAGATATGACTAAGCTTTGCCGTCAGCTTACTGCTTCTATGGGAAATATGTTCCAGCTTGTGAATGTCTTTGCTATCATACTTTATATGCTGATTATGTTTCTTCTTTCTAAGTTAGTTATCGAGAAGAATGCCAATGCGATTTCCATGGTTAAAATCCTGGGATATGAAAATAATGAAATTAGAAGGCTTTATATGAGAGCTACATCTATTGTGGTAATGATATCCTTAATTCTTGGAACCGGATTATCTGTTGGGGTAATAAAACTGATATATAGACCGCTGATGTCGGGCTATTCGGGCTGGCTGCCTTTACATATTCCTTCTTACGTATATGTAGAGATGGTGCTGCTTGGAATTGCAAGTTACCTGGTGGTGCAATTATTCCTGTATCGTAAAATTAAGAAGGTTCCAATGGACGAGGCGTTAAAAAATGTAGACTAATCATTAGAATGGATTAATTAAATACTGCTTTTCCTCCGTGTTTTTCTTTATAAACTTTTGGTGTAACGCCAGTCTGTACTTTGAATACTTTGGTAAAGTGACTTTGAGAAGAAAATCCAAGGTTAAGGGCAATTTCGCTACAAGTAAAATCAGTGTACTTAAGCATTCCCTTGGCTTCTTGGATTTTCTTTTGTGTTATATAATTTTGTATGGTTAATCCGGTTTCTTCTTTGAATACTCTTGATAAATGGCTTTTGTTCCGCTTCACATGATCTGCTAAGTCACTTATTCGAATTGTTCCGTGAAGATTGTGGTATATGTAATTCATACATTTTTGAATGAGTTTCGAGTAGCTCTTATTTTTTGGACAACTCTCATTCTGTTTGTCATAAGATAGATGCTTTAACTGATACATGCGATTGGTGAAATCCATGTTCATTTCATAGGTTAAGCGGTCAATTTCTAATGCAGTCTTTAAAGAATCCATCTGTTGAATATAAAAGTCAGCTAAACCAAAGGCTTCTTCCAGAGGCATGCCACCGTCTATGCAGGCACGAGAAGCAAGAGAAGCTGAGATAACAAAGTGATATCGTACATTTCTAATCGAATTGTGGGACAAAGTACCAAGGCCCTCAAGTTCTTCAAAATGCTCTTGACTGCTCACAGCATCAATATAGGGAATATCTCCGTTGGCAATAGCCTGGTAAAAATAAAGTTCTGTTTCGTAAGAGCTGTGTAATTGCTGTTCTTCTCTATTTGAGTATTCTTTATAAAACCACTTCCGTTCTAAATTCATACTTTCCCCTCCTTTTCTGATGTAGTACATAATGCTGTTTGTCGTGGTGTTGCAGGTCAGATTCTTACAAAATTATAGCATAAATGTACTAGGATTGCGACGAATGTGATATTGTTTGATGTCTAAAATAACTATAATGAAATTGAAAATTTTAAAGGAGGTAGTGTGGTATGAGAAAACAATCTCTATTCGCAGTTATGCTGGCAACAGTAATGTTTTTTTTCTGTACAAGTGAGGTAACAGGTGGCTATCAGGTAAGGGCAGCCGAAATAGCGGATTCTGTGGAAGAGCATGCCAATGTGGAACAGTTGGATATGCCTGTTGTTTCCATTGAGACAGAGGAAAACGCAAAGATTACTTCAAACAAAGAATATGTAAGTGCCAGCATCAATGTGTTAAATGATGATGGAGAGTATGACATGAGTAATATGGGCGTGTCGATTCGACTAAGAGGCAACAGTTCTTTGGGGGTTCCAAAGAAAAGCTACAAATTAAAGTTTGAAAAGAAGCAGAACATGTTAGGAATTGGAGATGGCAAAGGAAAAACCTGGGGGCTAATTGCCAACTATTATGATCAGTCTCTTCAAAGAAACATGACAATGTATAAAATGGGCGATGTGCTAGACAAAATGGCATATTCACCAAATTGTAAATCTGTCGAGGTATATGTAAATGGAGAGTATCAGGGTGTTTATCTTCTAACAGAACTTGCTAATGTGAATAAAAACCGTGTGAATGTGACAGAACAACCAGATCTTGTAGAAGAAAATGGTTACATGGTGGAAATGTCTCGTTATGCAGAAGACAACAAATTCGAAGCAGATACTGAAACATATGAAATTAAAAGTGATTTATCAGAAACGGAGTCCATCAGAAAGGAACAGATTAAATACATTTCTGAGTATATAGAAAAAAGTGTGCTTTCCTTAAAAAAAGGCAATCAAGAAGGGGTTGCAAAATACATAGACATTGATTCGCTAGTTGACATTTATATTGCCAATGAAGTAGCGAAAAACGTGGATACTGGCTGGGACAGCTTCTACATGTTCAAAGATGCAGGTAGTAAACTAGGTTTTGGACCAATATGGGACTTTGACTTAGCACTTGGTAATGCCAACTGTGCAAAAGGCTTTGATAACTGGAAAGGTTTTAGTGCTTACACGGTACTCAATGTCAATGCCAATTCTAACCCATGGCTATGTTATGCACTCAATTGTGATTGGTTCCGCCAATTAGTTGTGACACGCTGGAATGAAGTGAAGGCAGACTTAGTAAAAGTTGCAGATGGAATTGTAACCGAAGCAAAAGCGAATCAAGCATCCTATCTTCGCAATTTTGATAAATGGGATTTACTTGGACAACAGGTTTACATCGAACCAGCTCAGATTTCCGCATTAAAGACTTATGAAGAACATTATACTTATCTAAGTGACTGGTTACATAATCGTATGGACTGGCTGGATGCGCAATATAATGGACAGGACTTTGCCAATGGCATTCTAGTCGATGAGAACGGAAAAGTCCTTTCTGCAGACTCTAATATCATTGCCATTAGTTCTATCATGGCATTTGGACAATTAGCTTATGATATGACAGACAACGCCGGCATGATTATTAAAATAAAAGACATTGAGACAACAAGCTGGTGTGGAATGGCTTTGGCTTCCGGATTTATGTTAGAAGGAGAAGAGGAATATACTTTATCCTTTGATTACAGCAGCACAAAAAATGCGACTACAAAAGTAGTGGTTCAAGAAAATCATGATCGTTATAAAAAGTATCTACAAGAAGAAATTAACTTTACAAGTGAACTGAAACATTTTGAAAAGACATTTACCGCAACAGTTAATGACACCAACGCAGCTTTTGCACTTGATTTTGATGCTGCTCAATTTAGTGGTGCTACTGTTGTATTAGATAATATGTCTCTTGTGAAGAAAACAAAAGAAGAAAGCAAAGGAACAGCTTCTATTGAAGTGACATCTCAGTGGAATAATGGAGCGGTATGTAAGATAACGGTTACCAACAATTCTGGCAAAGACTTCACAGAAGGCTGGACACTTGATTTGGATTTGAACAGAGAGATTAAAAATATATGGTGTGCTGAGTTAGTATCTTCCAAAGATGGACACTATATCATTAAGAATCCATCTTGGAAACCTGTATTAGCAGATGGAGAAAGCTATACATTTGGATTAACGGTCGGCGCAGGTGATGAAGTGGCTATGACCAATGTAGTTGTGAAATAAAAATACTATCCTCCCCTATGTAGATATGGGATAATAAATTTGTATTATTTATTGAGCTGAATTGTAACGACTATTACATGAATGACATGGGTACATTTCGGGCATTATGTGAGAAGGAGAACGGGAATGCAAAAGTTCTGATTACGATAGAAAATACAGATGGATTCCGTATAGAAACCAAGACAATTGAGGCATTGCGAGGATCTGCGAAGTGGCTCTTAGAAAATTTTCAAAAAAATAATTTTTTTGTTACCTTTTGTTACTTTCATACGTGTTACATATGAGGAGGTTAATCAAGTGGATCCATTGAATTACCAGACTTCCGAAATAGCAGCAGTGTATGATAAGTATGCCGAAATGCTGTTTCGAGTGGCATATACAGAATTATTGTCAAAAGAAGATGCCGAAGACACGATTTCAGAAGTGTTTTTGAAATTTATAAAAAGGGCGCCTAAGTTTTCAGATGCAGAACATGAGAAGGCCTGGTTCTTACGGGTTACGATTAACCAGTGTCATGATATGCAAAGGAAACGAGTGGTTCGAAGCTACACTCCTCTTGAGGAGATAGCGGAATTGCCAGTTAGCCAGAAGACAGATCATTTCTTGCTAGAAGAAGTATTAGTGCTTCCGGAAAAATTCAAAATCGTGCTGATTCTTCACTATTTTGAAGAACTTTCAATTGAAGAGATTGCCAGTGCGTTAAGAATCTCTAAGGCAGCAGTGAAAATGAGGCTAGTAAGAGGACGAGAGAGCCTAAGAGATAGAATGGAAAGGTGATGTGGCAAATGATCGATAAAAAGAGCCTAGAAGCATATCGTCGTATAAAAGCTCCGGAAGGTCTTAGAGACAGGGTGCTTCAATTAGATGTATCCAAAGAAAGGGACAAGACAAAAGTTAAAATCTTAAGAGCAGCTGTAAGTGTGGCTGCTTGTCTGGTACTGGTAGCAGGTGTTTCTGTGACGATGATGCGTAATCAGCCATTAAATGGTATTTTCTTAGAAGGAAAACAGATTGGAGCGAATCCTGTATTGCTTCATGAGAACAATGAAGGAATTGCGTTAGCAAGAATGCATCAGAGCATTACAATTCCCCTAGAAGTGAAAGAACAGGCAACCTTTCAAGTTACAGAAGGTTATTTGCAATTATCGGAAGGAGAAGAAGCCTTGGCTGAAAAAGACGAAGCAGTACAGATAAAAGCAAAGACAAAGGTGAATTGGGTTGTAGAGGATGCAAAGCAGGCAGTACTGACTGTTACAACTAAGAAAACGAAACAAAGTTATGAGATGTATCAAGATAAAACCTCAAAACAATACTATATTAAACTAAAGGAAACAGAAAAATTATGATGAGAAAATTACTTTCAGCTGCATTAGCAGTAGTTATGATTGCAACATTAACAGCATGTGGCGCAAAGACAGAGAGCGTTAAAAATTTAGAAGGAACTACAAGTGAAATTATTGAAAAAGTTTACGAACAACATAAACCAGAATTTTACTTCGAAACAGTAGAAGCTGATTTAAATGATGCAGACGCATTTAAAGCGTTTACTGGCCTTGATAGTGCAAATAAAATCAGCGAAGTATCTGTATCTGAGCCAATGATGAGCTCTCAAGCATACTCTCTCGTAATGGTAAGAGTAAAAGATGCAAAAGATGCCAAAGAAGTTGCAGAAGCAATGAAAGCTGGTATTAATCCAAGAAAATGGGTTTGTGTGGAAGCAGATGATATAGCAGCAGTAGGATATGGCGATGTAGTTATGTTTATCATGGTATCTTCTGATTTAGATTCCACACTATCAAAAGATATGATCCAAGCATTTAAAACGGTATGCGGTGGAACACTATCATTTGAATTATAGGAACCAATGATTTTTTCAAGTATTCCATTTTTGTATTATTATTTGCCCATAGTTTTAGTGTGTTATTTACTTGTACCCATGAAGTTTAAGAACGGAGTGCTTTTTTTGGCAAGTCTGTTCTTTTATGCATGGGGAGAGCCTAGATATGTGGTGCTTATGCTCATATCCATTGCCCTGGGATATTTCTACGGGTATATGATAGGTAAGAGTAAGGAACGCAGGCAAGCAAAAGTGTGGTTAGGATTATCCTGTGTAACAAGCCTTTCTTTATTAGGCTATTTTAAATACGCAGATTTTTTTATTCAAAATGTCAATGCCGTAACTGGTCTTTCCATTTCGATTCTAAATCTGGCTCTTCCAATTGGAATCAGCTTCTACACCTTTCAGATATTAAGTTATACCATTGATGTTTACAGAGGCACCGTAGAGCCTCAGCGAAGTTTTCTAAAGTTTGCAACTTATGTATCCTGTTTTCCGCAGCTCATAGCAGGCCCGATTGTAAGATATCAGGATATCGAAGGACAGCTTGATAAGAGGCAGAGTACTTCAGAAAATTTATACCTTGGTGCAAGGCGTTTTGTTATGGGGCTTTCCAAAAAGGTCTTGTTAGCCAATCAATTTGCAGTACTATGTGATCGGTTCGCGAATACAGCAGACAAAACAATTCTGTTCTACTGGATCAATGCAATTGCATATACCCTACAGATTTACTTTGACTTCTCTGGCTATAGTGATATGGCAATTGGGTTAGGAAGAATGTTTGGTTTTACCTTTATGGAGAACTTTGAGTATCCTTATATTTCAAAAAGTATTACGGAGTTCTGGAGAAGATGGCACATGTCACTTGGTGGATGGTTCCGTGACTATGTATACATTCCGTTAGGAGGAAACCGTGTATCAAAAGGCCGCTGGTTTTTCAACATTTTTGTGGTGTGGATGCTTACTGGTTTATGGCACGGTGCGTCCTGGAACTTTGTGTTATGGGGACTTTTATATGCAGTACTGCTTGTGTTAGAAAAACTAGGGTTATCAAAAGTAATAGAACGTATGCCTTCTGTAGTGGGACATGTCTATGTACTATTTGCAGTAACAATGGGATTTGTGCTGTTCCAAAATACAGATTTATCTACTGTCATGGATTTGATAAAAGGTATGTTTGGAGTTGGAGTTTCAACAGGATGGAATGATATAACTCTTTATTATATAAGAAGTTTTGGAGTGCTTCTTTGCTTCGGAGTGATTGGTAGTACGCCACTGCCTAAGATAGCAATAAACAAAGTAGCAGAAGATAAAAGGGTTTGTTCCGCCTTTCAGGTGTTAGAACCAGTAGTAATCTGTGCATTCTTGATTCTGGTGACGGCACAGTTAATAGATGGTTCTTTTAATCCATTTTTATATTTCCGATTCTAGAGGTGGTGTACGGATGAAATCATATAGAAAAAGAATGATTGGAATTGCAATAGTATGGGCAGCACTCACCCTTGGATGCGTATTCCTTCCAGCAAAGGAGAGTTCCGAAAGTGAACGTCGAAAACTAGCGCAGTTTCCAACACTTTCTGTTGATACGATATTAGATGGAAGTTTTATGGCTAAGTTTGAAAGTTATGCTCTAGATCAGTTTCCTTTTCGGGATTCTCTTAGAAAGCTAAAAGCAGGAACAGCTCGTTACTTGTTCCATCAAAAGGATAATAACGGTTATTACATGGTCGGCGATTATGTAGCTAAGCTTGATTTTCCGTTAAAAGAAAAATCCGTATCCAATGCCCTCAAAAAAATGCAGTATTTGTATGATGCCTATTTGGATTCAGATAAACAGAATATCTACGCATCTGTAGTTCCAGATAAAGGGTATTTCCTTGCAGAGAAAAATGGGTATCCAAGTATGGATTATGAGGTATTATTTGAGCTGGTTAGAAATGGAATGCCTTATGCTAAGTATATTGATATTACGAAGGAGTTATCCATTGAGGATTACTATAAGACGGATACACATTGGAAGCAGGAGAATCTGCAAGATGTAGCAGATATTTTGAAAAGCGGAATGGGTATTGGGAATAAGAAGTCTAGTTATGAACTGGTTCAGGCAAGTGATTCATTCGATGGAGTGTATGCAGGGCAATCTGCTTATGCTGTGAAGCCGGATAGGCTTAGTTATCTGACGAATGATGTGTTAAAGTCCTGTATAGTGAAAAATATTGAAAATGAGTCTGATAGAGGCATTTATAATCTAGAAAAGGTGAATGGGAAAGACCCGTATGATATGTTCTTGTCTGGGGCTACGCCACTTATAACAGTTGAAAATCCTAATGCTGCGACGGATAAGGAATTAATTGTGTTTCGAGATTCTTTTGGCAGCAGTTTTGTTCCGTTACTAGTTGAGGATTATGCGAAGGTTACACTGGTTGATATAAGATATATGAAGAGTAGTATGGTTGGGGACTATGTAAAGTTTGATAAACAGGATGTATTGTTTTTGTATAGTACGTTGCTGTTAAATGATAGTTATACGTTGGGGTGATAGAAAGTGGTGTCGCACTAGAACATAGAGCGTCACCACTTTTAGGCAAATAGAACTATTCTGCTTCATGATATGAAGAAATGATTAAATCCCAGCTATTAGTTGAAAAAAATTTGTTGCATTTCATGAAGAAACGCGTAAGAATAATGGTAAGGAATAGCATTTGGAGGAAAAATACATGAAGCGATTAGGAACATTATTACAATCTATAGATCATAAGGGGTATCCGGCTTATAAAAGTTTAAGGGGCAGCTATCAGTTTGGAAACTATCAGCTTAATATAGATCATGTACAAGGTGATCCGTTTGCGGCACCATCTAGAGTGTCGGTTAAAATATTAGGAGCAAGAGCAGGATTTCCATCAACATTTTATGAAAAGAAACATCGTCGTATTGCACTTGAGGATCATATACTTAGATTATTTCATAAGGAAATAGAAAAATATAATTTTAAGGCCAGTGGTTCTGGAAAAAGCGGATTAATTGCAGTTTGTGCTTGTGGACAAGAAGTACTAGAACGAAGTGCCTGTCATGTCAATGAAAAAAATGGTGACGTGGAGGTACATTTTGCAGTTGGGTTTCCTGCTAACGGAAGAAGCATTAATGCAAGAGAACTTGAGAAAATATTATTTCAGTTCCTTCCAAAATGCGTGGAAGAGACTTGTTTGTATCAAAATGTGGATGCTGGCAGGCTAAAAATTGCCGTTGAATTAGCAGATGATCAGGCATTTATCAGAAGCCAGATGAAAAAGGAAGGGATTGTAGCATTTGTAGCTAATGGTTCGATTCTGCCAAGAGAAAGCGGCGTTTCCCAACGTCCAATGAAAGGAGCAATTCCTTTTCAGTCTCCAAAATCTATGGAAGTAACCTGGAAACTTCCACACCGTGGAGAGGTAACTGGAGTGGCAATTCGAGAAGGGATTACCCTTATTGTAGGTGGAGGATATCATGGTAAGTCTACATTATTGCAGGCATTACAATGGGCGGTGTATTCTCATATTCCTGGGGATGGAAGGGAGTACGTGGTAACCGATGATACTGCATTTAAAATCCGTTCGGAAGATGGCAGAAGTATCTGCAACACAGATATTAGTCTGTTTATCCGCAATTTGCCAAATTCAAAGGATACGGCTTCCTTTTCCACTTTGGATGCTAGTGGATCTACTTCTCAAGCGGCAAATGTAGTAGAGGCAATGGAGGCAGGAGCGAACTTGCTATTGTTAGACGAAGACACCAGTGCAGCCAACTTTATGATTCGAGACGAATTAATGGAAATGGTGGTTGCAGAAGGAAAAGAACCAATTGTGCCATTTATTAGGAGGGTACGTGGGCTTTACTTAGAGGCGGGAATCTCAACCATATTGGTAGCAGGAAGCTGTGGCGCATTTTTCCATGTTGCCGATACCATCATTCAGATGGATGAATATGAGCCCTACGAGATAACCGAGCAGGCGAAAAAGGCAGCAGATAGGTTTCCGCTTAACTTTGACTGTGAAGCAAAGATGGATTGGACGAAGAAGGAAAGAACCATTTCTTTTTCTAAAAAGCGAGGACGAGATGACAGAGGCAGTAAGATTAAGACAATGGGTAGAGATGGTTTCATGATCAATAAGGAAAATGTAGACCTGCGCTATTTAGAGCAGATTGCAGACGGAGTGCAAATGACTGGAATCGCAAAAATACTGGATTACCTGCAGGAACAGTATGCAGGTAAAGAAGTGTCTGTTGATAAGATAGCAGATGAGGTAATGAAATCGTTAGAACAAAAAGGCATTTATGCTACACTGAAAGGTAGCGGAGGAACGGATCTGGCTGTTCCACGAAAATGTGAAATCTGTGGCTGTATCAATCGATATGTGAAAGGTAAAAATGAGAACGCAAAAAATATCGAGAAAATTTACCAGTAGAAGAGTATTCTCCGTGGTATTCCTATCGATTATTTCAACAGTGGCTGAATAACAACGCCAGCAGATTATAGCAGGCGGATGAAGCTTTCTAGGTCATCACTTAAGCTTCGGGATGAGCAGATGAGAAAAAGCAATAATTCAGTGTAAGGTGTATAGAAAGTAAGCAATAATTGATTTGACACAAGGGATATGTAGCTTTAAAATGAAACATGTTACGAATAGTATATAAATTTTATTAATAAACGTTCGTGTCTTTTCGTTTACTATGATACGAGGAGTAAATAAGACACGAACTTCTAAGAAAGAGGGAGCTATACATGAAATTTTTTATTGATACTGCTAATGTAGAGGAAATTAAGAAAGCAAATGATATGGGAGTTATCTGTGGAGTAACAACTAACCCATCTTTAATTGCCAAAGAAGGAAGAGACTTTAACGAAGTAATCAAAGAAATCGCATCTATCGTTGATGGACCAATTAGTGGAGAAGTTAAAGCTACAACACTGGATGCAGAAGGTATGATTAAAG
>DBKX01000175.1 GCA_002297865.1 Lachnoclostridium sp. UBA739
ATAGCAGTTGCAAGTATCTATGGGGCATCTTATAAAGTAAGCAAGGTGGAGCTGGTTACACTTCTGCGAAGCGAGATGAATTACCAGCCAAGAACTTTTCAAAAGAAACGTTTGGTGGCTGCAATTGCAGTTCTGGCAGCTGGAGCAGTGTGTAGTTTTATGGATAGAAGAGAAAGCACTCTGGTTCTAAACTATGTGGTATTAGTTTCTGTTCTTGTAAGCCTCTTATTATTGCAGGAAGTGTTTGTTCGGCTTTATTCTTCCTTGATTGAAAAGCTCTTCTCTAATCGAAGAAAGGCTGTTGGGTTATTTGGAAAACAGGCAAAAACATCTTTATTGTCGTATCTGCCTGCAATTACAATGCTAGTATTTGTGTTATCCATAGCAATTGCAGTCCTTTCTATGTCAAAGATACTTGATCAGGCTATGGAAAAAATGTACAGCGGGGCAGATTTTTATGTAACGATTCAGGATAAGGATGAAGAACCTTGTTTAGAAGTGATAGATTCTAGTTCAGAAATTGAGAGCTATGTAACGGAAATTCAGAAAAATGAAGTTGTGGAAAATAGCAAAATTACGTTGATGGGACTAGAGAAGAATATTTCAGATGCAGATTATAAAATGGTAGCTAACTGTGACAGTTACAAAAGATTTCAAGAGCTTTCAAACGGCAGTAATGTTATTATATCAGAGACATTGGCAAAAAGATGGAAAAAGTCAGAAGGAGATAACATTACAATACGAGACAAGTCGTTCAAGATTACAGAAGTGATTCAAACATTTGAAAATATGGGAGATATCGCGTTTATATCAGAAAGTGCTTTCTATGAAATCATAGATAATTTTGATACTTGTGTAATATTGGCGAGGGCTACTGATAAGGGAAATTTGGATGAATCAAAGGAAAAAATACAAGAAAAGCTTGACCAGACAGGTAATGCTACAATTATTACGACGGAAGAAATGTATAAGAGCAATAAGCGATCGAATCAGGTAATTATTAAGGGAATTTTGGCATTTACACTGCTTATTTTATTGGTGAGTGGAGTTGGATTGTGCAGCGTAGTTATGATTAATATATTACTGCGTCAAAGAGAATTCTTAATTTATCAGACAATAGGTATTTCGAAAGCCAGTGTTTTAATGGTTTCTTTTTGCGAAGCGATTGCAATTAGTGTATATGGCATACTGAATGCTTTGCTGATACAAAAAATTCTGCTTTCAATTATGATTGAGATTTTGTCGTATTATGTGGGAAGTTTACATATTGCTAACTCAATTGCATCAAATATAGGTCTGTTTATTCTGGTTTCAATATTAACTGCAGCAGTTATGTTGGGTGTGACAAAAAAATATGCGTTATCAGACAGGGTAATGGAACAAATAAAAGTAAATTAGGCAAGGAGGGTCATCATATGCTTGTTGCTCAAGGTCTAAAAAAGACATTTCATGAAGGAATAGATGTAGAAGTCATATCGGGGGTAGATTTGAAGATTCAAAAAGGTGATTTTGTAGTACTTACAGGAAAATCAGGGTCGGGAAAATCAACGTTGTTGTATTTGCTAAGTGGTTTAGAAAAACCAACTGCAGGAACGGTTCACTTTCATGACATATGCATTCAAGAACTGAAGGATAAGGAAATCAGTAAATTGAGAAGAGAAGCGTTTGGATTTGTATTTCAGTTTTATAACCTGATTGCAACTTTAAGTGTTAGAGATAATATCATGCTACCATTAAATTTCACCAAGGGAATTGATAAACAGCGAAAGGAAAAAATAGATTCTTACATAGAGCTTTTAGGTCTAAAAGACAAAATCAATTCCAAGCCGTCTCAATTATCAGGAGGGCAGCAGCAAAGAGTAGCAATTGCCAGGGCATTGGCAATTGAACCAGAAATCATATTTGCAGATGAACCAACGGGGAATCTGGACTTATCTACTAGTGAAGAAGTGATGGAGATTTTTAAACAGTTGAACAAGCAAATGAAGAAGACCATAGTAATGGTGACCCATGATCCAGCAATTGGAGAAAAGTATGCAAGTCGTGAAATAACAGTTTTGAATGGAACAATTATGGAAAAGTATTAAGCTATGGAAAACAAAATAAAGAAAAAATGCGTGTTTCGTTAAATTTTAATGAAAAACACGCATTTTTTTTATCTAAAAATTAGCTAGCTAAATATAAAATATTATTATGTCATTCTCTTTAAAGTTTGTTATGAAATAAATCAATAACAAACTTATTATAGTAATATGCTTATTTTTTAATGAAAAAAGAAAAAAAATTTATTAAGTGGAACTTTAGGTATAAAAAAAAGAACTAAAGATGGTTTAAAGAAAATAAACAATTTGGTAAATTAAATTAAGGATGTGAGAAGCTTGAAAAATGTACAGGAAGAATTTTATAAGATGGCAGGAAGAAGAATTAGAAAACTAAGAGTTTCTAATAATTATTCAAGAGAAGTACTTGCAGAAAAAGCTAATATATCTACTAAGTTCCTATATGAAATTGAGACAGGGAAAAAAGGATTTTCTGCGTATACGTTGGAAAGTTTGGCAAGAGCATTGGATGTAAACAGTAATTATATTCTGTCACAACAGAAAGATGTTCATCAAAGAAAAGTGAATAAATCAGGATTTCAGGATTTTAATGAGACAGATTTACATAATTTAAGACAGTTAATCGAGATAGTAAATAAATTTATAGATACCAAACAGTATATTAAGGAGGAAGACTAAAATGTGTTACAAGGTCTCTAAGTACAATTACATAGTGAAACTTAATAATGAGTGGTTTCTTTTATTTAACTCTCTAAAGGGGAGAAAGAGCTTATACAAAGTTAGAAGAACAGATACAAGTGTTTTAAAATACATAACGCAAAAAGATAGTATTACAGAAGAAAATCAGATTACACAAAAGCTTTTGCAGGCAGGATTTTTAATACCCAGGGATTATGACGAAGATCAAGAGATTCAAGAAATTTTTAACCAAAAAGTGAATGACAGAACATTAAATCTTATTGTGGCACCTACGGGAAGTTGTAATTTACGCTGTAAGTATTGTTGTGAAGATTTGAATACAGGAAAGATGAGCAAGGAAGTACAGGAATCTATTATTCAGTATATAGACAAAAATATATCCAAATACAGCAGTGTCAATATTGACTGGTTTGGCGGCGAGCCATTACTGGCAATGGATGTGATTGAAAATATATCGAAAAAAGTAATAGAAATCTGTAAGAGAGAAAAAAAGCAGTATTCATCCTTTATTACAACCAATGGGACATTGTTGACATTAGGTGTATTTAAGAAGTTATATCAGTTTCATGTAGTAAGGTATCAGATTACAATTGATGGAACAAGAGACATACATGACCAGCAAAGAGTTACCAGCTCGATGCAGCCAACTTTTGAGAGGATTATAAATAACCTAAAGCAGATTAAGAATTCAAATGTGGGAAAGCATGCTGTGATAATGATTCTGACTAACTATTCAGATGTTATGAAAGATTCAATTAAGGAGTATAAAGAATTTTTTAGCGAAAATTTCGGTGATGATAAGAGATTTAAATACTCCTGTAACATCATTATGAATTTGGGAGGGACAAGAATTGAGGAGTACAAACAGTATTTAGTAGGAAGTCAACAGATGAATTATTTGTATGAGCAGATAATAGCATGTGAAGATACTAAGCTAGATTATATTTATGAAGAATTTTTAGAACCTGGAAGCCAGCTTTGCTATGCAGCAAAGAAGAACTCTTATCTTATTGGAGAAGATGGGTGCGTATATAAATGTGAACATCAATACCAAATACTTAAAGACAAGCCAATAGGGCGTTTGAAAAATGATGGAGAAATGGTTTTGGAGTCAGATTCTCGTTTATGGGATGGAAAGTTCAATTACTGTAAATCAGAGACCTGTAAATTAAAACCTTTGTGTCTTGGGGAAGATTGTATCAAAAAGCGTGTTGAGACTGGAAATACAATTCAATATGGTGAGAAGTGTCAATACAGAGAATGTCATTTTTATAAGCCTACACTTGAGGCTGTATTAAAGCTTATTGCTCATGAGAGGAATATCGTAAAAGAATTTTAGCAGCCTATGGTGTTATACATTGAAAGGAGGTGATATTATGTGGAGAAAATTAGTAGACCAAAAGATGAGTGCAAAAGCTTTAGGATGGCAGTCAGCAGCATGGCAGTCAGCGGCATGGCAATCAGCAGGTCGTAGATAATAAGAGAGAGGGCATTGCATATCTAGCAAGTTAGCTATCTAACTTGTTAGGTGCAGAAGCCCTTAATTAAGAAAGGATGATAATTTTGACGAAGGAACTATCAGGTGTATATAAAGAATGGAGTTTTGCTAGAAGTAATACAATTGCATTTGTAAAAGAATTACAAGAAAAAATTAACAAAAAATTAAACAGACCAGAGTTAGATACGATAAAAAAACACATTTTAGAAATGCTTGACGTTCAAGAGGCTTATTCAGAAGCCATTGAAACTAAAGTTATGAGTTTTGCATCTTTGAAAGAAAATGACGAGTTTAATGACGAAGTATCTATTCAGGAGCTTTTAGATAAAATAAATGAAGTAGATAATCAAATGAAGACTAGAATCGAAAATGCACCTTTTGATACAGAAATTCTTTGGGATGGGGAAAGAAGAACTTTATCTAGTCACATAGCAGCACTTATTTCTCATGAAATGTTTCATATTGGCCAGTTTGTAGGTTTTTGTTATGCTCAAAATATTCAGCTTCCAAAGTACATTGTAGAGATGTGGGGATTATCAGAACAAAATCTTTAATATGTGGTAAATCAAAAAGAAACGGAGAGAATACGATATGAAGCAAAAAGTGCTAAAAAATAATTATATTACACCGCTTGTAAGTGAAAAGGAATGGGCAGTAAAGTACCCTGAGGTGGATAGAGAATACGTATGGACCTATCCATTGATTCATGGACCAGAACCGTTTCAGGTGAAAGATATATTCAAAAAAAGTCTTGTTCCGTCATTATCCAATGATTTGGTTGTATACATCCATTTACCAGCTTGTTTGTTTCGATGTCCAATGTGTCCATTTTATGTGGAACTTGTGAAATCAAGAGAGCAGGTAATGGGTTACGCCAAACTAGTTATCAAGGAACTTGAAATGTATGCGAAGACGGGAATACTAAGTAAATATAACTTAAAAGCCATTTACTTTGGTGGAGGTACAGCGTCATTGCTTTTTCCAGATGACATCGGACAGATTGTGAAAAGGATTAAAAGTTATATAAAACATGATGATAGCGTGGAAGTGACATTAGAAGGCCATCCATCTCTAGTAGATTATAATTATTTATCTGAATTACATAATGTGGGGGTAAACAGAGTATCTTTTGGTATACAGTCATTTAACAATGATGAATTAAAAGCAATGGGATTAAAGCAGACAGCTGAAAAGAACAGAGAAACATTAGATTCTGCAATAAAGATTGGATTCAATACGGTTTCTGCAGATATGTTATATCGATTACCTTATCAAAAGGTTGAAGATGTGAGAAAACAGCTTAATCAATTTTTGGAAACAGGTATTACTTCATTAAGTACTTATAGCCTTGAACTTTCAGTACGACAGGCATCTCAACAGAACTATCAGGCAAGTGAAGAAGAAGACAAAGAGATGTTCTATATGATTAATGAAGAATTGATGAATAGAGAATGGAATCACACAGCTCAGCCAGATTATTCACATAAAAAGCATATAAGTAAAGAGACAATTGTGACTTGGACTGCACCTCAGGGTCAGACTTTAGGATTAGGAGCAGGTGCTTGTTCTGCATTAAATGGAAGTACTTACTTTAATGTTCATAGCATGGAAGAGTATAAGAGAGTTCTAGATGAAGGATGTTTGCCAGTTCTAACAGGCCAAAAATACAATTTCACAGATGCAATGTCACGTTTTATGGTATTAGGGGCACGTTGTTTTGTCCTTCCAAGAAAGCCATTTAAACAAGCGTTTGGAATTGATCTAGCTGATGTATATGCGAACGAAATTAAAATGTTGAGCAATCAGGGACTTGTTGAACTAACAAACGATGCACTTCTAGTTACCAAAAAAGGAAAATATTATGTAGATAATATATCTAAAGTATTTTATTCCTTAGATAACAGGTGTCATTTACAGCCTTGGGGCGAAAAAATGAAGGGTGCTGTTGCAAATGACTACTTATACATGGAATAGATAAAGCACAATTGGAGGTAATTATGAATATTAATTGGGAAGTAAATTATCCTAAAGGATTAATTAAATATATTGATTTCTTTAGAAAAAAGTATTTTCAGTATGATATATTCGACAATATTGTGGGTCAATATATCAAAGAACATTCACAATTTGAACCTAAAACAATCTGTTCTTTGGGCTCAGGTACAGGTAGACATGAAGTGGAATTGGCGAAATTAGGTTACCGTGTCATTGGCTTAGAGAGAAATGAAGAGTCTGTTGGCATTGCAAAAGCATACATAGAGGAACAGAATTCTAATGTAGAAATTGTAAAATGCGATTTCCTGAAGAAGGACGAGTTAGATACTGTAATGAAACAGATTGGAGAAGTTGATGCTGTCGTACTTCTGTTTATTCCAATAAGCATAGAGAGCTATGCAAAAGCAGTGAAAAATATGAGCAAGTGGCTAAAAAAAGGTGGCGTTTTTGTTGCTGATAATTTTGCCTATGAAGAGGGATTTGATGATAGTAATGTAGTAATCGAATCAAATGTCGAAGTAGTGGATAGTCCAGACAAAAGTGGTTATGCCGTAAGATTCAACTATTATGAATATAAAGATCTTATTGTTAATTGGGATGCAGTTTATCTGTACTATGATGAAGACCAGAAACTTACAATGAAACGAGATCATGATATTCTTGATATCATTCCAGTTGAAAATGAAGATCCATTGAAACTGGATAAGAAAGAGTTTGAAATTTTGGAAAACAGGGTCGTTACTGAATGTAATCAATGTATAGCACCTCCTCATATGTTTGAATATTTGATGGGCAGGAGGAAACTTTAATGTCGGAAAGGAATCCATTATTTTCAGATAGAGTATATTATGAGATTATCTCTGGCTGTAATTTGCATTGTAAACATTGCAGCGATTTATTGTCAGAACAGAAAAATAAGATGCTTAGTAAAGAAAAGATAATAAAATTTCATAAGAAAATGTTGGATAAGTTTGGTATTTGTAATTCAGTTGTTACAGGTGGAGAACCAGCACTACATCCTGAGTTTATTCCAATTGTAGAAGAATTGGAGAAAAGCGGTGATGTTACAATTACGAGTAATGGAACTCTATTGGACATTGATATGGTAGAAAAACTGCTCAAGAATCGCAGAGTTACATTGCAGCTAAGCATCGATGGCTTTTCACAAGAGACATTTGATGGCATTCGTGGGAAGGGAACGCACAAAAAAGTTTATGATTTAATTGAACAAATTGCAGAAAGAAATCTAAATGCGCAAGTTGGTGTTTCTATGACAATGATGCAGCAGAATATAGATGAAGTCATGCAGATGATTTCTTATTGTGAAAAAAAAGAGCTGGCATATATTTACTTCCCTACACTGCTACCAGTGGGAACAGCATTGAAAAAATGGGATACAACAGCACCTGAAGTAAACGCACAGAAAAAGATAGAGGATGCGGTTTTTGAAAAAATTGCGATGGAGAAATCGAAGATTCCAATCTTATCAAACAGACTAGACCAAATCTGCGCAAAGGCTATTCCAGAAAATAGGACAGATTGTCTTAGTACATTCACAATTAAGGTGTGTCCAAATGAACTTGTAATGCCATGTCCTGTATCCTCTAAAACAGAGCATAGCTTAGGAAATATCAATGACGATGATATTGCAGCTTTGATTGTAGAAAACCTGAACAAGATAAAAATCAGAAAAGAAGAATATCGTTTTCAAGAGAAAAAGTGTAAAGAGTGCTCCATAAAAAACTATTGCAGAGGTGAATTTTGTGCAAACTGCAGTTTAATGATGGATGGTTTGACTACAGCGAAAGATTATTTTTGTGAGGTAACTAAATATCATGTAAATAATTTATTAGAGGAGGTTGAAGAAAATCGAACGGTATGAAACCTTTGTCCCACTGTACCTAACAAACACGTGTGACAGCCAGTGTAAAATGTGTAATATGAGAGTGCAAAATCATAGTCTTCATCGAATAGTACCGAATAAGGAAAAGATACTAGAGCAGCTAGATATTATATTAAATATTGAGCGAATTAGTGCTGTGTGTATCTTAACTGGAGAGTACACTGGAGAGAAAAAACGTATAGAAAATCTAGATTTAGTTATCTGGTGTATAAAACAGGCTTTACAAAAAGGTTTTCAAAAAGTTTTCTTTAACATTGGTTCTTTATATGATAACGAAATTGATATATTAGACAAAAGTTTTCCAGATAAGAAAAATATAGTACTTTCTTTATTTCAAGAAACTTATGATAAGGAATGCTATGAAAGATACTTTGGAAAATGTGATTCCAATAATCCAAAATCGGATTATGAGCGTAGAATAACAACGCCTATGAGGTTTCTAGAGAGAGGATTTGAACAGGTGGATGTTGGAGTCCTGCTAGGATTAAACAGCGTGGAAACAGAAGTAACATTACTTATGGAACATGTAGATAAGCTGTCTAAATATGCAAAACAGATATATATTTCCTTGCCTAGAATATGTGGAGTTCGTAATTTAAAGGATGTAGTAACAGATAACGAGTATTATTCTGCAGTAAAAAGAGTATATGAGGAGTGTAAGGATATTAAGATAATTGCTACAACAAGGGAAGATAGAAATATGCTGCTTAGGCTGCTGCCATATGTGAAAGTAATTAGTCCGGGATGTTCGGATGTATTACCTTATACTACGAGTGGAAAAATAAAGAATAATTTAGAAACCTCTCAATTTCAAGTAAAACCACTTCGGGATAGACCTTCTGAAGTACTAGAAGGGCTTCCAGTAAGAAATGCTATTAAGTATTATCATAGCGCAGAATCAAGAACTAATAATAATTAAGGTGGAGTTTGATATGAAGATTTTTTTGGGAGCACCGATTCAACAGGTACAAAACCAAGATGGACTGGTTATGCCAAATGTTAAATCTATGATCGAGTATATCATAGAGACATTACAAAAAGAGCATAATCAGGTGTTTTCAGCTCATGTAGAAGAAGAGTTTGGACGAGTTACAGAATCCTTTAGTGATGAAGATATTTGTAAACGGGATTATAAGTGGATGAATGAGTGTGATACATATATCGCTGTTTTTCCAAATGATGCGAAAAATAAAATGATTCAAAGTGCTGGTACAAATGTAGAACTGGGCTGGGCGACGACATTAAATAAAGAAATAGTATTAATTTACGATTTTAGCAAAAAACAACAGCTTTCTAAGTTAGTACGTGGTTTACAAGGCATTGCACATGTAAAATGTATAGATTTAAATGAAGTCATGAAAGATGCCCATTCACTAACTCAAACGTTGTAGATGTGATATTAAGGCAGTGGAAAGGAAAAGAATGATAGATTTACTAGGACTTAAGTTAGAACATCCAGTAATTGTATCTGCTGGTCCAATGGGAGAGAGCAAAGATTCTATTCAGTTAATGTTTCAGCATGGAGCAGCGGCAGTTGTTACAAAAACAATAGCTGGAATAGAGTCAAAACACAATAACATTTATAGTGACGGAGACATGCTGTTTAACAAGGATGGGTATTCAAGGAAAAGTACAGAAGAATGGTATGCTTATCTGAAGCAGAACAAAGAAAGCAATGTTATACCCAACATTTATGGAGATACAGGTGAACGAATTATTGATATAGGGACGAATGTTGTTAGTGCGGGAGGAAAATTGCTCGAAATATGTCTTTCCTGTGGAACGAGAGATCAGCAGCCGATTTGCTTTCAGGTAGATTATTTGCAAGAGTTATGTAAAAAGGTTCGAAAAGCAATTGATATACCAATTGTTATAAAACTGATGATATCGAATTCTAGTGAGTTAAACATTAGTATGGTGAAGGCTATATATGAATCAGGGATAGATGGAGTTTCTTTAAGTGATTCCTTACCTGGAATTGTATTAGATAAGAATTCCAAAAAGATGTTTGGAGGAAGTGGAGGCGTATCTGGAAAGTTTATGAAACCGCTTGTTCTGAAGGCATTATATGATATTAGAAATATCCCAATTACCAAAATAGCATACGGGGGAGTCTATGGTGGTAAAGATATTGATGATTATATAAATTATGGAGCAACAGCAGTAGGAGTGTGTTCTGCTATACTGCAAAATGGAAATTCCAAGCTGACACAGATTCGTGATTCCTATTTAGAGATACAAAGAGGTAGAAATAATGTTAAGATATGAGCAGATGACTTATGATGAAATAGAAGCGCAGATTAAAAACAGGATGCTAATAATACCAGCAGGCTCCGTTGAACAGCATTCAAAACATTTGCCACTAGCAGTTGATTCAATTATTTCAACTAAATTAAGTGAAAGATTAGCAAACGAAATGGATGCAATCGTAGCGCCAACCTTATCATATGGTGCAATTAGTCTTTCTAATAGTGGAGGCGGGATGGATTATGTACAGACGATAGGTATTCGTGGTGATATACTGATAGGCTGGTATGAGCAAGTAATAAAAGGCTACGTACGGGCAGGAGCAAAGAAAATACTGATTTTAAATGCACATTGGGAGAATGAGCCATTTTTAATACAAGCAATCGAGTTAATAAAAGAACAGCTTCCAAAAGATGTTGTAATAGCTGAATTAAGCTGGTGGAGTTTGATAGGTAATAATGACATGATAAGAATATTTGGACAGTTTTCTTCTTGGAGCGAAGAGCATGCTGCGCAGGCAGAAACTGCACTTATGATGGCTTTAGAACCTTCACTAGTGAGAAAATTCTGTAAAGATGTAAAATGTTTAAATCAGAACATGGACATTTACACAACAAGAAGAAATGAAGCTGTGTTTGCTAATCATGGTTCTCTTGGACCATATTCGCATGTAACGAAGAGTATGGCAGTACAGTTTGAAAAACTTGTAGAGAGCAGGATGCTGGAAATGGTGGGTGAAATTCAGTTTAATGATAGACTATACAGCTAATACAATCAGGAAGTTAAGAAAAGTAGTACAATTTGCGTATGAACATACGAAATATTATAAAAAACTATATGAAGGTATTGATATTAACAATATCAATTCTCCAGAACAGTTGCCAATAGTAGAATCTTCCGAATTATCAAAGGACCCGTTAGCATTTAAATCAAATCTGCATTATTCGAAAATCGTAGGCAGTTCAGGAACAATGGGGAGTCCTAAATTAATGTTTCGTACAAGGCGTGATATTGAGAAAAGCGTCTTTAATCAAGTGAAACTTATGTCAATTTGTGGAGTTACTAGAAAAGATAAGGTGGCAATTCTTCAGCCGTCTGGTATATGGGGGTACTCTTCGTTGACTGCGATGGCATGTGAAAAAATGGGGATTAGCTATGTTGAACTTGGTAATGTTCTAGACGAACTTGCCATGAAAATTATAGAAAACAATGATATAACTGTCATTGATATTGCACCATCTCGTTTAAAATCTTTAATGCAGTGCTGGCAGAATTTGAATACAGGTAAAGAAAAAAAACTTTGTATTACTAAGGTTATGTGTGCGGGAGAAAAATTAAATGAAGAAATAAAAAAGAAGTTTGAAGATAAGTATGGCTTTCAGATTTGGAATCAGTATGGCAGTGAAGAATTTGATGGGCTTGGATGGATGCCACAGGGAAGCTATGTGTTCCATCTTTTTAATAGAGATTATTTATTTGAGGTGCTAGATGATACTAACTGTCCTGTTAAAGAGAATCAAACAGGTCATTTAGTAGTAACAAGTTTCTATCACTATGGAACTCCGCTAATTCGATATAATTTGAACGATCTCGTTATTAAAAGGGAGAATGGAATTGAGGTTTTAAGTCGAAACGGTGAATGTCTTATGCTATATGACAGTGTATTGCTGGTACCGCTTCAGATTAGTACTGTGATTAAGAACACAATCCACAGAGAGGAACAAGTCGACTTTCAAATTCAGGTTAGAAAAGATGACCAGGGTACGGATATTGTAAAAATTGTAATGGATCTTCCTAGTTTAACAATAGAAAAACAAAATGAATTATTGGAAAACTTAAGGCATTGTTCAATTGATGCATACGAATTGTATAGAAATAATAAGTTACAGTTTGAAGTATCATTTGAGCGAAAAGACATCATCTTTTCAAGAAGAGGAAAGATGATGCGGATATGTGATCAAAGATAAGCGGGTGAAAGAATGATAGAAAATATAATGGATTTGCTTATTGGCACAGCAAGTAAAGAGAAAGGTAGAATTATTCAGGAAGATAAAGAAATTTCTTATGCGGAGCTTCTAGAAAGGGCAAGAACTTTTTCAGTCAATATTGCTAATGTTACCCAAGGAACAATGATTGGTATCTATTTGCCGAATTGTATTGAATTTATGGAATATTTTTTTGCAGTACATAATGCAAAAAAGAAGCCTGTTTTCATCTCTATAATGGAAACTAAATATACATTGAAACAAATTATTGAAGATGCAGATATCAGTATGATTATTACAAATGAACAATATTTGGACAATGCAATGGAGGCATCTTGCAATGTACCATTCAATTGCAAAATTCTGAATGTAAATGATGGAATGCTGTACAGTAATTCCAAAGAAAGATATCTTACCCAATATAAAGAAGACTTAAGTGATGTTATTGCTCTTATTAAAACCTCTGGCACCACAGGAAAGCAGAAATTTGTGATGCTTACAACAGCTGGTGTTTTGGAAAATGTAAAAGCGCATATTGAATCTGTAAAGTTTCAGGATTCTGAAAGGACATTGATAATGTTACCGATGTGTTTTGGCTACTGTTTCTCATCGCAGATGATTGCGCATATTTACTTGGGAGCAGATATTGTGATTTATACGGGTAAATTTGAGTGTAACAAACTGATAGAAATAATTAGCAGGTGGAATATAACCAATACAGTGGTTGTACCATCTATGATAAATGTACTGGTCATGTATTTGAGGAAGAAAAACAAAAAAATAACATTCTTAAAGAAGCTATTATTCGGAGGAATGTCCATCAGTCCAGAGATACTGAATCAATTATACGAATTTTTGCCTAATACGCAGATTATAGAGACATATGGTCAGACAGAACATTCCCCACGAATATCCACTAAGATACATACAAAAAACGGGAAGCAGGGTTCTGTTGGAAAACCAATAAGAGGAGTAGAGCTTAGGATATATGAACCAGTTGATCGGATAGGTGAGATATGTGTAAAGAGTAATTACATAATGAAAGGCTATTATGGTCAGAAAGAATTAAGCAATGAAACCGTAAAAGATGGTGTCTTATATACGGGAGATGTTGGTTATTTGGATGATGATAACGAATTACATATAGTGGGACGAAAAAAGAATATTATCATTCGAAATGGAATTAACATTTCACCAGAAGAGATTGAGTATTACATTAATGGAGTAAATGGTGTTTTACAAAGTATTGTAATTGCTAAGAAAGATGCTGTTACAGGGGAGACACCAGTAGCTAAGGTAGTTTTAGAAGAGGGGGCATTAGCAGCAGATGTGAAACAGGAGATTATATTAACATGCCGACGCTTTCTTCCAAGTTATAAACAGCCAGATAAGATAGAATTTGTGAATAAAATACCTACGACTTATACAGGGAAGGTGATGAGAACATGGGTGTAGTTAGTGAAATAAAGCAGATTATATGTAGCCATTCGACACTAGATATTGACGAAGCGGCTATTAATCGGGAGATGGATTTGGTGGAGCATCTTGGAATTAATTCGATTGGTATGATTCTAATCATCATGGATTTAGAGCAGAAGTATGATATTAGCATCGATGATGATAGTGTGGATTTTAATAGTTTATCGAAGGTTGGAAATTTAATTGATGTTGTAGCAAAAATGATAGGAGAAAAGAGCCCTGCATGAGAGCAAAGTTATTTATCGAAGAAATAATGTATGAAATTCTCAAAGAAGTATCAGAGGATTATTTTCAGAAGAAGAAGATAGCACAAGACATGTCAGCAGAAGAACTTTACAAAAAAATATTAGATACCATGGATATGGATATAGTAGAAGACGATGGTAAAGAAGGAACTATTATATTCCCAACTCCAGGCTGTCCTCACAATGTGAAGGATGGTCATCATTGTGGATGTAGTTTTTGTGACTGGAATGATACATATGTTGCACATCCAGCATATGTATTCGAGTTGAGAAAGAAAGATGCGAATCTGTATCGGAATATGCAGCTGGAATATCTTCGTCGTTTACGTGAAAGCAATCATTCGGTACATATCTTTGAAGAGTATGCAATACATGATTGTTTTGATGAAAAGGAACTTAGTGAAGAGGAGCGGAATTATTTATTTGAAGAGAAGCATGCTATAGGAGAAATGCCGATTATTGCACTTGCTCAGGTTCGGGCAGAGAGTATAACTAAGGAAAAACTTCAGAAATGGAAGGGAATGGCTAAAAGGCAGCTGACTTTAGGCATTGGTGTTGAGACTGGGGAACAATGGATTCGAAATCATTGGCTTAATAAAAAAATGGACGATGACACCATAAGAAGAGCAGTTACTGTGGCACATGAAAATAAATGTAAAGTATCTGCGAATATTCTTATGATGCTACCAGGACTTACATTAAAGCAAAATGTAGAGTTGCTAAAGGAATCTGTTAAAAAATTGGATACATTTGGAATCGATTCTTTTATGTTATCGCCGCTTGTAGTTAAGAAGTATACGATTCAGAAGAATATTAAAAGTAGTAATCTGGAAAATGAAAACTGCATATCAGGAATGCTTCTTATCTTTAAGGAGATAGGTAGCTTAGATAAGAAGTATCAAGAAAAGCTTATGTTCAGTTCTATCAATTTTAAAGACTATTTTGCACAGTTCAAGTTATCAGAACAACAAATTGAGCAAGTAGATAAGATGCTAGAGTTATTGACTGCTGGAGGAATGAAGTCAGCACAAATTGAGAAAATTGCAGATATGTTCCAAGTGAATTGCAACAAAGAATTCTATGAACAATATCAGGCAATGGATGGTATGGACAAAATTAAGACTACATTGCAGAATGCGGCTTTCGAGCTTGTAACAAATGTTTTGGAAGAAAGCAGACAAAAAGAAGTACTTACTATTTTTCAAAAAGAATTAAACAATTGGGATGAGAGAAAAGATGCAAAAATTTAATCAGCAATTAATAAAAAATGTGCTTCAGGCAGCGGCAGATACAGATTATTATAAAAAGTTATTCAAGGAAAATGGAATTTGTGTAGATGAGATAAAAACATATGATGACTTTATAAAAATTCCAATTACCACAAAGGAAGAATATCGGACCAATAAATATGATTTTATCTGTAATTCAAAGAAGAAGCTGCTTGATATAGAACAGTTAAAGAAATGTGCTGGTAATTTTAAAGCTTGTGATAAGTTATTGGAAAAAGGGGGATTCAATATGGTTATCACAAGTGGTTCTACAGGAATACCTTTGGAGGTAATACATTCTAATAAAGATGATTATCGTAATTATTATATGCTAAACCGTTATCGGAGAAAATTTAAAGAGTTTTCTATTACAGAGAAATATATTTGGCTCTTGCCAATGAATGAAAAGACAAAATGTATGTTTTTTGAAAAGGAAAACAAGTTTTTGAAGGATGAATACGGGATTCAATATTTTCTGACAAACTATAGTGATGAATATATGAAGGAGATGCATAAGCTGGTTGAAGAGGAAAAACCAACTTGGATTACGGGTTCACCGACTGCTGTAGCTACTTATGCTCAATTTTTAAAAAGGAATGGCCTAAGTGTAAAATTTAATTACATTGAACTGCATAGTGAGCCTTGTTTTTCATGGCAGGCAGCTATTATAGAAGAAGTATTTAAGACGAATTACAGTATAGTATACAGTTCGAATGAGATTAATTTTATTGCTGCAAGCTGTCAGGATGGTAAACTGCATATTCTAGAAGATAATGTATTCGTTGAGTTGCTGGAATCTGAACAGGAAGGTGTTTCATCACAAAAAGTTGTACTGACAGGACTGAACTATCTTGATACACCATTCATTCGCTATGAAATAGGGGATTTAGCGAAAGAAACTTATTGTGAAACGTGTAAAAAAGATGCAATTGAGTTAACGGGGTATCGGTGTAGTGACATGATTTATTTTTCAGATGAAACAGTTTGTGAACCTTATATTATTTATGATTCCATATTTTTTATGAACGCTGCATTAAAATGTGATGTTCTACGTTATCAAGTTACGCAGAGCAGTTTGGGGGTATTTGAGTATGAACTGGATTGCAAGATAAATGATCAATTAAAAGAACGAATGATAAAGTTTCTGGAAGATTTTCTTAGTGAAGGTCTCTGCGTTAAGATAAAAGTAATTGTTAATGAAATGAGTAAAGAAAAAATGCTGAAAAATCAGAAATATAAAAGGTTTGTGGCATTAAGCAAAAATTGTACATAGTTTAGTGCTATGTGCAATTTTTGTTTATACACATTTGGTTGTTTGGATAAAGATACTAATAAGGGAGTGATAACTACGAAAAGCAGAGAATCAAATTTATTACCATATGTAAAAGACCGAATGAACATATATAAAATGGAAAGTATCAGCTGTTATGAAAAGCCTCAGTCTATTGCTATTGGAACTATAGATGAGGACTTTGCAGTTTTCTATATAATGTTGATTAAATTGGCAAAGTCATATTGTTTTGATTCTGATACACAGATTGAGTATATAGATGAAATGATAAACAAATTACTTTTCGATAAATTCGGAGTAGAAAGTATTGGAGTAAAAGTAAGTGAAAACTTAAATGCTATTATAAAACAGCTGATTGATTCAAAATATCCAGTTGTAGTCCCAATTAATCTGTATCGGTTGTTCTATTCAGGTTTCTATTTGATTGATGACTGGTCTCATGTACTGGTCGTAAAAGGGTATGATGATAAACGAAGGATATATCATATCCTTGACTCAATTCAATGCAATATTGAAGATGAGCTGCAGAGGTATCAGGATTTTGCAATAAAGTATGAGGATCTTGAGTTATGCTTGAAATCCTTTAAAGGTGATCTGCCTTGGAATTCTGTATTTTATTACAAAAAAGAAAGGGATGTAGATAAAACACAAATTCTGATATGGATGTTAAAAGTGTGGGCAGACGCAATAGAAAAAAGACAGTATATGCAGCCAGTTTTACATAAATATATATTCCGCGAAGTCGAAGAGAGAAAGGCACAAGGAGAATCTACGGCGGCAAGTGAGTTAATAACAAGCAATAAGGTTTGTATCTGGTCCTATATGAACATAACAAAATACAAAGAAGTTTTAATAAATGAACTGATAGGTATCCTGGAACGCTATGAAGAAACCGAGGCAATGCGCATGAAGCTAGAGAGTATAGGGAAACGTTTATCAAAAGTATGGGGAAATTATACAGCTAGGTCACTTATAAGAATATGTAAGTTAGACTATGAATTACAAACAAGTGGAGTAAATCAAAAAATAAATAAAAGCGAAGATGAGTTAGCAGACTTATTACAGGATATTATTCATCTTATTGAAGCGAGTGGAAAAGTGGATGACAGTATTACAGAAGAAGTGTTATGCCAGTTTGAGAATAATCAAGATCGACTCATAACAAGGAACAAAGAAGGAATTTTATTTTATTTTCATAATAACAAGGTATATAACAGTTGGGTACTTGATTACTGCCCAAAGGTAATACTGAGTAATTCTGCTAATATACATTATATTACGGTCAAGTTTAAGGTTCTGGAAGAAAGTAAGACGGATGGTTTCACTGCGGGAATATTTATCCGGGATTCATATGGTAAAATCATATGTTGGTCATTAGATCAAAACAATAGACTAATATGTGATCTACTTGGCAAAAAGAGAATAATGGAAGTTAAAAATAAAAAGACTCTTGACAAGGAAATAGAATTGATTTTTCAATTACAGGAAAGAAAGCTGTTTTTTGGAGAAAGATTAGAAGGACAAGATTGTATGTATGGTAATGTTGTTTTAGATACTGACGTTTTGCAGGCGGGGCTTATGTGCAAAACATGGGATAACTGTAAAAGGTTAAAAGTCATATTTTATAATTGGGATGTGAGGTAAGATACGATGGTGATTGAAAAGGTAATAAGTGAGCTTTGGAAACAGCAATATCTTGATTACAAAGAAGAACGAGAGAGAGTAGATGGTATGACCGAAGAAGAGCTGGTTATGTTGTGTAGACAGGATATAATTGAGTTAAATGAAAAACCTTACTGTACAAATATGCATACATTATCAATAATGGAAACAATCGGATGTCAGCATCAAATTAAAGCAGATAAAATTGCAGGGTGTTCGTTTTGTAATTGGGATTCATCGAGAATGAAGGAGATTGCACATCTAGCAAAACTTCGCGAAAAAAATGTGAAATTGTATGCAGATACGATCAAGTTCAGCTTTCAGAGAATTCGAGGAGAAAACTGTACTGCCACCTTAATTGAACAGATGTCTGTTCATGATATTCTGAACGAGAAACAGTATCCACAAGAAGCGTTTCATATTATGTTTAAGGAAAGCGGTGTTTATAGAAATACACCTCAAATTGGTATTATATCTGCTCGAGCAGACAGTGTAACAGCAGAAAAAGTTAAAATGTGGAGAACTGTTTTTAAAAGGAGCCTTACAATAGGCATAGGAGTTGAGTGTGGAAATGAATTTCTAAGAAATCACTGGCTCAATAAAAAAATAACAAATGAAAATCTAAAGAATGCAACAGATATAATTCATAAGGAAGGCGGCAAAGTGTGTGCCAATATACTGCTTGGGTTGCCAGGATTAAGTGAAGATATTGCATTACCTTTATTTTTGGATACATGCCAGTATGTTTTAAATGAATTGCAGGTAGATTATGTTCTAATATCACCGATGATTAATAAGGAAAATACATTGGGGTGTTTACTTAATAAGCAGGTTTCGACCATTAGTACACAACTTCTTATAAATGCAATTCGTGGATTGGAGAAACATTTTTTAAGTCAGTTATCTAAAATTACATTTAGTCCAGACAACCTAGAAAGCATGAAACGTATGAAAACCGGGAAAGAACTAAGTGAATTAGAAAAAATGTATAAAAGTATAGAGAACATGGGAACTGTGTATACAACAGCATCTGACTTTTATGATCCATTATTGGAGTTTTCGTATGTTAAAAAAAGAAAGATGGGACAGGCAGCGATGCTAGTACAACAATTGGAAGAAGGCATGGATCAGGCATGCAAAAGCTTAGGTTTAGGGGATGGTGTGCGAAAAGAGTTTGAAAACGAATTATGTAATGCAAGACTGGAGGAATTAAGATGGAAACATTGGAATTAATGGAAAAGGCAATGAAAAAATCGGAACAATCAATTCATTTAGTTGCAAGTGAATCATGGCTTCCAGGTGAGGTAAGATTACCTTATTTGTTAGATGCTTACTCCAGATATGTATACGATGTGGAAGAAAATGTACAGAAAGATGAAAATGGCTTAGCAGAAACCTTACCGCAATTTGGAGGAACCGAAGAATATATTGAGATCGAAACACGGTGTAAAAATATGCTCTGTGAATATCTAGGTGGAAAATATGCCAATGTTAAGCCGCTATCAGGTTTAAATATGATGATTAGTGTAGTAGGCTCTCTGGTAATGAAGAATGAGCTGGTTTTATCAGTACCAATTGAAGCAGGTGGACATTCCGCTACAAAATATGTTATCGAGAGAATTGGATGTAAGCATGAATTTATACCATATGATAAAGGCAGCTATAACATTGATAAGGAAGCACTTGAGAAACTGGTAAATGAAAAAAAAGTAAAAATGGTTTATATCGACTTAATGAATGTAATATATCGAGCAGATATTGAGGGAATAAGAAAAATAGTCGGAAAAAACGTTATGATATGTTATGATCAGTCTCACGTTTTAGGATTAATAATGGGTGGGCAGTTTCAGAATCCTTTGAAAGAAGGAGCAGATATTATCATTGGTTCCACACATAAGACTTTTCCAGGACCTCATAAAGGTATATTTGTAACAACTAACCGCTGGTATTATATGCTCTATCAATTAAATCACATGCTTTTTATTTCTCATACCCATACAGCTGATATCTGTTCCTTGGCAATGGTGCTTGAAAAAGGAGAGAAATTTTTTAGTGAATATGCAGCGAAAGTGGTGGAGAATGCGCGTACATTAGCTGAACGATTGCGTGATAACGGCATGCGTATTTATTATGATACATCGCATCAGTTATGGATTGACTGCGGTATGAATGATATAACAGAAAATGTGAATTATTGCATTGAAAACGGAATCTATGTGAACAGCATAACAATTCCGCATAATGGCCATAATGGAGTCAGAATAGGGGTTCAGGAAGTGACTTATTTGGGATTTGAGAAAAATGATATGCATGTGTTAGGTGACATAATAGCTAAGTTCTTCATAAAAGAAGATTCAGAGGAGACACGTAGCAAGATGGCAGAACTTCTTCAGAAACAAAAGGAAAAAAAGAGCTTGGAATATGCAAAACTGTTTACTCAGATAGATAGGGTATTAAGATGATGTTACAAATTAAAAGTTGACATAAAAAGAAAATAATGTGATATTATTCTTGAATAAAGACAAGAGGGAGGATTCAGTATTGAAGCAAGGCAGTCAAAGCATACATAAGGGATATCTTTTTTTAAAAAAATATGACCCAAATGTGAGGAAGGTAACGATAATATCAGTTATTTTTCAATTTTTGAATAGCATTGAATATCTTTTTGCGTGTGCAATATATCTGAAATTTCTTCTATATTGCATCAGAGAAAATAAGAGTTTGGATTACATAGTAACAAGTTTTATCTTGATTAGCGTTTTGATGTTAATTATTAAGCTCTATAGTGGATGGTATGAACTATACGGGCATCCTGTGCTGATAAACAGGATTCGACGTACATTTAGCAAGCAGATTTATGAAAGAACTTACACTATGAATTTAAGGGATGTTCAAGATCCAGAGCACTATGAGGATTACCGAAAAGTAATGGATACAGCGAAAAAATATATCGTTGAATATCTTGATAATATATCAAATTTATTCGGGCAGTTTTTAATGTGCGTATTTGTATCATCGGTCATTTGGACAATTGATAAGAAGGCATTGATTATACTGGTTCTTCCAATTTCTACAACATGGATACTGGGAAAAAGGCATGCAAGAGAATCTTATGAAGCTAACAAAGAAAGGCAAGCAGGAGAAGTAAGGAAAGACTATGTGAAACGATGCTTCTATGGCAAGAATTATACCTATGAAATGAGAATGACAAATGTTTCAAAGCCGTTAAAAAAATTATTTTACGAAGGTGTAGCAATAAAGAATAAGGTTAACGAAGAAAGAGGAAGACGATGTTTTAAAATTTCATTTCTGTTTGAATTGTTAAAAAACAGAATTCCATTTAGTTTAATTTTAATTTATGCAGTATATCAAGTAATGGTATCTAAGACAATGAAGCCGGAAGACATATCTATCATGCTTATAGGATTAGTAAATCTGAGTGACAAGATATCAGATCTAGTTGGAACATATGCGAAACTTGATGAAAGCAAAAAATATATATATGATATTGATTATTATTTGAAGAAATTTGACGTTGAGCCTAAGACTTATGTCATTTCTAAAAAAGAAGATGTTTCATTCAGTTCTGATATAACATTTCAAAATGTTACTTTTCGGTATGGGAACAGTGAAAAAAATCAGATTAATCACTTGAATCTGACGATAAAAAAAGGTGAAAAGATAGCAATCGTAGGTAAGAATGGTGCAGGTAAGACCACCCTTATTAACTTGCTGTTACGACTTTATCAGCCCGATGAAGGTAAAATTTTACTAGATGGAATTCCAATTGAACAAATTGATTCTGAAGTATATAGAGGGGCAATATCTGTTGTAGAACAAGACGCCAGATTGTTTTCTGTATCCATAAAGGACAATATTACTTGTGGCAAAGCAGGTAATGGAGATGAAAAAGCGGCGCTGCAATTTAGTGACATGTGGGATAAAGTGAATGCTTTGCCTGATGGTGTGGACACCTATTACACTAAGGAGTTTGGAGAAGGTGTAAATTTGTCAAAAGGAGAACAACAAAAAATCGCAATATCGAGGGCATTTGCCAGTCAAGGCAGTATATATGTATTTGATGAGCCAACATCAGCACTAGATCCGTTAAGTGAAGAGGACATGTTACAAAAGATGCTTTTATTAAGTGCGGATAAAACAGCAATTTTTATTATGCATCGAATGTCATTTGCTAAGGATGTTGATAGAATACTATTTATGGAAAATGGATCCATTTTGGAACAAGGCAGTCACGATGAACTTATGAAATGTAATGGGAAGTATGCAGAAATGTTTAATTTACAAGCAAAAAATTATCAGACGGAGGTTCAGAGATGAAACAATATAAATCATATAAAAATAACCTGTATGTTCTGAAATTCTATTTTACACATGCACCATTCTATTCGACAATAACATTATTGAATGCAATACTCCAAAGGGTTAGTTTTGTTTTGCTGTTACAGTATTCGCTTTTACTGATTATTGATAATATTGAAGGCGGTAAGTCTATTACGTTTGTAAGTGCGATTATTGGCTCGGTATTTCTTTTCTCAGTAAGCATCACATTTGTAGATCGCCTTCTAGATGAGTATTACAAGAATAAAATAAATGAAAAATTGACAGCTGCTATACAGGAACAACTATTTAATGCATCCTTGAAGCAGAAAACAGAGCTTTTCGATGATACTAAGTTTTATGATAATTTTTATAGTGCCGCATTAAGTGCAGAGGATAAATTTGCAGAATGCTTTTTCAACTTTGTAGATATTCTGTCAAATATTACAAGCGTTGCGTTATTAGGAAGTCTTTTACTGTCTTTGTCCTATGGGGCAACAGTAATAATACTTGTATCTTACATATTATCATTAGTAAATAACATTCATTTAAGCAAATTGACCTATAACATAGAACGGGAAAAACGAGTATTTGAAAGAAAGTATAGTTATTATGACAAGATTTTTTGTTTATTTGAGTATTTGAAGGAAATGAAGATTCATGGCGCAAAAGATATGTTATTCCAAAGGATAGACAGTGCATATGAAGAAAATGAGAAGTTATACTGCGAATCCAGCAAAAAGCTGATACTTTATGAAAAAATCTTCCCATTTTTGATAGATTTTGTATTGGGGGATTTGCTGTATAATGGAATTCTGCTATATCAAGCGATTGGATTAAATAAATTATCCATAGGAGGATTTTCTGCTCTGTTTTTTACAGCAGGATCTATTAAAGGGAGTATAGCAGGATTACAAGGTTCGCTCCTAAAATTTTTTCAGCTGTCTAATTATATTTGTGAGTTAAGATATTTTATTGATAGTGTTCCAGAAGATGAAGGTATGACAGTTGAGGATACGTTACAAGAGGACATAGAAGTAAGAAACTTAAGTTATAAATATTACAATGAAAACAAGTACGCATTGAAAAACGTTTCACTTAAAATCCCATATGGCAAGAAGATAGCCATTGTTGGTACAAATGGTGCAGGGAAAAGTACATTTATCAAATTGCTTATGAATCTGTATGAATTACAGGAAGGAGAGATACTGATTGGAGGAAAGAACATTAAGGATATAAAGAGAATGAGTTATCAGAATCTTTTTGGTACCGTATTCCAGGAATTTAATATATATGCCTTGACAGTAGAAGAAAACATTTTGATGGATATAGGCTCAAAAGATGAAGAATGCAAGATCAGGTATGCCTTAGAAAAACTGCAGCTAGACCAAGACGATAATTTTGTTCAGGATTTACAGACAAGGCTCACTGTACAGTTTGATAAAAATGATAAAAATCTGTCAGGAGGACAAAAACAAAAGGTTGCAATTACAAGAGTAATATATGCAAATAAGAATTATATTATCCTGGATGAGCCTTCTAGTGCCTTAGACCCTCTTTCAGAGTATATGTTTAACCAAACTATTGCCGAACACGCAAAAGAACGTACTGTAATAATGATTTCACATCGTCTCTCTACCACAAAAGATGCAGATTTAATTTATGTATTTGATCATGGAGAATTACTTGAAAGTGGAAACCATATTGATTTGATGAAACAGAATGGACTATATTCAGAAATGTTCCTTGCCCAATCAAAGAAATATACATAGGAAACAGAAAATAAGGAGGGTAAGCTTGAAGGTATCTTTATTAAATAAGGTTATAGTAATTACTGGCTCAACGAAAGGAATTGGCAGGGCATTCGCTGAGGCATTTATAAAAGAAGGTGCTAACCTTGTAATTAATTATCATGAGGATGACAAGGAAGCAGAAAAAATGTATGACATGGATATTTTTCAAAATGGAAAGTCATTGATTGTAAAAGCGGATATTTGTAATGAAAATGATATGCACAAGTTAAGGGATGAGGTATTTCAAAGGTATGGAAGAATTGATGTGCTTATCAATAATGTGGGCATTGTCGATGATGACAGCATAATGGATATGTCATTAAAGCAGTGGGAACGTGTCATTACAACCAATCTTACAGGAACATTCCTTTGTTCTAAGTGTATGATTACAAAAATGGTGGAACAGCGGTACGGAAAAATAATCAATATTGCTTCTTTAAAAGGGGTTACGGGCTCAGCTAGCCAGGTAAATTATGCATCATCAAAAGCAGGAGTAATCGGGATGACGCGCTCTTTAGCAAAGGAATTAGGAAAGTATAATATTGCGGTTAATGCACTTTGTCCAGGATATATTGAAACAGATTTAAATCGTAACGTAGAACAGAAAAAGCTGCAGGCCCAACATTCCAGCGTGCTAGACATTAGTTCATGTATGGATGATTTAGTTTCTTTTGTTATGTTATTATGCTCTAATCAGGTAATGGGAGTGAGTGGACAGGTCTTTCATATAGATTCCAGAATCTTGTGAGTTTTTGTTGATTAAAAAATATTGTTGCATTATAATTAGTGTATATATTTAGTAATTTGCATTAGAAAGGTGAAGAATACGTATGCAGAGAAAATGTCAAAGTTGTGGAATGGTAATTGATAAAGAAAGTTTATTTGGCACAAATGAAGATGGAAGCAAGAGCCAAGATTACTGCTGCTACTGCTATAATAATGGAAAGTTTGGCTCAGATGAAACAATGGAAGAGATGATAGAAAGCTGTATTCCATTTCGATTATCAGATGGTACATATAAAAATGAAGAAACTGCAAGAGCAAGTATGCGAGAAGAGTTTATTCATTTTAAACGCTGGTCAAGTAACTAGAAGTCTTTTGAGCAGGAATTAGGAGCAGTACAGAAATTTGAAAAAGCAAGCTGGAACAGTAAAGAATGTGGAGAAAAGAAACCATATACTAAACTGTTCCATTTTTATTGTTAGTAGAAAGGAAGAATATAATGATAACGAGTAATGAAGTAAAAAAAATGGTATCGGATGAAATTGCAGAGTATACGAGGGAAACAGGTTTATTAACGGGCTTAATAAGAAGAGCAGGTGCAAAGGTTTTTCGGAAACTGGAAAACAAAGATATTAATGTGGTGCTTGAATATTGTGAGGCATTATTAGAAGAACGTAACTGGGAACTTGGTGTCGTAGCATATGATTGGGCATATCGTGTCAGAAAGCAGTATACAGAAGAAACATTTTATATTTTTGAAAGATGGCTTAAAGAATATGTAACTGGTTGGGGGGACTGTGATGATTTCTGTACACATGCATTTGGAGAACTGTTAATACAATATCCCGTACTTTTTGAAAAAGTTGAGCAATGGACAAAGTGTTCAGAGTTTTGGGTAAGAAGGGGAGCTGCGGTTGTTCTTATTCTTCCAATAAGAAAGCAGAAATATGATTTTAATCCATTTGTTATTTCAGATTCATTAATGTTGGATTCATGTGATTTAGTTCAAAAGGGGTATGGTTGGATGTTAAAGATATATTCAACAGTGGAGAAGGACAAGGTCATAGAGTATTTGAATCTAAATAAAAGTAAGATGCCAAGAACAGCATTTCGTTATGCTTTGGAGAAATTAGACAAAGAAGAGCGAAATTTATTAATGGGAAAAATTTAACATTCCATCATCTCTTTGCACATAGTAAGGAAATGTGATGCTTTATTAGAGAAGATAAACTATACCAAACGATAAAATTGTTAACAAGTTCAGGAGGAAAATAAAATGGCATACGAAATTTTAGTATTAGATATAGACGGCACATTGACGAATTCAGAAAAGTTAATTACTGAAAAAACAAAAGAAGCCTTATTTGCATTGCAGGAACGTGGGCATAAAGTGGTACTTGCATCAGGAAGACCAACACCTGGGATTATGCCAATTGCAGAACAGATTCGCTTAAAGGAATATGGCGGATATATTTTAGCGTATAATGGAGCAAAAGTAATGAACTGTCAAACTGGAGAAGTAATTTACCAGAAGACGCTTCCAGAAGAAAGTATTAAAGAAATTTATGATGCAGCAGTGGAATTTAAGACAGGACTGCTCAGTTACGATAAAGAAGGCATTATTACACCAGCAGAACCAGATGAGTATATTCATAAAGAAGCGAAGATTAATCATCTTTCAATTAAGAAAGTGGACAACTTTGTAGAATACATTGACTACCCAGTTAATAAATGTTTATTGACTGCAGATGGCTTGTATCTTGCAGATGTTGAAGTCGAATTAAAGAAACGTTTTCGTGGTAAGCTAAGTGTATATCGTTCAGAACCATTTTTCTTGGAAATTATGCCACAGAATATTGATAAGGCATATTCACTTGGAAAATTATTAGAGACATTAGGTATGACCAAGGATCAGATGATTTGCTGCGGAGATGGTTACAATGACTTATCCATGATTCAGTACGCTGGAATGGGCGTGGCCATGGCAAATGCCAATGAACAGGTAAAAGAAGCAGCAGATTTTATAACCTTAAGTAATGATGAGGATGGTGTGGCCCACGTAATTGACAAGTTTATGTAGGCAGAAAGGATGCGTGATAAGTGTTTGTCATTAGTGAAGAGCTAAAGAAACTCCCAGATAAACCGGGGGTTTATATTATGCATGATGCAAAAGATGAGATTATTTATGTCGGCAAAGCAATCAATCTGAAAAATCGTGTGCGGCAGTATTTTCAATCGGGGCGAAACCGAACAGCCAAGATTGAACAGATGATTTCCAGAATCGACCACTTTGAATACATTGTCACTGATTCAGAACTTGAGGCACTTGTACTGGAGTGTAATCTAATTAAGGAACATAGTCCTAAGTATAATACTATGTTAAAGGATGGAAAGGCGTATCCTTTTATTAAGGCGACTGTAGGAGAAGCGTATCCTAGATTATTCATGGTAAGAAAGATGGAGAAGGGAAAGAAGGAAGATTCCAAGAAGGTCAAATATTTTGGACCCTTCACCAGTGGGCTTGCAGTAAAAGATACGTTAGAATTAATCAGGAAAATTTTCTTTGTACGAGACTGCAATCGGAATCTGCCAAAGGATATTGGGAAAGTAAGGCCTTGTTTGTATTATGATATTGGACAGTGTAAGGCGCCGTGTTATGACTATGTGAGTCAAGAAGAATATCAGAAAGATTTTCAAGGTGCCATGGAACTCTTAAACGGTAATTATGTACCTGTGGTTTCTATGCTGGAAGAAAAAATGTACAAAGCATCTGAAAATATGGAATTTGAAGAGGCTGCTAAGTATCGTGATCTGGTCAATAGTGTAAAGCATATTGCCCAAAAGCAGAAGATTACCAGTTCGGAGATGGAAGACCGAGATATTATTGGTATGGCAAGGACCAAGGATGAAGCGGTAGTTCAGGTATTTTTTGTTCGTACAGGAAAATTGATTGGACGTGATCATTTCTATTTTAAAAATGTGAAAGAGGAATCCAATGAAGAGATCATCACAGCATTTATAAAACAGTTCTATGCGGGAACTCCGTATATTCCTAGAGAACTATTTTTACAGACAGAACTAAGTGAGGCAGAACTTCTTGCAGAATGGCTGTCCAATAAACGAGAGCAGAAGGTATACATTCGAGTGCCAAAGAAGGGACAGAAAGAACGCTTAGTGGAACTGGCTGAGAAGAACGCTTCGATTATTTTACAGAAAGATGCTGAAAAAATCAGGCGTGAAGAGGCGAAAACAATTGGAGCAGTTCATGAGGTGGAAGATTGGTTAGGACTTGCAAGTATATGCAGGATGGAGTCTTACGATATTTCTAACACCAATGGATTTGAGTCTGTAGGTTCTATGGTAGTGTTTGAAAATGGAAAACCGAAACGTTCCGACTATCGAAAATTTAAAATTAAAACTATTCAAGGCAGTGATGACTACGGCAGCATGTATGAAGTATTGACGAGGCGTTTTACACATGGTTTAAAAGAACAGGCAGAAATGCGTGAGAAAAATTTAGATGAAGCGCTTGGAAAATTCACTAGATTTCCTGATTTGATTTTAATGGATGGTGGTAAAGGTCAAGTAAATGTGGCACTTCGGGTTATGGAAGAGCTAAACTTAAATATTCCAGTGTGTGGAATGGTAAAAGATGATACGCATAGTACAAGAGGACTTTACTATAATAATATAGAAATACCGATTG
>DBKX01000297.1:0-2252 GCA_002297865.1 Lachnoclostridium sp. UBA739
GTTAAAACCAAAAAGAACGATTTAATAAATTTTATACTTTAAAAGTGTTAGCAATAGTTTGTGTTTGATGTTTTCTTTGTAATTTTGCAAACGAAGTTAAGCATATAAGTGTAATGTTTAATTTAATTTTAATGCGTTATGGAAAGAAAATTGATTTTATCAGAACTTATCCAAAACGACAAGTTCGTGTCCAACGAAGAGTTGGACTTGATTAGAGGAGGTTCGAAGCCAATTAAACGTCCTCCAACTAAGGGACAGGGTTGTAATTGTAACTGTTATTAAGCCCTTTTAAGTAGCCATTGTTTATTAAGGCAATGGCTATTTTAAAATCAAACAATTATTAATTAGTAATAAATTAGATATATAATGAGAGTCAGTAACTATAATATATTCATTAATTGTGATAAAGGATTATTAATTTATAATGCTTTAACGGATAGTTATGTCTTTGTTGATGATAACGAAGCTAAAATTATACAAACATTAGAGTTGATATCACAAGATGCTTTAGATTCAAAAAGGGCAAAATATTTTCAAGATGCTGGGATTCTTATTAAGGATGATTTTAACGAAGTTGAATATTTGAAGGATATTTATTTTGAGGAAACACATGAGTCAGAAGTATTTAATTTGACTATTTTGCCAACATTAGACTGCAATGTACGTTGTTGGTATTGTTTTGAAAACAAAAAAGTTGGTTCAAGAATAACTCCTAGTGTAAAAGAACACATTCTCTTGTATATCAAAAATATAATAAAGACTAGACCTTACATAAAAGAAATTGCAATAGATCTTTTTGGAGGTGAACCTCTTTTGCATTACGAAGAAGATTTGAATGATTTTCTTCATCAAATAAAGAATGTAGTAGAAGGACTTGGCAAAAAAGCAACGTTTTTATTTATAACAAATGGACTGCGCTTGACAGAAAAAGTTATAGATTGCATAAAAGATTTGGCACCACAATTTCAAATCTCGATTGATGGTTATAAGGAGCGACATGATAAAATTAAAATAATGCCAAAACATGAAAATGTTAGTACATACGATTTGATAATACATAATTTGAAAAATATTTGTAATTATGACAATATGCATGTTGTTCTACGTTTGAATTATGATGAACAGACATTGAAAAATGTTGGTGAAATTTTAAGCGACATTGATGATATAGACCGAAGTAAAATCTCGATTCATTTTGAGCGAGTATGGCAAACCAAGAGATGTGTTGCTAAACCCAATGAAGCTCTAATAGACGCTTGGAAACTCTTTGTATCCCATAGATTCCATGTAACATATTTGAATCTATTCCCTACCGCTGCATCTTGTGTGTCTAGTAAATTTGACCAAGTAGCTATCTCGTATGATGGTAAGATTTTTAAGTGTACAGGATGTGATTTTGCAAGAACGGAAGAAGATGGAATTTTAATGAGTGATGGTACTATCGCATAGAAAGGTAATAAAGCGGAGGAAAGAATTCAAATTCAGACATATAATCATCCTGAATGTCTACAGTGTAAATTACTGCCTCTGTGTTGGGGACCATGTTGTCAGAAACATCTCCTTAAAAAAGAAAAGGTTATGGAGACTTGTCAGCTAAAGAGTATGGAAATGCCTTTAGAGAGTTTTCTTTTATTACGATATGTTAGTTGTTATAATCAAGAACATGATGGAAAAAAGGTATAACTTATTAATAGGATTGCTATTTATTGCTTCAAGTATTTATGCTACCATGAGAAATGATAGCATAGAAATAGACTCCTTAAAGAATATTGCTCTAAAAGAGGTATTCGTCAAGGCAGAAAGAGGGCATATCATCAAGAAGAAGGGGAATGTTAAAACATTCTTCTTTAGTCAACATGCAAATGACACTAAAGATATTTATGTCGCTTTGACAGAAGTGCCAGACCTCCGCATAGACCCAACTATGAAAACCATCAGTCTTGCTAAAGGTGGTACGCCATTGGTTTTGATTGATGGTATTCCCAAATCTCACTCCTTGGCAAGTATCTCACCAACTATAATTGACAAGGTGGAAGTTTCAAACATAGTCCCTTTGGAATATATAGGGCAAGGATATGCAGGTGTTGTCAATATTATAACAAAAAAGCATAAGAACGGAAGCAAATACTTCAATATTGGAGTGTTGTCTCATCCTGCCGCAGCATTTGGCTCTGCTGATGCAAACTTTTCTTACGACAAGAGTAAGTACTCTCTATACACAGGATTAACAGGCTTTGCATTTTTGTCTAATA
>DBKX01000297.1:2275-3617 GCA_002297865.1 Lachnoclostridium sp. UBA739
TACAGATGCTTTAACAGCTTCTAGCAAAAGCCAATACACTGAAACCGAACGAAGTTCCTATTATCGAGATTTGAAAGCGATGATTGGAGGAGACCTTCGTTGGACAGAGAGATCAGTCTCTTCTTTAGGCTTCGTATTTGAAATGATTCCACAAAACTCATTCGATGTAGGTAAACTTGGATATTCATCAGAAAATAGCTTGCTCAGTGACGACTTAGACTTTCATCGAAAATATGACGATGATTTATACAAGTATCAAATGAATTTATACCATAAATTTTCATTTGACAGAGCATCCTCTTTAACTATGCATTTTAGTGGCATTTATTCCAACAATAAAAACAACACTAATCGTCAAGAGGATAAAACAGAATATGTTTACTCAGCAGAGTATAGACAAAAGGAAATAAATGGGGGAATGGATTATGCCTTTCCATTGGCTACTGCAAATTGGAAAATTGGAGCAAATTCTGTTTTCTTGTGGCACGACATTCAATCTTTGTCAGACCAGACACAGGCAAAATATAATGAGCATAATACTTATGGCTATATTGAGGTGGAAAAGAATATCGTTAACTTAGACCTCTCAGCTTCTTCTGGTATCAATATCGCATATAGGAGTATGGGGAAAGAACATTTTACTTTTGTCAATTGGCATCCTATACTAGACCTGGTATATCATTTTGGAAGCAACAACTTAGAACTTTCTTATGAATATGCAAATTCCAACCCGGAAATAGTCCAACTGTGTGACGTGAACTCTGCCACAAATCCTCTATTTGTGAATATAGGAGACCAGGACATAAAACCTGAGTATACACATGATTTGCAATTGGATTACACTGCCAATATAAAATCTTTGTATATAGATGTATTTGCTCAATATGAAAACATCCGCCAGCGTATAGCACAATATAGCAAGATCGAAAATCAGCAAGTTGTGATGTCTTACTATAATGATAAAAACAGCTATAATATTTATAACTGTGGTGCTACGATTCGATATATGGTTCCTCACTTTGTCTTATTGGGGATGATCGAACAAAATTGGGTGAAATGTGCAAATTATTCAGATAACTATCACTACGGAATGTTGCAAGGGCAATATTACAATGATAAATTTAATGTCAATTTAATGTTCGAAACGAATGAAGTCACGAAGTCTATTCCAGAGGCAAGGTATAAGAGTTCACCAGAATCTCAGTTGACAATATCATATTCTATATCAAAGAACATTGATGTTAGTATCGGGATGCGTTACCTGTTCACGCATAAGCATATATGGAACACTATCCAAACAGAGCAAGTCCAAGAAACATATTACAACAACTTTAGCACAAGG